>NZ_JBWBWM010000003.1:0-341138 GCF_056174665.1 Bradyrhizobium sp. WYCCWR15520
ACCTGCGCGGCGAGTCCTACGGCCTCTTGATCGACCAGATCGGCGAGGTGCTGCGGCTGCCCGACGCCAGCTGCGAGGAAAACCCCGTCAACCTCGATCCCCGCATGGCCAAGCTCGCCGGCGGCGTTCACCGCCTCGACGGCCAGCTCATGGTCGTCCTCGACGTCGATCGCGTTCTCGAAATCGTGCCGGACCTGATGGCGGCATGAAGACCGAAGCTGGAATGAAAACATCCCTCTTGGGATCTGGTGCAATTGGAGGCCTAAAATGAAAACATGTCTGGTCGTCGATGACTCGAGCGTCATCCGAAAAGTCGCACGCCGCATCCTCGAAGGTCTCGACTTTCAGATCGTCGAGGCCGAGGACGGCGAGAAGGCGCTTGAAGCCTGCAAGCGTGCAATGCCCGAAGCGGTCTTGCTCGACTGGAACATGCCGGTCATGGACGGCTACGAATTCCTCGGCAATCTGCGCCGCATGCCCGGTGGCGACGCGCCCAAGGTGGTGTTCTGCACCACCGAGAACGACGTCGCGCACATCGCGCGTGCGCTGCATGCCGGCGCCAACGAGTACATCATGAAGCCGTTCGACAAGGACATCGTCACCGCGAAGTTCCAGGAAGTCGGTCTGCTCTGACTCTCGCGTTAGTGATCCCGGCGGCTCAGCGGCCTTCGGCGTTGTTCTTGTAAGTGTACGCTTGAGTTGGGTCGGGTGAAGTAATGAGTGTTGCGTTAACGAAGTCTCCGCCGCCAATCTCGACACGGCAGGACAAGCTGCGCGTCATGGTGGTCGACGACTCCGTCGTGATCCGCGGGATGATCTCGCGCTGGATCGGCGCCGAGCCGGATATGGAGGTCTCCGCCTCCTTGCGTACCGGTCTCGACGCCGTCAACCAGATCGAACGTATCAAGCCGGATGTTGCCGTGCTCGATATCGAAATGCCGGATCTCGACGGCATTTCGGCGTTGCCGCAACTGCTGGCGAAAAAGCGCGACCTCGTCATCATCATGGCGTCGACGCTGACCCGCCGCAACGCGGAGATCAGCTTCAAGGCGCTTTCGCTCGGCGCCTCCGACTATATTCCAAAGCCGGAGAGCACCCGCGAGGCATCCGCCGCCGAGACCTTCCACCACGACCTGATCCAGAAGATCCGTCATCTCGGCGCCAGAGCCCGCCGTCGTGCCTCGCCCGCCGCGAGCCCGGCGCTGGCGCCGGCTCCCGACCGGATACGCGAGGTGCTGCCCCATCCGGTCGCAGCGCCGGCTCCGCAACTGCAGCTCGCGCGCCGGTCCTTCAGCATGCTGGCGCCGCGCGTGCTCCTGATCGGCTCGTCGACCGGCGGTCCGCAGGCGCTGATGGCGCTGGTCGCCGACATCGGGCCGGTGATCGACCGCTTTCCGGTGCTGATCACCCAGCACATGCCACCGACCTTCACCACCATTCTCGCCGAGCATCTGGCGCGCGCAAGCCGCCGGCCGGCGCATGAGGCCGTTGACGGCGAGATCGTCAAGCCCGGGCGGATCTATCTTGCGCCGGGCGGCCGCCACATGCGGGTCGTGCGTCACGGCGCCGAGACGGCGATCGCGCTCGACGACGGACCGCCGGTGAATTTCTGCAAACCCGCTGTGGACCCGCTGTTCAATTCCGCGATCGACGTCTGGCAGGGCAGCATCATGTCGGTGATCCTGACCGGCATGGGCTCTGACGGCATGCGCGGCGGCAAGGAGATCGTCGCCGCCGGCGGCAGCGTGATTGCCCAGGACGAAGCCACCAGCGTGGTGTGGGGCATGCCGGGCGCGGCCGCCAATGCAGGTATTTGCGCGGCAGTCCTGCCGCTCAATCAGATTGCGCCCAAACTGGTTCGGTTGTTTTCGGGAGATCGTTCGTGACGCCTTCAGACTATGAGTATCTGCGTAAGCTTCTGAAAGAGCGCTCCGGGCTCGATCTTTCCGCCGACAAGCAATATCTGGTCGAAAGCCGGTTGCTGCCGCTCGCGCGCAAGTCCAGCCTGCCGGGCATTTCCGAACTCGTCGAAAAGATGAAGGGCGGGGCCAGCGCGCTGACGGCCGAGGTGGTCGAGGCGATGACCACCAACGAGACATTCTTCTTCCGCGACAAGATCCCGTTCGATCATATGCGGGAGACGGTGATCCCGGCGCTGGTGCAGGCGCGCGCTGCCCGCCGCACGTTGCGCATCTGGTGCGCGGCTTCCTCCACGGGGCAGGAGCCGTACTCGATCGCGATGTGCCTGAAGGAGGCCGGACCGCTATTGTCCGGCTGGCGTACCGAGATCGTTGCGACCGACCTGTCGCAGGCGGTGCTGGAGAAATCGAAGGCCGGCATCTTCAGCCAGTTCGAGGTGCAGCGCGGATTGCCGATCCAGTTGCTGGTGAAATATTTCACCCAGAACGGCGAGCTCTGGCAGATCAACGCCGAGCTCCGCAGCATGGTGCAGCATCGTCAGCTCAACCTGCTGCAGGACTTCTCGCATCTCGGCGTGTTCGATGTCATCTTCTGCCGCAACGTGCTGATCTATTTCGATCAGAACACCAAGACCAACATTTTCGAGCGGCTGTCCCGGATGCTGGAGCCCGATGGCGTGCTGGCGCTGGGCGCGGCCGAATCCGTCGTCGGCATTACCAACACGTTCAAGCCCTATCCGGATCGGCGTGGACTTTATCGTCCGAACATCGCTCCGGTGATCAGGGTGGGGGCGTCGACCCTGGTGCCGCAAACTTTGCGGGCGGTTGCCGCAGCGCGCTGATCTCGTTCTTCAGCCCGTGCCTCGGATGCCCGCCGCGCTATAGAATCGCGTGCGGCACGAAGCGCGACGTGTTGCCGGTGATCGGGTTCTCGTCTTCGCGGATCGAAAGCCCGCACGGCGTGTGATCGACCAGCCAGCTTCCGAGCACCGGATACTGGTCGGAAAAGCTCGGCAGCGACGCGAACGCCTGCCGGATGAATCCTTCCGCGCCATACGGGCCCTGCTGCTCCGCCAGCGTGGTGCCGGCACTGACGAGCGCGACGTTGGCGCCCTCGCGCGAATACAGCGGCTTGCGGACGAACGAGGAGCCGAGCATGGTTGCCTTTGGATCGTCCTCGAAATAGGCCGGCAGCAGATTGGGGTGCTTCGGAAACATCTCCCACAGCAGGGGGAGGATGCCCTTGTTGGAGAGGATCGCTTTCCAGGGCGGCTCGATCCAGCGTGTCGGCGCGCTCGACAGCTTCGCGCCGAACGCGTCCTGAAACATCCATTCCCAGGGGTAAAGCTTGAAGGCAAGCTCGATGGCGCGGTCCTCGAGATCGACGAAGCGGCCATCGCCGCCGAGCCCGACGTCCTTGATGTCCATCAGCGTGGTCTTCAAGCCGGCCTGGCTCGCGGTGTCCTGCAGATAGGCCAGCGTGCCGCCATCCTCGGGATTATCAGTCATTCCCGCGAGATGCAGATGCTTGGCGCCACCGTGCTTCTTCCAGGCGTCAATCAGGCGCTCATGGATTGAATTGAACTGGTCGGCGCGCTTCGGGATGACGTTGCGCTCCATCGCCTGTTCGAGCCAGGTCCACTGAAAAACCGCCGCTTCGAAAATCGAGGTCGGCGTGTCCGCGTTGTATTCCAGGAGTTTCGCGGGACTCCAGCCGTCATAGCTTAGGTCCAGCCGGCCATAGAGGCTAGGGTCACGGCGGCGCCAGCTCTCGGAAATCAGCGGCCAGAACGCTTCCGGTATCTTCAGCCGGCGCAGATATTTTTCGTCCTTGATCGCGCGGCCGACCAGTTCGAGACACATCGCGTCGATCTCGGCGGTGGGTGCCTCGATCCGCCGTTCGATCTCGTTCAGCGTGAACGCGTAATAGGCCCGTTCGTCCCAATAGCGTTCGCCGTTAATGGTGTGAAAGCTAAATCCAACGCCTTCGGCGGTGGCACGCCAATCGTCGCGTTCGGGGCAGGGGATGCGTTGCATGAAATTCAGCCGCCAGAAAAGCCGATGGCGTGCCCGAACGAGCCGAAGCCGCCGCGCTGCGCCGAGTGCGACCCGGAATCGTACGAGGAATGGCTCGATGATGAGGAAGAGGAGGAGTCGCTGCTGTAATAGCTGCTGCGTCCTGACGATCCGCCGCCGGAGCCGCCGCCAGAGCTCGAGGAAGAACTGCGTGACGAGCATTCGGCCGGGTTTTGCGTCGGCGATGCGTACGCGTTCGACGGTTGCTCGCAGGTGCGGCTCGGCATCAGCGTGTAGGCGGCACTGCCGACCGCAAAGGTACCCATCAACAGAAGGGCGACATGGCCGGAGCGCTTGGCTGGCGGCGGAACGGGACGTGGCGAAGTCGGCACCGAGACCGGTTTGCGCTTGCCAAAATCCTGGTTTGGTTTGTCTGCCATGGTCAGTAGACCATGCAGGCGGCGTTCAGCGCGCCCGCGGCCAGCGAGGACAGCCCGAGCCAGATCGCGGCAGCGAGTTCGCCGGACGCTATCCGCTCCGACAGCTTCGGCACGGGAACCCTGACGAGGTAATAGACGATGATCTGCACGATCAGCGCGATTCCCGCCCAGATCAGGCAGTCCCAGACATTGGCCGAATGAGTGATGGCGCTGACCAGCGGCAGCACGAAGCCGAGCAGGCTCAGGCCCAGCGCGATCGCGGCCGAAGGCTCGTTGGCGCGGATCAGATCGAATTCGTTATGCGCCGTGACGCGGGTGTAGACGAAGAGGTAGGCCACCACGGCGACGATCGCCGTGCAGAAATACACCAGAAACGCCGGCAGCCCGGCAAGCGATTGCAGGATCATGGAATTCGCCCCAACTCGTGCGTCCCTGAGGGTCGCACGATCTGTCAGTCGGCGCATCGGGGCGGCGGGTTCAATCCCAATAATTCTCTGTCCGAACAAAAACCTTGCATTTGCGGCGGGGTCCAGTCGGGAGAAGTGAGCCTTGCAGCTCGTCATAGGTCAGGCGGGGATTGGCTCGTGAGCTTCACAGGGCTTGCGCAGCAGCCGCGGCCCGCAGGGTGTGGGTGAAATCGTGGCAGCTTTCGTGGAACTCGGATCGGCCCGGGGAGGTTGTAATATAAGGTGATTAAACTTTGGAGACGCAATCCGGGCTGGACGAACTACCTGAGAAAATACCTGCACTCTGCTCAGGAGGATCGCCATGGCCACGAACCTGGTCTCTGTAGTGATGCAATGCCTCACGCCGGACATGATAGCGAAGATCGCTTCTGCTCTGGGTCTTGATCGCAATGTTGCGCAAAAAGCCATCGCAGGTGCGATTCCCGCGCTCCTTGCAAGCTTCGCTGACGTTGCCTCCACTCCTAATGGGGCACGGCAACTCACCAACACGCTGACACAGCAATCCGAGTCGCTTGAGAGCTTCAAGAATCTCATCGGCGGTTCCGGCCAGAACACGCTGGCGGAAACGGGATCGAACATGCTTTCGGGCCTGTTCGGTGGCGGAACGCTGGACACAATGGCACAGACGATAGGCAAGTTCGCGGGGATCGGTGAAGGCACCAGCAAGTCGATGCTCAGCATGCTTGGCCCGCTGGTGCTTGGTGCGCTAGGTCAGCAGCAAGCCAGCACGGGTCTTGACGCAAGTGGGCTGGTGTCTCGTCTCACTTCGCAGAAGGATCAGATCGCCGCGGCAATACCGTCCGGTCTCGCCGGTCAGTTGAGTGCCGCCGGTCTCATTGACGGAGCGACTGAAAGCTTGCGCAGCGGTGCGGCGACAGCCAGCGCGGCTGGCGGCCGAGCTGCAGAGGCTTCGGAGCGGACCATTTACGGGGCTGGTCAGGCAGCCTCGGCGGTGGCGAGTAGGACATCGGCACCGTATTGGCCGTACTGGTTGGTCGCGGCGGTGGTATTGGGTGGTCTCATCTGGTTAGCCCTTGGTCGTTCAGGGGAAGACCAGGTCGCTCAGGTGTCGCCTCCCTCCACGACGCGGACCGCGACCGGAACCGTGGGGACGGCGCCGACGGATTTGACGGTCGGAGGAATGAATCTGGCGAACCAGATCAACTCCTCGGTTGGGTCCATCAGGACCGTGCTTCCCGGCATCACCGATGCCGCATCGGCCGAGGCTGCCCTGCCCAAACTGAGGGAGGCAACAGCTCAATTGAATGAGGTCAGCTCGCGCGCGACGCAGCTCTCTCCTGAAGGAAGGAGCACCCTCGTAAAGCTGATTGTGGTCGCGACCCCCACGATCAACCAGATGTGTGACAAGGTGCTGGCGACGCCCGGTGCTGGCGAGATTGCAAAGCCGGCGATTGATGAGCTTCGAGGCAAGCTCGACGCCCTCGCGCGCTCCTGACTGTCAGAATGCCGTGTCGGTCGGCCTGCGCCGCCACGGCACGGCAAAGTGCTGCCGGCGGCCTTGTCGATAGCCCAGTTGACAGAATCCATCTGCCCAACAAGAACCCCGCCATTTCGGGCGGGGTTCGCAAATCCTCCATATAGCAGCCTTGACGCCGCCGGCTATTCCCTGACCTCGATCTTGCCCTTCATGGCCGGGTGCAGGCCGCAGATGTAGTCGTAGGTTCCAGCATCGGCGAGGGTGATCTGGGTGGTCTGGCCTTTCAGCGCGATCGAAGAGCGCTGCGCCTTGGGGCCGGTGATTGTTACCTGGTGCGGCGAGGAATCGGCGTTGTGCCAGGTGATGGTCTGGCCCTTGCCGACGACGACGGTCTCCGGCCCGAACTTGAAGTCGGCGATCGAGACCACGCCGGGCCCCGGCGCGGGCTTTGCCATGGCGCCTTCGGGCGTGCCCTTCAGGCCCGCCAGTGAGATAACGAAATCCTGCCCGGCATGCGGCTTGTGGCAGGTGAAGCAGGCCGTCAAATTGGCCTTGTCGTTGACCTTCTTGTCCGGGCCAAACGCCTGATACTCCCATTCGCCGTTGCGAATGTCGTCCTTGTACTCGGTCCCCCAGCCGTCGCGCTTCTCCATCACCGTGTAGGCGACAAGGTCGCCCTTCTGGAAACGGCCGTTGGCATCCTTGAGCGGCTCGCCGGCCGCATCGAGTTGCGCCTTGTATTGCACCAGCATCAGCACCGTGCCGCTCGGGATCGGCTGCCCCTTGCGAACTGCATCGACCGCTGCCGGCGTCGCAAAGAGCTCGCGATACTGCTTGTTGTCGTAACGATCGACCGTGGCGTAGAGCGTGCCCTTGTCGAAATTCTCCGGGAAGGCGACCTTGTCGCCGCCGGCGAGCGCCGAATAGCCGATGAGCGCGCCCGATGCCGATCCGAGCGCGATAGCGGCAACCAGTCTGACGTTTTCCATGGCTTCCCCCTTCGTTTGCGGACAATTCAGTCAGCTACGAGACACCGCCAAGCGGGTTTCAATCCGGGGGAAGCGAAATTTGTCGCGGTAAGCTGCGGGCCCAAACAAAAACCCCGCCGTTTCGGGCGGGGTCCAGTCGGATGGAGTGAGCCTTCTGGCTAGCTGTAAACCCTGATCAGGCGGGGATGCGCTCGTCCGCCTCGTGCGGCTCGCGCAGCACGTAGCCGCGGCCCCACACGGTCTCGATGAAGTTGCGGCCTTCGGAGGCGTTGGCGAGCTTCTTGCGCAGCTTGCAGATGAAGACGTCGATGATCTTCAGCTCCGGCTCGTCCATGCCGCCATAGAGGTGGTTGAGGAACATTTCCTTGGTGAGGGTGGTTCCCTTGCGGAGCGAGAGCAGCTCCAGCATCTGGTATTCCTTGCCCGTCAGGTGCACGCGCTGGCCGCCGACCTCGACCGTCTTGGTATCGAGATTGACCACGAGGTCGCCGGTCTGGATGACCGACTGGGCGTGACCCTTGGAACGCCGCACGATCGCGTGGATGCGGGCAACCAGTTCGTCCTTGTGGAAGGGCTTGGTCATGTAGTCGTCAGCGCCGACGCCGAGACCCTTGACCTTGTCCTCGATACCGGCGAGGCCGGAGAGGATCAGAATGGGAGTCTTGATCTTGGATACCCGAAGCTGCTTGAGCACGTCGTAGCCGGACATGTCGGGCAGGTTGAGGTCGAGAAGGATAATATCGTAGTCGTAAAGCTTACCGAGATCGACGCCTTCTTCTCCGAGGTCCGTCGTGTAGACGTTGAAACTCTC
The DNA here is from genome assembly GCF_056174665.1 of Bradyrhizobium sp. WYCCWR15520. NCBI lineage: Bacteria > Pseudomonadati > Pseudomonadota > Alphaproteobacteria > Hyphomicrobiales > Nitrobacteraceae > Bradyrhizobium > Bradyrhizobium sp. WYCCWR15520. The sequence goes on from NZ_JBWBWM010000003.1 coordinate 8,081, forward strand.
GGATTTAAGCATCAATTCGATCGACTGCGCGACGGCGCTGTCATCTTCTATCAGCAAAACGCGCATGCCAGTCCCCTTGTAGTCCGCCGCTCCGGGCGTCAGGTCGGCCGCACTTGCGGCACTCAAAACGCCTTTGAACAACTGATTCGGATCCTGACAGACACATGGTTAACAAACTCTGATTCCGGTTCGCAAGCTCTTTAAGTGCAATTTTTATCGAATCGCCCTAAGATGTTGCTTCGAAGCAGCTTTTCCTAACCGTGCGCGCTCAGTCTCCACATTAAGAGGCGGGCCTAACCGACTCCCGCGACTTGCCCTTCTTCTGACGGGCAAGCGCTCTCAGTCACCAAAGACAGTGACGCAATGATTAATGATGCGGGTAAACACGAGGTTAAGCGGTACCGGCTAAAACGTGGAAACTTAAGGTTTTCGCAATGAAGGCACTCGCGGAGCAAATCGGCGATATCGACGGCGTCAATATATATGGCCGTGTTGTGGGCGTGCGCGGGCTGATGGTCGAGATCGCGGGGCCGATCCATGCAATGTCGGTCGGCGCGCGGATCGTCATCGATACCGGCGGGAACCGACTCATCCCGGCAGAGGTCATCGGGTTTTCCGGCAGCAATGCTGTCGTCATGCCGTTCGGTGGGCTCGACGGTGTCAGGCGCGGTTGCCGTGCAGTCATTGCGACCGCGGCCAGTCAGGTGCGGCCGTCACCGGCCTGGCTCGGCCGCGTCGTCAACGCCATGGGGGAACCGATCGACGGCAAGGGGCCGCTGGTGCAGGGTCCATCGCCGATGCCCTATCGCAACGCGCCGCCGCCGGCGCATTCGCGCAAGCGCGTCGGCCCGCCGCTCGATCTCGGGGTGCGGGCGCTTAATACTTTCCTGACCTGTTGCCGCGGCCAGCGGCTCGGCATCTTCGCCGGTTCCGGCGTCGGCAAATCGGTGCTGCTGTCGATGCTGGCGCGCAATGTCGATGCCGACATCACCGTCATCGGCCTGATTGGCGAACGTGGCCGCGAGGTGCAGGAATTTCTGCAGGAGGATCTCGGCGACGAGGGTCTGGCACGCTCGGTCGTGGTCGTGGCGACATCGGACGAGCCCGCCTTGATGCGGCGGCAGGCCGCCTATCTGACGCTCGCGATATCAGAGTATTTCCGCGACGAGGACAAGGACGTGCTGTGCCTGATGGACTCCGTTACGCGCTTTGCGATGGCGCAGCGCGAGATCGGACTGTCGGCCGGCGAGCCGCCCACGGCCAAGGGCTATACGCCGACGGTGTTTACGGAACTGCCGAAGCTGCTGGAGCGGGCAGGGCCGGGAACCGGCATCGGCACCATCACCGCTATCTTCACGGTGCTGGTCGACGGCGACGACCATAACGAGCCGATCGCGGACGCTGTACGCGGCATTCTGGATGGCCACATCGTGATGCAACGCTCGATTGCGGAACGTGGCCGGTTTCCCGCGATCAACATCCTCAAGTCGGTCTCGCGCACCATGCCGCGCTCGGCCAATCCCGACTATCTGCCCGTGATCACGCGGGCTCGGCAGGTGATGGCGACCTACGCCGATATGGAGGAACTGATCCGGTTAGGCGCCTACCGGGCGGGTTCCAGTCCGGAGGTCGACGAGGCAGTAAAGCTGCATGAGCCGCTCGAAGGCTTCCTGCGCCAGGCCAAGGATGAAAAATCAAGCCTGGATGACGGCTATCGCCACTTGGCGCACATCCTCGGCAATTTGGAAACGGAACGCTAACTTTGTCAGGCCATCATCCCCGGCACATGATTAACGACGCCGGTGGGGCCCCCCGGGGAGCCGGCTCCGTCCCGCGTTCAGATTGGGACTTCTGGGGAGTATGAGTCGATGAAGTCACGAGAAACGCTGATCCGCCTGAAGAAATTTCAGGTCGACGAGAAGCGCCGTAGGGTTACCCAGATCGAAGGCATGATTGCCGACTTCCAGCGCATGTCGGTCGATCTCGAGCGCGAAATCCAGACCGAGCAGGAGCGGGCCGGGATCAACGATCCGACCCACTTCGCCTACCCGACCTATGCCAAGGCCGCGATCCAGCGCCGCGAAAACCTGACCCGCTCCGCCGACGAACTGCGCATCCAGCTCGAAGACGCCAAGAGCCTGTTGAGCGAAGCGTTCGAGGAGCTGAAGAAGGTCGAGTTGCTCGACGAGCGCGACCAGGCGCGCGAGCGCGCCGAGGAGAGCGCCCGGGAGCAGGCCGACATGGACTCAATCGGCCTGATGCGCGCCCGGCTTGGCGTCGCCTGACGAGCCTCCGCTGATTTCGACACAATCGAAAACCCGGGCCACAAGGCCCGGGTTTTTCGTTGCGGGCTCGCCGGCCCGGGCCACTTGGTGGCCCTTTTGACGCAAGGTATGCTACGAAACTTCTCGTCGGCTCCGGCGTAGGACGCGGGTGAAGGATCGAGATTTTGGGGGACGCTGAATGCTGACGCCAGCGGAGCTGGTCTGGCTGATTGCCGCGGTGGCGAAGGGGGATGAGGCCGCTTTTGAGCGCCTGTACGCCGCCACGCGCGCGAAACTCTTCGGCGTCGTGCTCCGTATCTTGCGGCGTCAAGATCTCGCGGAGGAGGTCATTCAGGAGGCTTACGTCAAGATCTGGAACAGTGCTGGCCAGTTCAACCCGGCCCTGTCTTCGCCGATCACATGGATGGCGTCGATCGCGCGCTACCGGGCGATCGACGTGGTGCGCAAGAAGAGCGAAAGCTCGATCGAGGAGGAGCCGGCCGCGATGGAAGTGGCCGCCGATTCGCCCGATCCGCTGGCGCGGCGCGAGATGACGGAAGAGTTGAAGCGGTTGCTGGAATGCGTCGGCCGTCTCGAGCCGGACCGGCAGAAGCTCGTGCTCCTTGCCTATTACAACGGCTGGAGCCGCGAGCAGCTCGCCGCCAAGTTCGAGACGCCAGTGAATACGGTGAAGACGTGGCTGCGCCGCAGCATGATGGATATAAGGGAGTGTCTCGGGCTCTAGCGGTCCGGATCTTGAACGATGGCCCATAGCGAAGACCATATCGCGCTCGCCGCGGAATACGCGCTCGGCACCCTCGATGCCGACGAGCGCGCGCAGGTCGAGACCATGATGGCCGTCGACACCGAATACAGCGCGCTGGTCCACGCCTGGGAATACCGGCTCGGCGTGTTGAACCAGATGGTCGGCTCCGTCGAACCGCGGCCGATCGTGTGGGAAAACATCAAGGCCGCGATCGGACATTCCACCGAGCAACGGGCGCCGCTGGTGCTGCACGAGCCGCCGCCGTCTCCATCGTCGGCCGAACCTGCCGTGGCCGAGGCGCCACCAGCAGCCGAAGCGCCGGCTGCCGCTCCGCCGCCGGCTGCCGCTGATAATTCCAACGTCATCCAGTTGTCGGCCGCCCGGGCCAGGCGCTGGCGCAGTATCGCTTCCATTGCCAGCGCGCTGGCCGCGGCGCTGGTCGCGATGCTGGCGGTGCAGGTCTATCAGCCGGATCTGTTGCCCGAGGCGCTGCGGCCAAAGCCGCGGATCCAGACGGTCGAGGTGAAGACGCCGGCGCCATCGCCGGTGCCGTCAGCGCAATATGTCGCGCTGCTGCAGCGCGACGGCGGCTCGCCCGCGTTCATCCTGACGGTCGATGCGGCGACGAAGAATTTCACCGTCCGCAAGGTCGGTGCCGACGCCGAGCCAGGCAAGAGTTTTGAGCTCTGGCTGATCTCCGACAAGCTGCCGCAACCGCGCTCGCTCGGCGTGATCGGCGGCAGCGATTTCACCGCGCGTCCGGTGTTGGCCGACTTCGACGCCGGCACGATCAACGCCGCGACCTATGCGGTTACCGTCGAGCAGGCTGGCGGCTCGCCGAGCGGCAAGCCGACCTCGGCGCCGATCTTTACCGGCAAGCTGATCGAGACGGTGCCGGCTGGCGCTCCGCCACGTTAAGACGATCGAAATGGAGTTCGCGGTGCCTACCTGGCTGGGGCCACTTCTCGCTCTCTTGCTCCTCGTAGGCTTTATCGGTTTTGCGCTTCGCCAAGGCACGAAAGTGAAATCGGACAAAGATGCAAGCGGTTCAGGAACAGGGACCGAATGGCTAGGCGGTGACAAATCATCTACTGGCGATGGGCATTCCGGACATTAGGCTAAGGTACAATTCCGACGGCGCTACACCCCACAAAAAGAAAACGCCCGTGGGGAGCGGGCGTTTTCGTAGTCAACTTGGGGGTAGTTGGGGTCTTGATTATCCACACGGCGACTTTGGGGGGCTGTAAAGAGCCGCGTGAATTCCGTGAAATCTCTCCTTTAGCGTACGACTGAGTTGCCTGAGCTGGTAATCGCGACCGGCTTGCCGGCCTTCATCACGCGCGTGCTCGCGGTCTGGGTGAGACCGTCATCCGAGGTCGTGCGTGCGGAGATGCTGAACCCGGCGACCACGATACCTGCCACGAGCGCCACGACCACGATCTTGAGATGGGTCGTGCGATCTGCGCTGTAGATCGAGTGGTTCATGGAAGTCTCCTGCCGCCTTCCCGCCTACGGATTTGTTGGATGCGTCCGCAGGTTGGTTCAACGTCTCGCGTCAGGAAACGTAGGAATCCGCCGTTCAGTTCCAAAGGGGCGATCACAAGGCGGTGAAAAGACTTGAACGGCTGCGATCAAGGGATCGCGCGCGGGCGACGAAAATGAACGATTGTTTATCTGCTACAATACGTTATGCCAGCCGAAGCGCTGGCGGCGCAGAATCTCGCCAATTTTCCCGATTTTAACAAACCGTTTGCATGTGGCGAAATCGCCTCGCCATTTTTACCGCTGATTTGCGCCCCGCCGCCCGCCTTCCTAGACGCTGCCGACCGTCTTCAGCCGCGCGCGCGGATGGATCTCGGCCTGCGACAAGACAGTGGTTTGCGAGCGGAAGCGTTCGACCAGCGAGCGCACGAACGGGCGGATTGCAGCCGAGGTAACCAGTACCGGCGCCTCGCCCTCGCGCGCCGCCTGCTCGAAGGCGTTGCGCACGGAAGTCATGAACTCCGACAACTTTGAGGGCTGCATCGCGAGGCTGCGCTCCTCGCCCTGACCCACGATCGATTCCGCGAACGCCTGCTCCCAGCGCGCCGACAGCGCGATCAGCGGCAGATAGCCGTTGTAGGTGGTGTTCTGCGCGCAGATCTGGCGCGCTAGCCGCGCGCGGACATGCTCGACCATGATGGTGGGGTTGCGCGAGAAGGCGAGCGCGTCCGCGATGCCTTCGAGGATGGTGGAGAGGTCGCGGATAGAGATCCGCTCGGCCAGGAGGAGCTGCAGCACGCGCTGGATGCCCGAGACCGTGACCTGGCTCGGCACGATGTCCTTGACCAGTTCACCCTGCTCCTTCGGCAGGTCCTTCAGGAGCTTCTGCACCTCGCCATAGGACAGCAGGTCGCTCATGTTGTTCTTGAGCAGCTCGGTCAGGTGCGTCGACAGCACGGTGGCCGCATCGACAACGGTGTAGCCCTTCAGCGAGGCCTCTTCCTTCAGAGCCGCATCGACCCAGGTGGCCGGCAGGCCGAAGGTCGGCTCAACGGTGTGGATGCCGGGCACGCCGACCTGGTTACCGGCGGGGTCCATGACCATGAACTGGTTCGGCCAGATCTTGCCGGAACCGGCGTCCACTTCCTTGATCTTGATGACGTAGGTGTTGGCCTCGAGCTGGACGTTGTCGAGGATGCGCACCGCCGGCATCACAAAGCCCATTTCGATCGCGAGCGAGCGGCGCAGCGCCTTGATCTGTTCGGTCAGGCGGTCGGTGCCGTCAGGGCCGTTGACCAGCGGCAGCAGCGCGTAGCCGAGTTCGATCTTGAGGTCGTCGATCTTGAGGGCGGTGGCGATCGGCTCTTCGGCAGCGGCCTGGGCGGCTGCGGCTGCGAGTTCGGGCGCTGCCGCTGCAGCCGCTTCCGCCTCCCTGGCGGCGCCGTTGCGGTTGCGCGCCTTCCAGGCCAGCGCTGCGGCGCCGCCGCCGAGCGCCAGGAACGGGATCATCGGAATGCCCGGCAGCAGCGCCAGCACCAGCATCACGCCGGCGGACATGCCGAGCGCCTGCGGATAACCCGAAAGCTGCTTCATCAGCGCCTTGTCGGCCGCACCGGTGATGCCGGCCTTCGAGACCAGCAAGCCCGCCGCGGTGGAGACGATCAGCGCCGGCACCTGCGTGACCAGGCCGTCGCCGACGGTCAGAATGGTATAGGTGCGGGCGGCGTCGCCGAAGCTCATGCCCTGTTGGGCGACGCCGATGATGATGCCGCCGACGATGTTGATGAACACGATCAGCAAGCCCGCGATGGCATCACCGCGGACGAATTTCGAGGCGCCGTCCATGGCGCCGAAGAAGCCGCTTTCGTCCTCGAGTTCCTTGCGGCGCGCCTTGGCGGTCTTTTCGTCGATCAGGCCGGCGGAGAGGTCGGCGTCGATCGCCATCTGCTTGCCGGGCATCGAATCCAGCTGGAAGCGGGCGGCGACTTCGGCGATGCGACCCGAACCCTTGGTGATGACGACGAAGTTCACGATCACCAGAATCGCGAACACGATAATTCCGATGACGAAATTACCTGACATCACGAAGTTGCCGAAGGCCTCGATGACGTGGCCGGCGGCCGCGGTGCCTTCGTGGCCGTGCGACAGGATCAGTCGCGTCGAGGCCATGTTCAGCGACAGCCGCAGCATGGTCGAGATCAAGAGCACGGTCGGGAATGCGGAGAATTCCAGCGGCGCCTGGATGAACAGCGAGGTCATCAGGATCAGAATCGACACCGTGATCGAGATCGCCAGGAACAGGTCGAGCACGATCGCCGGCAACGGCAGGATCAGCACCACCAGGATAACGAGGACGCCGAGCGCCAGCGCCAGATCGCCGCGCTTGAGGATATCGCCGATTTCGCTGAGGCTCGGAAATTTGCCGCCCGTGCCTGCGCCGCCCTGACCCGCCGTGACATCGACCATGGTAGCCGCATCCCCCCGCGACTGACGCCCGCGGGCGCCAAACGTCTTCGCGGCGGCCGAAGGGCCGCCGGTTCGAAAGTGAGGCACCGCACTGGCGTCCACGGGGTTCCTCCCGTTTTACGCGGCCGACGACACTCGACTTCACCCGGCAATATTTGCCGGGTGTATGGTTAGCAAAGGGTTAACGGGGGATATTGAGACGGTCATTCCGGGATGGTCCGAAGGACCAGACGTCAGGTGTGCAATTGCACACCGGGGATTCTCGTGCCGTACCCGAATGCTCTCCTCGCACCGAACTCATCGTACTCCGCGCAGGCGGGATACCCAGTACGCCGCGGCCCATCGGCTCTATCGCTGGCGTCTCTGGAATACTGGATCGCTGGCTGCCGCCCGGCGAAACGCGTTTTCAGCGCGTCGCAATTTGGGCAATTGAATTAGTCACGTCCTACACCCGGATGCGAAGGTCGCGATCATGACCGCCGTCGTGCCGCTCACAACCCATGTGCGGAGTGCTCCCGATGGGGGGCACCTTGCGACGCGCTGCCGTCATAGTAGAGGGGTGACCCCAAGGCATGCATCAGCGGCTTTCAGCATCGCTGAGGAAGTGGGCGGTCGGTCGCAGTTCTGCGTTGGCGTCCCCCACGCAACTACTTCTTTTTGCTGGAACCCAAGATCGGTTGCCAGTCCCCGGCCTTCTGACTGGGCGCGGCGGCTATCACCTTGATCTTTTCCTTCTTGGGTTTCTTGACTTCCCGATTGCCGCGTCGCTCTTTGGCCATGTCGGTCTCCTCCTGTTTTTCGAGATGATTGAATTCGTTCTCCAGGAGGACCTGCCCGCGCGGGGTGCAGATCCTCACGTCCACATAGCCTTGGTGCAGAAGCTGTCTGGCCTTCCTGAGCGCGGCCGCCGCCGTAGCGCGGCCGAGATTTTCGCGGACGCCTTCATGATTGCCGCCGATCAGGTATTTCAGTTGCGATCGCCTGGAGGCAGCTCGCGCTTGTTTTCCCAATGCGCTTGCCTTGAGCGAATGAGTGCCGGCCTCGCTATAAAACGCTTTAGGCATGGAGGACGGCCACCGCGATCACAATGATCGCTGGGTACACTGCGATGATCACGGGCGGCACGATCCACTCGGCCAAGCCAAATTGCCGCAAGAGAATGCTCCTGCTTCTTTGCGGCGGGAGCGCGCGGCCCTCAGTCACCGATGGATGCCGTAGGAAATGCGGTGATCGCTGACCCTACGCCGATATCCCCACAATAGCGAGCGCCACCACGCTTCCTGCCAACCGCGGCATGAGCGCGCGCAGGACGCGGCAAGGAATCTATTCGTCGCGCGGCAAGAAAAGCGATAGCTATTGGGACTGAAGGGGCGCATGCTGCTCTCGGGGCAAACGCCGGCGCAGGCGTCTTCGAGGAAAGGCAGGCGCACGTGGCTATCGTGTCCCGACGTGAAGTCGTTACCTTCAAGCACCCGTTCCGGATCAGAGGCATCGATCGCCTGTTGCCCGCCGGCGACTACGAGGTCATCACCGATCAGGAGAAAATCGACGGACTGTCGTTCGCGGCGTTCCGTCGCGTCGCCACCATGATCATGGTGCCGGCGAAAGGCTCGCGCGGCCTCGCAACGGAGATGGTCTCGATTGGCTCGGTCGATCTGGCGGACGCGCAGCGCGTCGATGCGAGTGCTTCCGATGGCTGACGAGCCGCTCGACCTCGATAGCCACCGTGGGATGGCGGCGCAGAAAGCGACCGACCTCCGCCGTGCGCTGGCGGAGGTGGAGACCCATGCGCTGGAACTGCGCGAGCGCCAAGCGGAGATCGAACGTCACTTGCTGTCGTTTCCCGCCGCCTCGTGGCCGGAGGCGGCCGTCAAGGCGCGCTACGTTATGACGCTGTATGCCGCAGGACTGCCGCCGGACGACACGCGGCACCGTGACCTCGTCGCCGCCATTCTTGAGGATTTTGACCGGCTCACCGAGCAGGGCTGAGGCAATGATCGCGCGACGCTTTGAAGGAGTGAGACGTATGACGCTCCTGCGGGTCCGCCATGGATGAGCTGGAGGGTGTGGTGCGCGCGAGAACGGGCCAGCGTGAGACGAAATTCATGCGGTTGCGTGAGCGCGTCGAAGCCTGCACCGCCGGCAAATATCAGTTGAGCGAGTTCGAGGGGGCATCGCCCGGCATCATCCTGCGCAGTATCGACTTCCGGAAACAGCGATAGCAGCTTCCCTATGTACCCTTACTTGACATACGCTAGGCGTTATTTCGGTGTAAGCTATCAGTCATCACCGCTTCGTCCATGGCAACCGTCGGTGACTGAGAGTGTTGTGCTCCCGCCGCAAACTGGGAGCGCCACATGCTCGACCCGCAACTGACCAACGAGCCTTCGCCCCGCGAGACTCTGTCCCGCTGTCCGATGTGCCAGGCCTGCGTGAAGGTGCTGCGCGTTGTGCCGGGAAGACCCGGCTTCGAGCATTGGACCTTGAGATGCTGGACCTGCGGGCTTGTCCATGAAGCCCAGACTTCCGCAGATCCGATCAAAGCCGAAGCCTGAGGCTGGTGCGCGGCCCCGCGCCGAAAGGCTCTCGAAAGCCATTCTCGACGTTAGCCGTCGAACTGTTTCAGGCATTCGCAGCCGACTGCCCGCGTGCAAGCCAAAGCGTTAGCGATGGAGTGGAGACGTCTGGTCGCCGCGCGCGGCAGCTGCCGAATGTTCGCGTGGCAGGGACCGCAGTGAGCGTCAGTCGGGTATACGTGCCGATAGCCCCGTCATGGACATCGAGCCAGGCTTCCCTCCTACTTGGAAGCTGACTTCCTCCGCTTGCTTTTGGTTGCCGGCACGTCGGCCGCATTACGCTCGTCTTCGCGCCTTCTCGCTTCCTCGGCTTCCCTCAAAGTTCGCAAGCGCGCCATGTTTTCGCGAACCGCAATAGCTTGCCGTTCGACATCGACCAAAGCTTTTTTTCCCTCCTCGGCCGCGATCCTAAGACGATTTGCTCTCGCAATGCTTTCAGGGGAAGGTTCGCCCGATTTTCTGCTAACCATGTTCTTCCCCTCAATTTCACGACGAAAACCCGCTCAACCCTTGGGCCGAACGGGCATAGCGCTTTCCAGTACATCCGTGGAAAAGCGCGACGGGCGTCAGACGAGCGAGAGATTGAGCCTGCGGGCGCATTCAACAAGGCACAGGCTGATCGAATGAATCTAACATATAGCAGTTTCCCTGTGTTGCAATGGGCGCAGCCAACTTACCCTTAACTCCATGCGCGGAGGGGCGATGGGTATCGCTTCCGCCTTCGCTGGAGGAGCTACGGCGAACAAGTCGCTCCATCCTTCATACACGCTACTGGGGACCGCGCCTCATGGCCATCACAGCAAGACCCGTCGCAGAACATGATCTCAAACTGATCTGCGAGCACCGCGAGCGAATGTTCGCCGCCTCCGGCCGCACGCGTGAATCGCTGCGGCAGATGACGGCGGCTTTCGAGCAATGGCTCGCACCACGACTTGGCGACGGCAGCTATTTCGGCTGGATGCTGGAGGAGGCGGGCGTCGTGATCGCGGGCCTCGGCATGATGATCATCGACTGGGCCGCCGCATCCGAGCCATCCGACCGACCACCGCCGCGCGTATATCCTCAACGTCTTCGTCGAGCCCGAACACCGCGGCAAGGGTTTGGCGACGCAGTTGATGGCGTTGGCCGAGGCGAGGGCGCGCGAACGTGGCGTCGGCTATGCGATCCTGCATTCGACCAAGCAGGGTCGGCCACTGTACGAAAGGCTGGGGTGGGGGCCGACGAGCGAGATGGCGATGCGCTGGGAGTAAGGACGAACGGCTTCGGAATGAGGACACTCATCGCAAAGACGGTGCTGCACGTAGCACGTAGGATGGGTGGAGCGAAGCGATACCCATCGATCGCGTACGTCGATAGGTGATGATCGCGTACGTCGATAGGTGATGGGTTTCGCCTCGCTCTACCCATCCTACGGCGCAACGCCGAAGACGGAATTGGGTTCCTGCGACTTTTGACGATCACGGTCGAACTGCTTTTGAGGCAGACACGTTATGGATGTGGGGCGTAACAGAGTGAGCGCTGCCATGTGGATGGAACTAGGTCTGCTGGGCGCAGCTGGATTACTGCCTGTGATTGTTGTGGTTGCGATCTTTCAAGCCGCCAATCTGCGGCGAGGCAGAAAGATCGGGCCGTCTCCGGACCGCAATTGGGTTTCTTCTTCTGAACTCAGAGGCCCGGATTAACTTCTGCGATCAGCTCGTAACCGCCTCTATGGTTTCAACAAGCGCAACCCGGACGAGCGGAGCGACATTCGTTGTCCTGCTACCCACATACTCGCGGCAAATGCGACAATGACCGTCGCGCCCGCGCGCTGCATCGCCCATTCCCGCGAGCTAGTCATGAAGGTCTGGCACTTGAAGATAATGACCGTTGACGCTTCTCGCGGCGTGACCGGCCACCACTGCAGCCGCCATCGAAATAACCATCAGGATCAAAACGGCAAAGATGATGCCAATCAATTTCAAAGCGCGCTTGTCTGCCATCGCGAAGCGTCCTTCAAGGGCCGAGAAAGACCCGGTCGTTATTCCGAGCCGGGCCTTTCCCTCCCTCTCGCAATTCCGCTTATTGAACAACACGAAGAAAATAGTATCCGAGGCCACCGACAACGATCACGGTCGGGACGGCCCAAAGCAGCAGAACTGGCATGTACGCCTCCTCCTCATCGGCTGCCCTCATCGATAAACGCTGTTCGATTGCCACTTGTTCCCGCACCGAACTTCCGTGGTATGATGCTTTACCGAAAGCACCCGAGGGGAACAGCCCCATGCCGATTTATCGCCTGTTGCAAAATATGCCGATGGGGCCTGAAGAGATCAGCCGCTTGACGACCGCCTATGAGCAAGCATTGCGCGCCATCGGCATCGTTGACCGAGGCGATCCGCTGGCTGAACTTCTCGCCAAGAAAATCATCGAAGTTGCACAGACCGGCATCCGCGAGCCGGCCGACATCTCTGCTCAGGCGATCAAAGAAATCGGCATCCCAACCTAGACGCCTTCACGTCGCGTCATCCTCGTGGATCATTCACGAGGATAGCTACTGCCGGACAAAATCTTAACGATCTAAATGCAGGTAGCTCGCATGAGCAAAGCGATATGCGGGGCTCGGCATTACCAACCCCGATGTCGCTTCCGCCTACGCTCGTTGAGTTAGGGGACAAGTCACTCATCCGGGCTACGCTTGCTTTTTCTCCACGCGTTCGGCTGGCGCGAGCCTCCTTTTCCGCCTGGCAAGCGATCTTGTTCCTCCATTCAACATTCGCGCGTCGGAAACATCCGGGCCGACGTTAACCCTATCGGCAAACAGGCTCTACGGGGGTCGAGTTATTCCGTGAGCCGCCACCAAGTTGTCGCATTAGACCGGAGAATTTTCACCGCCACTGAACAAGTGGAGAAGCATAATGCTGAAGATGGTGTTGGTGGGCCTCCTCATCCCATTGGGTGTAGGAGTACTAGCGGCAATGGAACTCAGAACTCCAATGCGTAGTGCGGTAGTGGTCGTCCAGCCCCCTGTCGAGACAACCGTAGGCACTTCCGATTCACATGTTGCGTTGGCGAAGGCTGATCGACTTGAAATTGCCGCTGCGAGCAGCGAGGCACCAGCTCAGCCTGCGCTAGTCGACGAGCGCATTTCTCCGTCGGAAAGCATCAGTATCAGTTCTTCGGAGCCCCCGAGGGTGATCATCCGCCATCGACACGATCCCAAATCAAAGAAGGTCACTACCGGGGCTCGTCCTAAGTCGAAACCAAAGATCACCGCTATCAACCGAACTACTATTTCTGAGCGGCGAAAGGCCGCCAGCAACACCGAACCCTGTCGGCTAAGCGCGTTTGGTGGGTTGCGCAAAGCTTTGAATTCAATCGACTGCGAAATCTGATTCATTGGAACGGCTTCGGTCTGAGGTGCCGCAGTGCATGGGGGCAGTCCCGCCACATCGATGCAACGGACTTACCGAGTTTCTACGACCCATCGAGATTCAAGATAAATAAGAAGCCACCTTGCACGCCTTCCGCGCGGCTACAGGACCGGGGCCCCGGTCTTGCTCTCCAGATCAGAATGAATCCACCGCCTTGCCGGATTTGAGCCCTATTGTGACCCATGTCGCGGCCAAAGGTCGTTTCCGAGGGGGCGCAACTCTGGGGTTCTCATGTCCGGTCATCTGCGATTTTGCATCGCTGCCTTTGTACTTCTCGTAGGTCTCCCGACTTCGCCTGCGTCTTCGAATCCTCTTGCAGACTTGTTCAATGTCTCTCCTCCCCAGACAGCCACTGAGCCTGCCCCCGCGGAAAAGGAAAGGGAGTGCTTGCCACGGCCCGGTACGTCGACGGCGGAGGGGCAGCGCTGGGTCTATCGCTCTGAGGGGCGCCGCAAGTGCTGGTTCCAGGCTGCCGATGGGACCGCGACGGTGAAGCAGGTTCGTCATCGCACCGCGAAGCCTCGTGTCGCCGCTCCCGAGGAGAATGAAACCGCGCGGCGCAACAAGGCGGTCATGGATGCGCGTGCGGAGATGCTGCGCTCCGCACCGGCGGAAACGTCTCAGCCGACGCGGCCCGCTCCCGAACTCAACGTGGTTGATGCCGCTTCCGCCCCGGCTACGGGGGCCGCGGCCTTTGTGCCGCCGGCAGCCGTCGCCAACGGCGCGACCGATCAACTCACACCTGACCAGCCCGCGCCGCGCCGGCTCGACGCGGAGACGCTTCTGGCAGCCGCACCGGCCCCACGCGACGCGGCTGCCGTTTCCGCTCCTTCAGCCGCGCCGGTCTCTTCTCCCATCGCCGAGGCGGCCGACGACGGGTGGGGCTGGATGGCAACCTGGCTTGGCGTGCTGCTGATGGCGCTGGGCCTCGCCTCCGTCTTGGGCTCGAGCCGGACCCTTCGAGAGGCCGTGCTGCTGCGCGATTGATGCGAAGAGCAGTGGCTGTCCTATGCGGGCAGTGGCCAAGTAATCCTCAGCCTCTTCGTGGAGCCAGCGCATCGGCGCAGGGGGACTTGCCAAACGTTTTTTGGCGCTGGCCGACGAGAGGGGCCGCGAAATCGGCCTTTGCTGCGCGATTCTTCGATCGACGCGGCAAGGCCGCGCGCTCTACGAAAGGGATGGGGACCGACGAGCGAGTTGCGATCCGCCGGGGAATAGGCGGCAACACCAACATGAACTCATCGGGATAAGTAGGCGCGTTGAGGTGCAGTGATGCCGCGCGAAGAGGCGATGGGTATCGCTTTCGCTCCACCCATCCTACGCGCTCAGCAACAGAGATCAGTGGACAGAAAAGCCGAAGCGAAAAACGGAGCGCCGCAGGTCAACCTTTTAGCGACCTAAAAGCCAAATCCTCGCGCTCCATAGCGCATCAAAAGTCTCGGGGATGTAGTTCGGTGCCCGCGCTTGCACGGCTTCCTCCGGTGCCCAATCTTGCACGGCTTCCTTCGGCGCCCAGGCCTGCGCGTCCAGTGGATTGAAGCGCTTCTCCGGGACCATGTTCACGACATTCTTGACATCTTTGCGCGACGGTTGCGCGGGCTCGTCCTTAGGCAATGGTTGCGCGGCCACGCCCTTGGGCCATTCCAGCAGGGCTTTCGAAAGCCCCGGCTTGCCTTCGTACCAGCATTTTCGTCCGTCGATGAGACGATACGACCACCATTTTCCGTTCGGATCTGACGGCATCGCGGCGCTGCATTGCTGTTTTGCTTCCACCCTTGGCATTCCCAACAACAGCGCCGCAACGAAAGCCGTCAGAGCCATTGATGAAAGCTGCTTGCTCATTTGGGCGCCTCGAAGCAACTGCGCTGCTGCAAGCGGCTCACGGCAGCCATCACATCGGGGCGTTCGAGAACTTCCACCAGCTTGTCGAGGACACGCTCATTGTTCTGAGGACGGGGTTGCAGGTATTCTTCCAGTATGGATTGGGCCTCGCCAATTGCCTGAATTGCCAATTGTTGATCGGTCATACGCGTTACTCACAAAGCGCCCCGCGAAAAAGAAAGGAGGCAAATCAAGACTGCATTTGGGTTTTTCCCCGTTTTTCTTCAGAGTTCCATCAATTTTTGTTTCAGCGTTGCTGAGGCCCAACAATTTCTCGGGTCAGGTAAGTAATTGATTTGCATAATAATTTAGCGGAGGCGCCCTTATTAGGAGCGCTTATAAGGGCCAGTGCGACGATCTCGAAGGCACCGCACGGCGCATCCTGTTCGAAGGCAATGAAACGGGCCTGTGCTCGCGAAAACATCCCGCGGAATACCGTCAGCGGACGCCACTTGATCGAATTGTGATGTGGCGGCGTGAGCCAGTTCACAGAACTTGCCGGCTGTTCGGCAAGAATGGGGCATCGCCCGACCGAACAATTCACCTCAAATCTTTTTCGGAAAATTGAGGGCTGTGTCATGAGTAAGCTCGAACACCTGCTGCAGCAAGCAACCCGCGCCGAGAGGGTCTCGAAAGCCATTATCGATATGCTCACTGCCGACCGGCTTCAGGCATTCGCAGTCGAATGTCGCGCGCAAGCCAAGGCGCTCGAGACCGAGCAACAAAAAGGCAGTCCATCGCAACCCGTCAGGCCCGCCGCTTGAGCAGAGCGGCAATTGTAGCTGTTGCTCTCACCAACACGCGCGCGACTTCTCGATGATGAAGTCCGGCGGCGTCGCGGGCATGTCCGCAGGATCTGTGGGTCGGTCAGGCTGCAGCATGCAGGATGGGTGGGCGTAGCGATACACATCAATCACGTGCGCCAGATGCGTGATGGGTTTCGCCACGCTCGACCCATCCTACGCACGGCCCTCGGCCAGCAATTCGACCCCTGCTGGCATATCCGTACCTTGTAGGCTTCAGCAGGGGGAAGGGCGAAGCGCAGGCAAGCGATGGGTCTCGCTTCCACGTTCGCTCCAGCGAGCTACGGCGGCACTGATTTGCGCGAGCCCGCAAGGATTGTTGGGGATGGTGACTGCGCGCTGCAAGAACCGCATCCAGAAATGGTTGCGCGTGCAAGCGCGCTACCTCGGTCGCTTCTGTCGGCCCTGGCCCAAATTGTTCCAGCGGAGCGTCGCCTTTGTTACGGGAACTCGTGCCCTGAAAATCGATTGTTCGTGTGCTGCCTCGCCCTGTTGGAGGCAGGGCAATCGGAAGTGGACGGCACGGGCTTCTGCCGGAGCACTTTAAATGAAAACATTTTTCAAGGCCGTCATCTGGATAGCGGCCCTCGTCGTAGGTCTTGTTTTTTGGAATGTGACTCCCGACTTTCGACCGCTGGTCTCTTCGATTCTGGCGGCAGCATTCGTCTGTTACGTATTGTCTGTTATCGTCGAAGTCACCGTCAAGCGCGTCATATCGGACGAACAATCGGAGCTCCGTAGCCGTCTTGACGTCCTGGATCGCAAGGTTACCGCAATTTTACGGGACACGTTTGAACGACGCCGCCTTCGATGAAGGATTTGAAGCAGTGGCGCGCCAGGCAAGCGCCGACAATAAAGCTCTGGCGGCCCGCGTCGTTGGCGCAAACGCGCCGTGGTGCCTGGCAGCTTCCTCAGGCCATATTCACTCAAAAAGCAGTAGGACCAATCCACTGCTGAGTGCTGTCAGCCAGATTAGCGAGACCACGAAGGGGACATCGTGATGTGTCATGCTCATCAACCCAGCGAAAGGCCGCCCGATCTTATGATCCCGCGGCCTCCAGGTTTACAATCAATTGCCAAGTATTATTTCGATTCGCTCGTTCTCGGAGAGTACACCTGCGGTGGGCCTTTTGCTTCACAAATGATAAGTTTTGGGAAAAAGCGGCAAAGCGGCCGAAGGTCCCGGGAGGCGGGCGTCGGTCGAATTCCGACCGACGCCCCGCCCGAGCGGCAACGAACCCGTGTGAGCCGTCAGCCTAGTCGCAGTACGACCACCTGCCATAGCCGTCGTCGCACCGCGCTCGCGCGCGGTAGGGTACGGGCAGCGGCGGCCGCGGCGCGTATTCGACCGCGTAGTCATTGTCCTGCGCGTAGTAACGCTCCTTAGCGTAGTAGCGCTCGGGATAGGCGGGCGCTCGGTCCACATAGACCGGCTGCGCGGGGTAGCCGTATTCGCCATAGACCGCTGCCGGGGCGCGGAAGGCAGGGGGAGGCGCTTCGTAGGAGCGATAGCCGTAACCGGGTTCTGCGTAAGGCGATTGCCGATAGGCCGCCCCCGGGCGCACATAGACGTTCGAGGAGGGCGCATAAACTCCGCCCGGCGCCACGTAGACGGATGAGAGGTCGCTGGCCGCGGCGGGCGCGGAGCACAGGGCAGCAAAGGCCAGCGCGAGCGATGATCGGTACATGTGTGAAGCCTCCAACTACTCAAGCCGCGCCAGCCAGCACGGTTAATTTTCGCTAAACAAAACGCAGGGCGCAATGATATTTTGCGCGAATAAGTGTGCCATTTCTGGACTGCACACATACATTTGCATCGTGAGTTGAGGAACAAGCGCAGCGCGACCAAGTGCGCAGTTTCGCAATTGTCGTGTTTGCAAATTCGGTAGATGGCTCCGTCATTGCCTGCGACAAACGCGAAGCGTTTGCGCAAGGGAGCGAAGCGACGGGCCTGTAAGCTTTTCGTCGATCGGGCCGGACGGCGACGGATGGTGTTGTTGGATTGAGCGGCTGGTGGAGCATGCGGGGTCGGCATGTCAGGCGGGCTTAAGTGCGCGGCGGCTGATTGCCCACATGAGATTGTGGGTCACAGCATGAAGCAGACAGGCGATGCGTACCTTGACCAGGCCGCGCAGTACCATCCGGCCAAAGCCGCGGTTCTTCAGGCGGGCATGGACATGTTCGGTGTTGCTGCGCCGTTTGTAGACCGCTTGGCCTTGTTCACTGTCCATGCGAACGCGCCACACCCTCAGGCATTGCGGTTCGGCTGCGCGGTTGCGTTCGTATCGCGCCTTGCTCTCCGGTTTGGAGGCGTCCTTGCGGGCCGGTAGTGGGCTGAACACCTGCATGGAGGGATAGGTTTGGGCGAGCGTGCCGATGTCGGCCGCGGTCATCGCTCCGGTGTCGGCCAGCAGCCGATCCGGCAGTTTGCCGCAACGCTGTTCGACCTGTGCCATCATCGCCGGCGCAAGACCACGATCATTGCGCCGCTGGACGGGGTCGATCGCGACCACGAAGCCATTGGCGCTCGCCACCTGCACGTTGTAGGCGGGCCGTACAGCGCCGTCCGCCATTCGCATCAGCGGCGCATCGGGATCGGTCGTCGAGACACGCTCTTCCTTGGGTTTCTTGCCGCTTTTGCCGCCAGCAGGCGGCGGCTCGTCACCCTCGTTCTGGTCCTTCTCCTTGTCCGTCGGCGCTGCTACAGGATGCTTGGTCAGCGCCGCCGCACGGCGGGCGCGATCTTCAGCCGCAGAGAGGCGGCGCTTCGACAGCCGCCGTTCACCCGCCGCAGAATCTGCTTCCAATTCCTGCTTCAACTCGGCAACCCTGGCCCGGGCCTTCTCTTCCAGCTCGGTGAGGCTTTTGCCTTCGCCGCATCGACGAACGGCTGGCTGCGGCTCTGATCTTGGTGCCGTCGGTGATCACCTCATCCAGCGTGATCAGGCCTTCTTTCATCAAGGCCGCCAAGCTGCGTGTCAGCAGGCCATCGAGGAACTCGCCGCTGTCCACCCGAAACTCCGACAGCATCGTGTGGTTCACCCCGACCCCGCCGCAGATCCACCGATAGATCGTATGATGCTCGCACAGCCGGGCCAGCGCACGGGCCGATCCAATCCCATCGGCCGTTGCGTACAGCCAAAGCGCCAGCAGAATGCGCGGGTCGGTCGCCGGGCGACCCGGCTTCTCGCCGCGCGCCTTGATGCGGTCGTAAAACCATTGAAGGTCCAAGCCTTCAACGAAGGACCACACAGCCCGTACCGGGTGGTCGTCAACCACCAGGCTCTCAAGGTCGACCAACTCAAAACCAGACTGGCTACGTTCCGCCTGTCGAATGCGAACTTCCATCACGCGCTCCAAATTTCCTCACGCAATGAAACACGCAACATCACCAAAAAAATGACAGGCCCGACGAAGCAATCCATGTTTCCTTGCGGCTCAATGGATTGCTTCGCGGAGCCTGTCATCGGGCGCGCGTTCGCGCGACCCGTTGGCTCGCAATGACGGCTGAAGACACGCACACACAGGATCACCCGCCAATGAGCGCCTTCGCCATCCGAACCATGCAGCCTGACGAAATCTCCCTCGCCATAGACTGGGCCGCAGCCGAGGGCTGGAATCCGGGGCTCGCCGACGATGCCTGCTTTGCGTCCGTCGATCCCGAAGGATTCTTCATCGGCGAACTCGACGGCGCGCCTGTCGCGACCGTTTCCTGCGTCAATTACGATGCGCGCTTTGCCTTTCTCGGCTTTTACATCGTGCGCGCGGATCTGCGCGGCAACGGCTACGGGATGCGGATATGGAATGCGGCCATCGCGCATGCCGGCGCGCGCGTGATCGGGCTCGACGGCGTGGTGGCGCAGCAGGACAATTACAAAAAATCCGGCTTTCAGCTCGCTTACGCCAACATTCGCTATGGCGGCGTGGTGACTGTGCCGGATACGTCGCGGGCCGGGGTGATTGCGCTGAGCGACGTTCCGATGGCGGCGATCGAGGCGGATGATGCGACGGTGTTTCCGGCGCCGCGGCCAGCGTTTTTGCGCGCCTGGATCGCCTCGCCCGGGCATGTCGGTTGTGCAGTGGTGCGCGATGGCGGGCTTAAGGGATGGGGTGTGATCCGTCCGTGCCGGAAGGGTTTTAAGATCGGGCCGCTGGTTGCCGACGATCGCGCGACGGCGGAGACGATACTGTCCGCCTTGCTTGCAAAAGTGAACGGCGGTGAGATTTTTCTGGATGTACCCGGCATCAACCGCGAGGCGGTCGCGCTGGCGGAAGGAATTGGGCTCGCGCCGGTGTTCGAGACGGCGCGGATGTACACGGGCGCGATTCCGCCGCTGCGGCCGGAGCGGGTGTTCGGCGTTACCAGCTTTGAATTGGGGTAGGGAATGCAACCACCCGCGGATGCTAGGCGCCCCGCCGCGACGCCGAAAAGATCTCCCAGCTCACCATGAAGATCGCCGCGATCAGCGGGCCGATGACAAAGCCGTTGAGGCCGAAGACTTCGATGCCGCCGAGCGTCGAGATCAGCACCACGTAGTCCGGCAGCTTGGTGTCCTTGCCGACCAGGAACGGGCGCAGCACATTGTCGACGAGGCCGATAACGAGTACGCCATAGGCGATCAGGCCGAGGCCCTGCCAGATCGCGCCGGTGGCGAGGAAGTAGATGGCGACGGGGACCCAGACCAGGCCGGCGCCGACGGCCGGCACCAGCGACAAGAACGCCATCAGCACGGCCCACAACAGCGCGGCGTGAACGCCGAGAAACCAGAACGCCAGCCCGCCGAGCGCGCCTTGCGCCATCGCGACCAGAATGCCGCCCTTGACGGTGGCGCGGACGACGTCGGCAAAGCGGCTGAACAATGCGGCCTTGTGGTCGGCGCCGAGCGGAACGGCTTCCTTGATCCGTTCCGCCAGCGCCTTGCCGTCCCGCGTCAGGAAGAACAGCAGGTACAGCATGATGCCGAGGCCGATCATGAACTCGAACGTGTTCACGCCGATGCTGAGCGCTTGCGGCGCCAGGATCTGGCCGCCCTTCATCAGGCCGGACGACAAGGTCTCGCGAAGTCCCGAGAGGTTGGTCAGGTTGAACCGCTCCAGCCAGCCCACCGCCCAGGCCGGCAGCGCATCGAAGATGCGCTGGATGTAGCTCGCAAGATCATATTCACCGGACTGGATTTTGCCAAACAGGGAGGTTGCTTCCTGGACCAGCGAAGTCGCGACGATGGCGAGCGGCAGGATCACGATGGCGATGGTGAGCAGGACCGTCACCACCGCCGCGAGGTTCGGCCGGCCGGGCATCGCGCGCAGCAGCGCGCGGTTGACCGGCGCAAAGATGACGGCGACGATGATCGCCCAGAGGATGGCGCCGTAGAACGGCTGCAGAACCCAGGCAAAGGCGAGGGTGACGGCAAGCAGCAGCAGCCGGAAAACCTGGTCGTCAATTCGTCGCACGGGCATCTCGTTCGTTGGTTTCTCGGCTGCGCCGTCGTTCGGGCAAGCGGCGGATGGGTTTCGCTTGCGCTCTACCCATCCTACGGAGTTGCGTCGCGATGTCGAGGAGCGCTCACTTGCTCTTCTGGATCTTGGTCACCGTATAGGCCGAGCCGGCTTGCTCCGCCTCGAACTCCACCTTGTCGCCGACCTGCACCTCTTTCAGCATCGCGGGGTCCTTGACGCGGAAAGCCATGGTCATGCCCATGTCCATGCCGAGGCTCTTGATCGGGCCGTGCTTGAGCGTGATCTTGCCGGCGGCCTCGTCGATCTTCCTGACTTCGCCCTGGACAGCTTCGGCCTGCGCGTAGGCTGCGGGCAGCAACGGGATCGCCGCGAATATGGCGACGGCCAAAGTCTGCATCGTCTTCTTCATCATCATCATCTCTCTGGGCTCGTTTTCACTCACTTCACCGTCACCTTGCCGATCATGCCGCTCTCCCGGTGGCCGGGGATCAGGCACGAATATTCGAACGTGCCTGATTTGGTGAACTTCCAGACGATCTCGGCCGACTTGTTCGGCTTGAGCCGCACGGCGTTCGGATCGTCGTGCTCCATATGCGGATGCTTCTTCATGTCGTCAGCGTGGTTGAGGTTTTCTTCCGTGGTGGCGAGCAAAAATTCGTGGTCGTCCTCGCCGACGTTGCGGATCACGAAGCGAATCTGCTCGCCACGCTCCACCTCGATACGTGGCGGCGTGTAGGCCATCTCGCTCATTTTGACCTCGATGGTGCGCGAGGTTCTTTTGGGATCGCCGGGCTCGCCTGCCGAATAGGTTTTGTGGGTGTGCTTGTCGTGGCTGAACGCCAGTAGCGGCCATGCCGAAAGGCCGATCAGCACGAGGCCGACCATTGTGATATTCTTCATCTCTGTTTCTTTCCTCTTCGTTCCTCAGCGAAGCGCCGCCGCGATGTGCGGCCCGCCAGGCTGAATCCATGATCTCGCGATGCGCCGCGGGCATGCGCGCGCTTCAATCGCGCGGCGGCCCACCTCGTTACGTCAGAGATCAGGCGATGGGAGGACGGTAGAGTAGAGGGGGCGCCTTGCCTGGCAGGCGCTGGAAATTCTCGGAGACGCAGGTCGACATCGGCTGCGAGGGTTTTGCGATGGCGGGCAGATCGGCCGCGATCGCGGAGACGCAGAGCATGGCACAGCACGGGCTCATGGCGCCGTTGCCGTCATGCTCATGCTTGGCCGGTTCGGGCATGGCGTGACCGGCATCGGCGTGATGCATCGCATGCTGATCCGCCTGCATCTCATGATCCTGATCCGCGGTGGCATGCTCCGGCTCAGCACCCTCATGCCCGTGGACGGCCGCCGTTCCGGACTGGTGCATGAGGCACGATGCGGCGTCGCCGAGGGCCAGCGATGCGCCTGGCGCGAGCACGCAAAACAGGTAGAGCAGGGCGGCAAACCACCCCGCTTTGGCGCGCATCGGCCTCGTCAAGCGAACGAACATTTCGGTACCCTAATGCTGCTCGCCGGTTCAGCCAAGCCATTGGAGGGCTGCTGCCCCATCACATCTGCATGCCCAACATAGCGGCAATGTGGCTTGACGTTAGGCGAATTGCCTCCGAAGTTGCGTTGCCGTGGTAATTTCTTCTGAGATCTCTAGAGAGTCCGACCTGTTCGTTCCCGATTCGCGCCGGGCGTGGACTCGGCTTGCCGTGGCCGTCCTGATCGGCTCGCTCGGCAGCGTCGGCATGTGGTCGGTGGTGGTCGCGCTGCCGGTGGTGCAACTCGATTTCGGCGCGAGCCGCGGCACCGCTTCGCTCGCCTTTACGATGATCATGCTCGGCTTCGGCTCCGGCGCGGTATTGACCGGCAAGATCACCGACCGTTACGGCATCGTCACCGCGATCGGGCTCGGTATCGGCATTTTGGGGCTCGGCTATATCGTCGCGGGCATGTCGACCTCGATCTGGCATTTCATTCTGGTGCATTTCGCGATCGGGCTGTCGTCGTCGGCCACTTTCGGCCCGCTGATGGCGGAGGCTTCCCACTGGTTCGACCGCTACCGCGGGCTCGCGGTCGCCGTCGCTGCCAGCGGCAATTACATCGGCGGCGCGATCTGGCCGCCGCTGGTGAATCTCGGCATCGAGCAACTGGGCTGGCGCACCACCCACATCGCGCTCGGTATCTTCACCGCGGTGGCGATGACGCTGGCGCTGATCGGCCTTCGTATGCTGATGGGGGCGGGCGGCCAGCGCGACCACGAGAACGCCGCCCCGCCGCGCATGGATCTGCGAATTTCCACCAATGCGCTGACGGCGATCCTGTCGCTCGCCGCGATTGCCTGCTGCGTCGCGATGTCGATGCCGCAGGTGCATATCGTCGCCTATTGCAGCGATCTCGGTTATGGCGTGGCGCGCGGTGCCGAGATGCTGTCGCTGATGCTCGGCTTCGGCATCATCAGCCGGATCGGAAGCGGATTTCTTGCCGACAAGATCGGCGGCATCCGCACGCTGCTGATCGGCTCGGTGGCGCAGGGCACGGCGCTGTTGTTCTATCTGTTCTTCGACGGCCTGACCTCGCTCTACGTCATTTCCGCGATGTTCGGCCTGTTCCAGGGCGGCATCGTGCCGAGCTACGCCATCATCGTGCGCGAGGCGATGCCGGCCTCGGAAGCCGCGACACGGGTGGGCATCGTGATCTTCGCCTCCGTGTTCGGCATGTCGTTGGGCGGCTGGGTCTCGGGCGCGATCTTCGACGCGACAGGCTCCTACATGGCGGCGTTCGCCAACGGGCTGGCGTGGAATGCGCTCAACATCGCGATCATGCTGCTGCTGTTGATGCGCGCGCGTCAGCGGCTGGCGATGGCTTGAGGATCGATCCAGGAACTTTGGCGCGGCAGCGGCACCATGGCGTTTGCGATCAAGGCCGAAATCTCCGATCCGCGCGCGAAAGCGTTCTCGCTGATTGCGCAGAAGACGATGTATGGCGGCAAACATATCGCCGAAGGCGACACAATATTCGTGTTTGCGAGCGAGAACGAGGGCGGGCAAGGCCTGATCGCGCGCGGCGTCGTCACCTCCGCCGAAGCGGTTGCGAAGAAGCGTGGCGTCGCGAGGCAAACGCCGCGTATGAGCGTCGAGATCAGACGCACGGCGCTCACGAAGCGGCCGCTGGGGCGGAGCGAACTCAAGGGATTCACCGACTGGAATGACGGCCAACCCGAGAGCGAACTCAATTTCAAATTCTATCGCCAGGCAACGAACAAGATCGTCGGCATCTCGGACCAGGCTGCGGATTTCCTCGGCGATTTCTTCTAGCCGACGCTGCGGGAGCCTAGACCGCCTGTCCCGCCTTCAGTAGCGAACACCCCGTGATCTTCAGGCTGCCGTCGCTCTGCTGCTCCAGCGTGTACATCGCCTCCCAGGCTTCGCCATTGTCGTCGACGATGTGGACGCGCTGGGCGATGCGGCCGCCGGCTGAGCGCGCTTCGCCGAATTCAAAGCTCCTGTGGCGATAGACCGGCGCGTAGCCCTGGCGAACCATCTGCATGAAGATGTCGGCCTGCGGAAAGAGCTGCTTGATCTCGGGCGCGGCATGGGAATAGGCCGCTGCGGCATCGTCGCTGGCGAAGGCCTGCTCCTGGGCGCGGATCACGCTTTGCGCGGCGGCGACGTCGTCGGCCCTGGCGGGGGCGAGGAAGGCTAGCAGGCAGGCAAGAAGCAGGACGACAGCGCGCATGAGGGTGCTCCCGATGGTTCGCGATGAACCGGCAGTGCGCTGAACCAGTCTATCACGGCGCGGCGGAAGTGAGGATACCGCATGCACCGTGGGCCCAGACCGCCGATTTGATCGAGGTACGCAGCCAGGCCGATCCGGGTTCGGATACCGCGCCACGTCGCGACAGAAAATGCGATTGAGCGAGAATCATGCGCGGACACCGGGAACAAGCCGATGGGACCACCGTTTCTCTCCGGGAGGACAACCGATGACGCTCGCGCGCGGCAGTATCCGCGGTTATGAAATCGACCGGATGGTGCTGCTATTCTCCATGATGGACGGGCCGAAGGAAATACCCTGTGCCGTCAGCGCTTCGGCGATGGACGATCTGGAACATGTGCCGCGGACGGCGCCGGAGCGGCGCGAGGAGCAATTCCTTCGATTGCGCGACCGGATCGAGCAATGCGCGTCGCGCAAGTTTGACGCCCGGGAGTTCGAGGGGACGCCGCCCGGCATCATCGTGCGGAGTATCGATTTTCGCCGTTAGCTCTGTTGCAGGGCCTGTTCCAGGCGACGGCTGCCGCCGCTATGGCAGGCCGCCTAGTGCGAGTGCAGGTCGAGAAATGGCGTGTCGTTGGCGCTGACATAGAAGATGACGACCTTGGTCGGCTCGGTGGCGCTGCGGTTATAGCCGGTCATCGGCACCTTGGGCGGCTCGACCAACGCTTCGCCGGCCTTGACCGTGAGCGGCGGGCGGCCGTCGAGCTCGAGGGTAAAGGTGCCTTCCAGCACATAGACCGTCACCGGAAAACGGTGGGTGTGATAGACGGTCTTGTCGCCCGGCTTGAACGTTGCCGTCATGACCCGCACGGTTTGCCTGTCGTCTTTGGGTAACCCCTCGACGACCTGCTGCAGCACCATATTGGGCTTGGCGAGATTGGGTGCTGCCGCGCCGTGCTGCTGCGCCAATGCAAGATTGCTGACGCCGAGGCCGGCGAGCAGGGCGATGCCCGGGACGAGATGGCTGCGCATGTATCGCTCCTTTGTTGGCCAATCATGGCGCGGTTTCGATGCAGAAGCTTAGGGCGGCATGGCCGTGCCGCGGGAGCCGCAAGATTGCTAGGGCCCGCCCCAAAAGTGCATAATGGGTGCATGTTCGACTGGAACGATTTGAAGTACTTTCTCGCCGTCGCGCGCCATGGCAGCACGATTGCCGCCGGCAAGGCGCTCGGCACCAGCCAGTCGACCGTGCACCGCCGGCTCGAAGAGCTCGAACGCCGGATCGGGCAGGCGCTGGTGACGCGGCAGGTGAGCGGCTACCGGCTCACCGAATACGGCACCACGCTGTTGCCTTTTGCCGAACGCATCGAGGCTGCGGTCGCGGATTTCCAGCGGCGGGCAGCCGACGTCGAACAGGACATGAAGGGCACGATCCGCGTCACCTGCCCGGAGCCGATCGTCATCCGCATGACACAGTCGGGCCTGATCGAGCGGTTTCATGCGCGCTATCCGCATCTGCGCGTCGAATTCATCACCAGCGACCGCTATCTCGATCTGTCGAAGGGGGAGGTCGACATCGCTTTCCGCTCGGGCGACACCGACGACGAGCTGATCGGCCGCAAGATCGCGGACTCGTTCTGGGGCGTCTATGCCAGCCGAGACTATGTCGAACGTCACGGCAAGCCCGATCGCGTCGAGGACTTGTCGCAGCATTCTATCGTCGGCTTCGACGAGACGCTGGCTGGTCACCGCGCTGCAAAATGGCTGAAGGACGTAGCGCCCGACGCCAGGATGCCGGTGCGCAACAACAGCGTGCTTGGTCTCGTCTCCGCGGTGAAATCCGGCGCCGGAATAGGACCGCTGCCGACGGCGCTCGGCGACGCTGAGCCTGATCTGGTCCGCGTGCTCGGCCCGATTCCGGAATTGACGCGAAGCTGGCGGTTACTGACGCATCCCGATATCCGCCGCGTGCCGCGGATCGCGGCGTTTTTCGATTACATCATTGAGCAGCGTGACGCGCTGAAACCGACCCTTACCGGATAAGAGAGGAGGAAACCGCCGCGCCTACCGGATCGATCCGCGAGATTGATCAACGCCCTTGAAACACCGCGGCGCGGCGCTCGATGAAGGACTGAATGCCTTCGCGCGCGTCGGCGCTGTTGAGCACGCGCTCGCGGACTTTCGGAATGTAGGCGATGGCCGTCTGCTCGCCTTGCTCGACATATTTCAGGGCCGCTTCCTTGGTGACCTGGATGCCGAGCGGCGCATTGCCGGCAATGATCTTGGCGAGTGCCATCGCGCGTTCGACCTGCTGGCCGGCAGGCACGACTTCCTGCACCAATCCGATCTCGCGGGCGCGCGCTGCGGTGAATTCATCGCACAGGAACAGATGATACATCGCGTTGCCCCAGCCGGTGCGCGACAGGAAGCGGAAATGCGCGCCGCCGAGCGGGGCTATGCCGCGCTTGGATTCCATCTGGCAGAAGCGGGCGTCGTCGGCGGCGGCGACGATGTCGCCGGCCAGCATCAGCTCAATGCCGATAGTGAAGACGATGCCCTGCACCGCTGTGACGATCGACTTCTTGCACGCTTCTGCAGCCCGAAGACGTCGACATTGCCCTCCTTGAAATTCCGCTTCTCGGCGCTGGGGCCGAAGAATCGGGGCATGTCGAGGCCGGCGGTAAAATCCTTGCCCTCGGCACAGATGACGCCGACCCAAAGGCTCTCGTTGTTGTGCAGCTCCGTCAGTGCATCCGACAATTGCTCCATCATCGCCGGAGAGAACGCGTTCTTCTTCGCCGGATCGTCGATGATGATCTTGAAGATGCGATCGTGGCAGGCAGGAACTCGAACTGGTGCTGTCGAGCGCACTGGCGAAGTGAGGCCAAAAGAACTCACGATGCCAGCGCGGTTAGAAGCATCCGCGCGAGGTCGGCGCTGACGTAGGGCTTCGGCAGCAGCAGCACGCCGGCATCGAGACGGCCATGATGAATAAGGGCATTCTCAGCATAACCGGAAGTATACAGCACTTTCAGCTCCGGGCGCCTTTTGATCCCCTCGGTCGCGAGCTGGCGGCCATTCACGCCACCGGGGAGCATTACGTCAGTGAACAGCAGATCAATGCGTTCGGGGCCATCGATGATTGCCAGCGCTTCGGCAGCATTGCCGGCGGCGAGCGTGCGGAATCCGAAGCGGGTGATTTGCGCCACGACATATTCGCGGACCAGCGGGTCGTCCTCGACAATCAAGATAGCCTGGTCGCCATGTTCGCCCGCATATCCGCCGGTCTCGCCGGCCGGCTCCTCCGGGCCACCGCCCGTGGCCTGCGGCAGGTATAGCTTCACGGTCGTGCCGTGGCCTTCTTCGCTGTAGATCTTGATATGTCCATTCGACTGTTTGACGAAGCCATACACCATGCTGAGGCCGAGCCCTGATCCTTTCCCGGCCTCTTTGGTAGTAAAGAACGGTTCAAATACCTTCTCGAGCAGGTTGCTCGGGATTCCACTCCCGGTGTCACTCACTGCAATCATGACATAGTTGCCCGGTCTAACCTCGCTATTCAGGCGAGCGTAGTTCTCATCGAGCACCACATTCTTGGTTTCCAACGTCAGCTTGCCGCCGTCAGGCATGGCGTCACGCGCATTCAGGGCCAGGTTCAGAATCGCGGTCGAGAGCTGACTGGGATCGATCAGAGCCGGTGCGGAATCGTGCGCCAGCATCGATTCAATTTCGATGTGCTCGCCGAGCGTCGGTCGCAGCAGACCCGCTGCATCGATCACCAACGCATTGACGTCGGTATTGCGCGGCTGCAGCGGCTGTCGACGGGAGAACGCCAACAAATGTTTCGTCAGCTCGGCCCCCCTTGCCGCGGCTCCGCTAATCAAGTTGGTGATCTGAACGAGATGGGGACGATCCTTGACAGCATCACTGAGGATCTCAATGGTCCCGGTGATCACGGTCAGAATGTTGTTGAAGTCGTGCGCGACGCCACCGGTGAGCTGGCCGATGGCCTCCATCTTCTGCGCTTGCTGGATGTTGGATTCGGTGGCCTCTTTCTCCTCAAAACGCTTGAGCATGGCCTCGGCCTCGCGGCGTTGCCTGACTTCCTCCTCGAGTGCGGCATAGGCATTCGCAAGCTGAATGCGCGTCGGCAGCACCAGGATCCGCGGCAGCAGCAGCAGCAGGCCTGCCGCGATCGGGACCGAGATCAGCGCCAGGAAGGCCTTGGCCAGGGCCTCGATTTCATAGGCCGGCATCCATATGGTGTAGATGGACAGCAGCCGGGTCACGCCGCAGACTGCGACGAAAATCGCGAACGTCAGGAATACGCCCCGGAACATGAGCTCACGGTGGCGCCGCCACACGAAGAACGCGAGGACGTACGCCGTCGTAAAGAAGGCGCCGGCCACCATCGCGTCGGAAACGACATTCAGCCAGACTAATTCCGGCTTCCACAACAGGCACGCGCCGTGCTCGGTGAGCTTCGACATGTGGAAAGCTCCAAGAAGCGGCCGCAGGGGTGCAGCCACACCAAGGAAACTATTCAGCTTTTTCGCTACCCGCGCAAGCGCAGCGCGGGCTCGGCGAATGTTCTCGTGCCCATCTTTGAAATAGCCTTAATCCCAGGGACCGCGGTGACACCGTGCTCGAACCAATAGGTGACGTCTGCCTTCATGACCACTTCTCGCGCCAGAGTTGGCGGGAGCCCGCTGAGGCGAGGTGGCTGGCAGCGCTCGTCATCGCATCGACGGAAAGGAACGGTCGCTATATATCGCGCCGCGCGGAGCGCCTTTCCAGCGCGCTTGCGAAGTTGGCAAAGATGGCCGCGCGTGACGATTTATTCAGGCGCGCTTGCCGGCTTTTCGACTCAAATCTTGACCGGGAGTAACCCGAATGCGCCACCCTTGTATTGCACAGACCAGTTATGAATGCGCGTTTTCACCCAAAATGTAAGGAGGGTGCGATGAGCGAACAGGAGAACCGGCAGCTCGTTGAGCAGGCTTATGCAAAGTTCAAAGCCGGCGACATCCCCACACTGTTACAATCCATGTCAGAGGACATCACGTGGCAGTTGCCGCAGGTTGAGAACGTGCCATTAGGCGGCAAGCGACAGGGGCGCGGCGAGGTCGGCGAGTTCTTTTCGACGCTCGCGAGCCTAATGGATCCGCGTTCGTTCGAGCCACGCGAATTCATTGCCCAGGCAGACAAGGTTGTCGTGCTGGGTCACTACGACTGGCAGGTCAAAGCCAACGGGCGGACCTGGGAGAGCGACTTCGCGCACGTCTTTACCGTCCGTGGCGGCCAGATCGTAGCCTTTCAAGAGTACACGGACTCAGCCGCGATTGCCAAAGCGTTTAATCAAGCTTGAGCAATTGCTGAATTAGCCGCACGCAGCCAGCGCCTGCCGCATTTCGGCCGGGGTGGCAGGTTCCGCGCCATGCTCGCGCACCATTCGCACGGCTTCTTCGACCAGTTCGATATTGGTCGCGGTGGTGCCGAGCGGCGCGTCCTCGAGGCCGACGCGGATGTGGCCGCCTCGCGTGATCGTCTCGGCAAACAGCGGGCGAAGATCGGCGCTGACGCCCGCGATCATCCAGGGCGCGCCGGGCGCTTCCTCCTCCAGTAGCGCATGGTAGGCCGCAAGCGCATATGGCTGAGGTGGAAGGCCGACCGCGATCAGATTGCAGAACATCAGACGATAGATCGGCGCCTTGACGCCGGCCAAGCGCGCCAGCGCTGCGCCGGCACGCAAAAAGCCGGGCTCGTAGATCGCAAAATCGGTATGCAGGCCGTGGCGCGCCGCGAGATTCAGCGCATATCGAATCTGGGAATCTGGATTCATGTAGGTGCCGCCAGGCAGCGTGTCCGCCGTGATTTTTGTCAGGCTCAGATTGACGCTGCCGGGGTCGATGACGGCGAAATCCAGGAGGCCGCGTGCGGCAAGCTCTTCGATGCCGGCAAATCGGGTCGCGACGTCGGCGAACGGGCTGTCGTCGTCGCTGCCTGTGGTTATGAATGCCGGATAGGACGGATAGACCGGCACATCGACCTGGCCCCGAATGCCTTCGATGATGCGGGCATAGACCTGCCAGTCGAAGGTCTGCGGGCCGCCGCCATCATAGGCATGGACGTGAACGATGGTAGCGCCGGCCCGCGCGCAGGCGACGCCCTCGGCGATGATGGTCTCAACGGTATCGGGAATGCCGGGCTGCAACACGCGGCCCCATGAGCCGTTCAACGCCGCTTCGATCCAGACCTTGCGCATGCTGCCCCCCAAATTTTTCTATCACCGGCCCGCTCAAAACGTCGGTGGCGTGCAGGCCGAGATTACTTCGCACGGCTTGCCGCCGACGCAACGGAAGCGGTGCGGCCTCCGGCTCTCGAAATAATAGGCATCGCCGGGGTCGAGAATGCGGCGCTCGTCGTCGACGGTCACTTCCAGCCGGCCGCTCACCACGATGCCGCCTTCCTCGCCGTCATGGGTCAGCGGCACCCGGCCGGTGTCGCTGCCGGGCTCGTAGCGCTCTTTCAGGATCTGCAACGCGCGGCCGAACATGGTGTCACCGACCTGGCGGTAGGAGATCGGCTGCTTGCCGATCTCGGTCAGTTCGTCGGAGCGATAAAACGCCTTGCGTGGGCGCTCCGGCTCGATCGCGAAGAATTCGGCAAGGCCCATGGGAAGGCCGTCGAGGATGCGCTTGAGCGCGCCGACAGACGGGTTCATCTGGTTCGATTCGATCAGCGAGATCGTCGAATTGGTCACGCCGGAGCGCTTTGCCAGCTCGCGCTGCGACAACTTGTGCCGGGCCCGAATGAATCGGAGTCGCCCACCGATATCGACGCTCATCGGAAAATCCCTGTTGCAGGTGTTTCGGATAGAACAAATATGCCTCGGTGGGGTCAATAAAATCAATAGGTTGCAGAACTCAAGAAAAGGACTTGTTGTGGCTTCCCGAGCGTGGCCCGGTGGTATCTTGAGCTGCCAGCAAAGGAGCTACCCGTGACCCTTCATCAGAAGCCGAACACCCTGCAGACCGACTCGTTCTGGATGCCCTTTACGGCCAACCGGCAGTTCAAGAAAACGCCGCGGCTGTTCGCTTCCGCCGAGGGCATGCACTACACCACGGTCGACGGCCGCAAGGTGATCGACGGCTCCGCTGGTCTCTGGTGCGTCAATGCCGGCCATGGCCGCCGCCAGATCGCCGCCGCCGTCGAGCGGCAGTTGATGAACCTCGACTTCGCGCCGTCGTTCAACATGGGCCATCCACTGGCGTTCGATTTCGCCGAGCGGCTGACCGAGATCGCGCCGAAGGGGCTGGATCGCGTCTTCTTCACCAATTCGGGCTCCGAGTCGGTCGACACCGCGCTGAAGATCGCGCTGGCCTATCAGCGCGCCATCGGGCAGGCGACGCGCACCCGCCTGATCGGCCGCGAGCGCGGCTATCACGGCGTCGGCTTCGGCGGCATGTCGGTCGGCGGCATGGTGGCCAATCGCCGCGCCTTTGCGACCCATCTGCCCGGCGTCGATCACATCCGCCATACCCATGATCTCGCCCGCAACGCCTTCGCCAAGGACCAGCCGGATCACGGCGCGGAGCTTGCCGACGATGTCGAGCGGATGGTGGCGCTGCATGGCGCCGACACCATCGCCGCCGTCATCGTCGAGCCGGTGCCGGGCTCGACGGCGGTGCTGCCGCCGCCGAAGGGCTATCTGCAGCGACTGCGCGAACTCTGTACCAAGCACGGTATTCTCCTGATCTTCGACGAGGTCATCACCGGCTTCGGCCGCTTGGGCGCGCCGTTCGCAGCGGATTATTTCGGCGTCACGCCTGACATGATGACGACGGCCAAGGGCATCACCAACGGCACCGTGCCCTGCGGCGCTGTTTTCGCTAGCCGCAAGATCCATGACGGGCTGATGACGGGCCCGGAGGGAACGATCGAGCTGTTCCACGGCTACACCTATTCGGCACATCCGACCGCCTGCGCCGCCGGCCTTGCGACGCTCGACATCTACAAGGACGAGGGACTTTTGACCCGCGGCGCGTCGATGGCGGAATACTGGCGCGATGGGTTGCATTCGCTGAAAGGCCTGCCGAACGTCGTCGACATCCGCAATTGCGGCCTGATGGGCGCGGTCGAAGTCGCGCCACGCAGCGACGGCGTCGGCGCGCGCGGCTATGACGTGATGGTCGACTGCTTCAATCGCGGGCTTTATTTGCGCATGAGCGGCGACAGCTTTGCGTTGTCGCCTCCCTTGATCGTCGAGAAGAGCCATATCGACGATATCGTCTCGATCCTCGGCGACGCGATCAAGCGGGTGGCCTGATCCTTGCTCGCAGGGAGCCGTAGCGTTTTCGAGCGAAGTGGACCCCGGTTCGCGTAAAGAAAACGCGTCAGACAAAAACTGAAGCCGCGGCGTGAACGCCGCGGCGGATGCGTGAGGAATCGTGAAAGTCATTATTCTCGGCAGTGGCGTGATCGGCGTCACCACAGCCTATTATCTGGCGCGCGCCGGCCATGAAGTTGTTGTCGTCGACCGTCAGGCCGAGCCCGCGCTGGAGACCAGTTTCGCCAATGCCGGCGAAGTCTCGCCCGGCTATTCCTCGCCTTGGGCCGGGCCCGGCGTGCCGGTGAAAGCCATCAAGTGGCTGTTGATGCGGCACGGGCCGCTGGTGATCTGGCCCAAGCTCGATCCCGTGATGTGGATCTGGGGGCTGAAGCTGCTGCGCAACTGCACGATAGAGCGCTACGCCGTCAACAAGAGCCGGATGATTCCGATCGCCGAATACAGCCGCGACTGCCTGCGGGCACTGCGCGACGAGATCGGCATCAAATATGACGAGCGCAGTCGCGGCACGTTGCAGCTCTTCCGCAAGCAGAAGCAGCTCGATACGACTGGCGACGACATCGCGGTGCTCAAGCAGTATGGCGTTCCCTACGAAGTGCTCGACCGCGACGGCTGCATTGGCGCGGAGCCTGCGCTGGCGACGGCGAAGGCCAGTTTCGTCGGCGGACTTCGGCTGCCGCAGGACGAAACCGGCGACTGCCACATGTTTACGCAGGCGCTCGCCCAGGAAGCCGCCAAGCTCGGCGTGCAGTTCAAGTTCAACACCACGATCGAGCGGCTGATCGCGGACGGCGGCAAGATCACCGGCGTGATGACGAGCGAAGACCTGCTGCAGGCGGACAGCTATGTCGCCGCACTGGGAAGCTGGTCGCCGCGACTGCTCGATCCACTCGGCATTTCTGTTCCGGTCTATCCGGTGAAGGGCTATTCGATCACCGTGCCGGTCACCGATCCCGACGGCGCGCCGGTCTCGACCGTGATGGACGAAAGCTACAAGGTCGCGATCACGCGGCTCGGCAACCGCATCCGCGTCGGCGGCACCGCGGAAATCTCAGGCTATTCGAATACGCTGCATCCGGCGCGGCGGGCGACGCTGGATCATTCCCTGACCGACATGTTTCCGCGCGGCGGCGACCTCGGCAAGGCGAGCTTCTGGTGCGGCCTGCGCCCGATGACCCCGGACGGTCCGCCGGTGATTGGCGCCACGCGCTACAGCAATCTGCACCTCAACACCGGCCACGGCACGCTCGGCTGGACCATGGCATGCGGCTCGGGAAGAGTGCTGGCGGACCTGCTGTCGGGGCGGAAGCCGGATATCGACGTGAGCGAGTTGACGGTTAGCCGGTACGAAAAGCGGTTTGGTTGAGGGCGCACGACGCTCTCCGCCGCCGTCAATTGCGAGGAGCGAAGCGACGAAGCAATCCATGTCTCCGCGATCCGCGCGATGGATTGCTTCGCTTCGCTCGCAATGACGGGCGCAATTAGCTCGCGCTCGTCATACAGTCCACCCGCATCACCCCCGACCAGGTGGATCAAACGCCCGGATCGGCGGCAGCGCCCCCGAATACTTCTCGCACTCGACCACGGTCACCTGACCGCAGCAGCCTTGCGCCAGTCGCGATGTGCCGATGTCGCGGGTAAGGACGTTCGGATTGCCGTGGACGCAGAGTGGATGCTCGGTCGCACCAGGCTCCGGATCGTACCAGGCGCCGGTGGACAATTGGATTACGCCGGCCATGACGTCGTCGGTGACGGCGGCGGCGGCCAGGCATGCGCCGCGATCATTGAACAGGCGGACAATGTCGCCATTGGCGATGCCGCGGCGCTTGGCATCGTCGGGATGGAGGCGGACGACTTCACGGCCGGCGATCTTGCTCGACTGGCTGTAGGCGCCGAAGTCGAGCTGGCTGTGCAGCCGTGTCGCGGGCTGGTTGGCGATCAACGTCAGCGGGTGGCGCGAATCTGGTGGTTCGGTCGACGGCAGCCAGGCTGGGTGAGGCGGGCAATCGTCGTAGCCAAAGCCTGCGATGGCTTTCGAGTAGATCTCGATCTTGCCGCTTGGCGTTGAAAGCTTGTTGCCCGCGGGATCGTTACGGAAGGCGCGAAGGAAGCCGCCGTCATCGGGCCCCGACGGCAGCGCGAGTTCGCCGCGCCGCCAGAACTCGTCGAAGTCAGGGGCATCCCAACCGGCCTCGGCCAACGCCTTTCGCGTCGGCTCGTACAGATGAGCCAGCCATTGCCGGCTGTTCCGTCCTTCGGTGAATGCCTGCTCGACGCCCAGTCGCCGCGCGAGGTCGGCAAAGATGTCAAAATCGTCGCGCGCTTCGCCGATCGGATCGACAGCCTTGCGCATCGCGATCAGCCTCGGGTCGGTGCCGGCGGCACCGATATCGTCGCGCTCCAGCGTCATGGTCGCCGGCAGCACGATGTCCGCGAATTTCGCCATCGGCGTCCAGGCGCTTTCGTGCACCACGATGGTTTGCGGCGCGTTGAAAGCCCGCCGCATGCGGTTGATGTCCTGATGATGGTGGAAGGGGTTGCCGCCCGCCCAATAGACCAGCTTGATGTTGGGATAGTGCATGGAACGGCCGTTGTATTCGAACGGCTCGCCTGGATGGAGCAGCATGTCGCTGACGCGCGCCACTGGAATGAAATCGCTGACGCCATTCTTGCCCTGCGACAGCGTCGGAATTGGAACGGCGTTGAGCCGGCGGCCGGTGTGTCCGAGCGCACCGAGCGCGTAATTGTAACCGCCGCCGGGCAGACCGATCTGGCCGAGCATCGCCGCGAGCACCGCGCCCATCCACACCGGCTGTTCGCCATACTGCGCCCGCTGCAGCGAATGCGAGACCGTGATCAGGGTGCGTCCGCGCGGCAGGCGGCGGGCGAGGTCGACGATCGTGCCGGATGAAATGCCGGTGATGTCTGCCGCCCATGCCGCGTCCTTTGGCGTATGGTCATCGC
Organism: Bradyrhizobium sp. WYCCWR15520; assembly: GCF_056174665.1. Classification (NCBI taxonomy): domain Bacteria; kingdom Pseudomonadati; phylum Pseudomonadota; class Alphaproteobacteria; order Hyphomicrobiales; family Nitrobacteraceae; genus Bradyrhizobium; species Bradyrhizobium sp. WYCCWR15520. The sequence goes on from NZ_JBWBWM010000003.1 coordinate 44,208, forward strand.
GGCCGAGCAGATAGCGTTCAAAACTATCGAAGCCGGTGCAATAGCGTTCGATGAAGGCCTTGTCGCAGAGACCTTCGGTCAGAAGCGTGTGCGCGAGCGCCAGCATCAGCGCGACGTCGGTGCCAACTTTGATCGGCAGCCATCTTGCGTTGGCCTCGTTCGGTAGGTCGTCCCGCAACGGACTGATGCAGTAGAACGCTGCGCCGCGGTGCGCGGCTTTCGCCATCGCGTCGCGCTCGATGTGGCGGCTGATGCCGCCGCTTGCGACGTGCGAGTTCTTCAACGCCATGCCGCCGAAGGCCAGCACGGTATCTGAATGTTCGGCGATCTGATCCCAGGTCACGTTGTGGCGCGAGACAGCCTCATAGCCGCCCATCACATGCGGCAGGATCACCGCCGAAGCGCCGGCGCTGTAACTGTTCACCGAGCGCACATAGCCGCCGAACGCCATGTTCAGGAAGCGATGAACCTGGCTCTGCGCGTGGTGAAAACGTCCGGCGCTGGACCAGCCATAGGAGCCGCCGAAGACCGCGGCGGCGCCATATTCAGTTTTGACCCGCGATAATTCGCTCGCCAGCAGGTCGATAACCTTGTCCCAGGAACACTCGACGAATTCCTGGTCGAACGTGCGCGCGGCGCGCACGCTGCGGTCCAGCCAAGCCTTGCGGACCATCGGCTGTAGGATGCGCGCCTTGTGGCGCATCGCGGTGGTAAAATTCTGCAATATCGGCGAGGGCGCAGGGTCACCCTCGTAAGGCGTGACATCGAGGGTGGCGCCGTTCCATCTCGCGGAGAAGGCGCCCCAGTGCGCGCTGTGCGGCGCCCAATCGTCTGTGGCCTGGTCCATGATTTACTCCAGACTGTGGCTACCCGGCTTGCGTCACGCAGTTCACCCACAACACGACGGATTTTGCATCATCCGCCGGATTTGAGAAGCGGTGCGGCCGGCGGCTGGCAAACCGAAAACTGTCACCGGTTTTCAGCGTCCAGGTCTCGTCGTCCACCGTCAGCGTCATCTCGCCTTCCAGCACCAGCCCGGCTTCCTCGCCGTCATGCGTATAGAGCTCGTCGCCGGTGTTTCCGCCGGGCTCGAGGTGCACGAGAAACAGATTGAGGCGGTTTTCCGTTCCGGCCGGGCTCAGCAATTGCTTGGAAATGCCGGTGCGCCACAGTTTTAGTTCGGCGCGCTGCAACTGGCGCGTCACCACGCCGCCGGAAGCGCCATCATCGCTCGGCCTGGAGCCGAACAGCGCGGCGATGCCGACGCCGAGGACGTCGGCGAGCGTCGCGAGCACGCGAAGCGAGGGGGACGACAGGCCGCGCTCGATCTGGCTGAGGAAGCCGATCGACAGATCGGTTCGCGCGGCAATCGTCTCCAGCGACAATTTGTGTTCGCGGCGCAAGTCGCGAATACGGCGGCCAACCGCCAGATCCATTGCGGGTTCAGCCGGCCTGGCGGCGGGTTTCGCCTTCGCCCTGCGTGCTGCCTTTCGGGGTTTGGGCGCTGCTTTCTTTATTCTCTTGCTGCCGCTCACGTCAGGCTGCTTTCTTCATATGCATGAAAATGGCTTGCAATACCCGGGGAACTGTGACCACAATTTCATATTGGTGAAAATAGGCTCGAACGGCGCTGCCCGCAACTTATTTGGTCCAAGGCCAAGCGGGAGGGCCGGAACGGTGTCCGGTTTCAGGAGGGTGTGCAATGGCTCTGAAGCGTCTCGTTCAGGCCGCGGTGGCGGCTTTGGTTCTCACAGCCGCAATGCCGGCATCCGCGCAGCAGGTCCTGAAGGTGGGCTCGACGCCGACAGGCGTGCCCTTCACCTTCCTCGACACCAAGACCAACAGCATTCAGGGCATCATGGTCGATCTCATCACCGAGATCGGCAAGGACGCCGGCTTCCAGGTTCAGATCGAGCCGATGCAGTTCTCCACCCTGATCGCATCGCTCACCTCGAACAAGATCGACATCATCTCGGCGGCGATGTTCGTTACGCCGGCGCGCAAGGAAGTGATCGATTTCTCCGAACCGTTTTACAGCTATGGCGAAGGCCTGCTGGTGCCGAAGAGCGACAGCAAAGCCTACGCCAGCCAGGAAGATCTGAAAGGTGCGGTGGTCGGCGCGCAGGTCGGGACGGCTTTCGTCGATGCACTGAAGAAGTCGGGCCTGTTCAGCGAAGTAAAAGCCTACGACACCATTCCCGACATTCTGCGCGACGTGAACGCAGGTCGCCTGAAGGCCGGCTTCGCCGACTACCCGATCCTCGCCTACAACCTCAAGCAGGGCGGCTTCCCCGAGGCGCGCATCGTCGAGAGCTACAAGCCTGCGACCGTCGGCTCGGTCGGCATCGGCGTGCGCAAGGGCGATACCGAGTTGCTCGCCAAGATCAACACCTCGCTGGCGAAGTTGAAGGCGAACGGCACCGTCGAAAAGATTCTCGATAAATGGGGCCTGAAGGCGCAGGCTTCCTGATGCAGGCGTTCTGGCGCGACACGGTCGAGTTCCTGCCGATCCTGATGAGCGGCGTGGCGCTGACGATCATCGTCACGGTCGGCTCGCTCCTGCTGTCGACCGCGCTTGGCCTGATCTGGGCCTTGATGCGGGTATCCGGCATCGGCATCTTCACGGGATTCAGCGCCGGGCTGATCAACGTGATCCGCGGCATCCCGATCATCGTGCTGCTGTTCTACCTCTACTTCGTGATGCCGGAACTCGGCCTCACGCTGACGGCGCTGCAGGCGGCCATTCTCGGGCTCGGCATCGCCTATTCGGCCTATCAGGCCGAGAACTTCCGCGCCGGCATCGAGGCGATCGACAAGGGGCAGATCGAGGCGGCGCAGGCGATCGGCATGGGCTGGTGGCAGACCATGCGCCGCGTGGTGTTGCCGCAGGCGGTCAAGATTGTGCTGCCGCCCTACGGCAACATCATGATCATGATGTTGAAGGACTCGTCGCAAGCGTCCACCATCACGGTCGCCGAGCTTGCGCTGCAGGGCAAGCTGATCGCGTCTTCGACCTTCAAGAACACCAGCGTGTTCACGCTTGTAGCGCTGATGTATCTCACCATGAGCATTCCGCTCATTCTCCTGGTTCGTCATTTCGAGAAGCGCGCGGGCCAGAAATGATCGAACTGACAAACGTCCACAAGAGTTTCGGCAAGGTCGAGGTGCTCAAGGGCATCACGGCCTCCGTCGAGAAGGGCGAGGTGGTCTGCATCGTCGGACCGTCGGGCTCCGGCAAGTCCACCATCCTGCGCTGTATCAACGGGCTGGAAAGCTATGACAGCGGCGATATCCTTGTCGAAGGTGCGCGGGTGGACCGCAACGCACCTTCGATCGTTTCGATCCGGACGCAGGTCTCGATGGTGTTCCAGCGTTTCAACCTGTTTCCGCATCGGACCGCGCTGGAGAACGTCATCGAGGGCCCGGTCTATGTGAAGAAGGAGCCGCGCGCCGCGGCGCTGGAGCGCGGCCGTGCGCTATTGGCGCAGGTGGGGCTCGCCGAGAAGGCCGAAGTCCATCCGCCGCAACTGTCCGGCGGGCAGCAGCAGCGGGTCGCGATTGCGCGCGCGCTCGCGATGCAGCCGAAGGCTATTCTGTTCGACGAGCCGACCTCGGCGCTCGATCCGGAACTGGTCGGCGACGTGCTCTCGGTGATGCGCAAGCTCGCCGATGATGGCATGACCATGGTCGTCGTCACCCATGAGATGGGTTTTGCCCGCGATGTCGCCGACCGCGTGCTGTTCATCGACGGCGGCGTGATCGTCGAGCAGGGGCCGGCGAAATCGGTCCTCAATCAGCCGCAGCATGCGCGCACGCAGGACTTTTTGCGGCGCGTGCTGCATCCGCTCTAAGCTTTCCGGTTGTTGTCCATGAACACGCCTGTATCCTTGCCGTTGCCGCCAAGCCTCTATGCCGATACGGCGGTCGCGCCGACACCGACGCCGCCGCTCGATGGCGACAGGAACGTTGCGGTCGCGATCATCGGCGGCGGCTTTACGGGACTATCCACCGCGCTGCATCTCGCCGAGCAGGGCGTGAACGCGATCGTGCTGGAAGCGCAACAGCCGGGCTGGGGCGCTTCCGGCAACAATGGTGGCCAGGTCAATCCGGGCCTCAAGCACGACCCTGACCAGATCGAGGCGGATTTCGGCGCCGAGCTCGGCCGCCGCATGATCGATTTCGCCTACGGCACCACGAACTACACGTTCGACCTGATCCGCCGTTACCAGATACCCTGCGAGGCGCGGCAGAACGGCACGCTGCGCGCGGCCTATAACGAGGCGAGCGCAGCGGCGATCGAGAATACGGCGAAGCAATGCATCCGCCGCGGCATGCCGGTGACGCTGCTGAACCGCGAGCAGATGCGGGAGATGACCGGCACTGACCGCTATCTTTGCGCCATGCTGGACAACCGCGGCGGCGATCTGCATCCGCTGAGTTATGCGCGCGGGCTGGCGCGTGCGGCGATCGCGGCCGGCGCTGCAGTCCATGGCGAGACACCGGCGCTGTCCTTGTCGCGTGAAGGAGCCGGCTGGCGGGTCGAGACGCCGCGCGGGATCGTGCGCGCGGAAAAAGTGCTGCTGGCAACCAATGGCTTCACGGATGATCTGTGGCCGGCGCTTCGCCGCAGCATCGTGCCGGTGTTTTCGTCCATCACCGCCACCGCGCCTCTGCCTGATGACGTCGCCAGCGAAATCATGCCGACCCGTCCGGTCCTCTACGAGAGCGGACACATCACGGTCTATTACCGCATCGATCAACACAATCGTTTGCTGATGGGCGGTCGCGGGCCGATGCGTTGGATCAGCAAGCCTGCCGACGTCGCCTATCTCATCCGCTATGCCGAGCGGCTATGGCCGCGGCTGAAGGGCGTCATCTGGACGCACGGCTGGAACAGCCGGCTCGCCATCACGCCCGACCATTATCCGCATGTGCACGAGCCCGCGGAAAACCTTCTGATCTCGCTCGGCTGCAACGGCCGCGGCGTCGCGCTCTCGACCGCGATGGGCGGGCACCTCGCACGCCGCCTCATCGGTGGCAGGACTGTGGAAATCGACATGCCCGTCACCGCCATCAAGCCGATGGCGTTGCACGCCTTCTGGCCGCTCGGCGTCACCGCCGCGGTGCTGGCGGGGCGGGTGCGGGATCGGCTGGGGCTGTAGCGATCTCTCAATCACAGCGTAGTTGCTGCGGAACCTCCGGCAGCGGCGAACGTTCGCTTGCGTAACGCCCATGCGGAGGAGGTTCATATGCGCAAGCAACTGCTGTTATCGACAGGAATTATATGCCTGATGCTGGCACCGGCTGTTTCCTACGGTCAGGCTCCGGGAGCAAGAGGCGAAGAGCAGAAACAGATGCGGCCAAGCGATTCCGGCAAGGGTGCTGCATCGCAAGAACGCGGCGCCGAACGGGCGCAGGAACGCGGGCAGGCTGCGGAACAAAAGGCGCAAGGAGGCCGCGAGGAGAGGGGAACCGGTTCCCGGCAAACCGAGGAAAGGGGCAAGGCCGCGCCATCGTCCGAGCGCCCGGCGGCCGCGGCCGATGACAGCAGACGCGGCCGTGGCGACGATGCCAAATCCGGCGAGCGCGCGCAGGATTCCCGCAGTCGCGACGCACAGACGGCGCGCGAAAAGGACGCCAAGGATGGTAGCAAGGACAGCAAGGGCAGCGCCGAGATGAAGCGCGACAGCGACCGCGAAAAATCGCGCGCGGAATCCGACAAGGCCAAGGAAGGAAGCACGGCTGCCCAGAAGGAGCGCGAGAGCACGACCACGACCCAGAAAGAACCGGGCCGCGATCAGCGCGACGGCGCGAAGAACGCCGCCGAGCAGGGCAAGGATGCAAGCCGGCCGTCAACGGCGACCGACACCACGCGCACGCAGCCTTCCACCAGCGCGCAGACCGGCCAGAGCCAGACAGGTCAGGCCCAGACCAGTCAGCAGTCCAACGTCTCCGTCGACAAGCAAGTACGGATTTCCGAGACCCTGACCCGCGAACGTCTCGCCGCGCCCCAGCGCAACCTCAACGTCTCGATCCGCGTGGGCGAGCGAATTCCGCAGCGTGTGCGGGTTCATCGGCTGCCGGATACGATCGTGGCGATCGAGCCGCAATACCGCGGCTATGATTACTTCACGACCGAGGAAGAGATCGTGATCGTTGAGCCGCGCACCCATCGTATCGTCAGCCAGATCCCGCGCGACGCATCCCGCATTCGCGCCGCCGGCGGCGCGAGCGGCACTGGGAGCACGAGCGGTACTGCCGGCACGGGCAGCTCAGGCAGTTACACCGGCACGATGGCCGCTGCCGGTGGTGCCTCGCCGTGCCGCATCATGCGGCGCGACACCGCGGGCAATGTCACCGAACTGACGCCACAGACGGTCGGCTCGGCGGCGGCACAGCAGGAAACCATCAGCGTCACGGTCCGCGTGCCCGGCGGCGCCTCGACCGCGCCGATTGCGCTGGGTGCCGCGGACGGACAGATCGTGGTATCCGGCCAGAGCGGCGCCGATTGCATGGTGACGATCGAGCCGCAGACGCGGTAGGGCGCGCTATCGCAATTAAACAGCGAAGTGCGGCACCTTGGTGCCGCACTTTCTTATTTGCGGCGCCGGATTAGTCGAACAGCTATACCTCACCCCTCCGCCACCGCCTCGCTCCAGGCGTGGAACGGCTCGGTGGCGCCGCTGTTGGTGTCGCCGTTGCGCATCACGATGCTGGGGCAGGCGAATTTCATCGGCAGGGCCTGGATGCGTGCTTCCTCGTAGTCGAAGCGCGCGCCCAATGCTTCGCGCGCGGCCTGCGGCAGGCGGACGTCGCCGATCACGACCGCGCCTTCACTGGCGTCGATGCGGGGCTGATGAATCGCCGCATCGAGGTCCATGCCAAAGTCCATCACGAAGGACAGAAGCTGGCTCACCGCCGGCAGGATGCGGCGGCCGCCGGATGCGCCGACCGCGATGCGGCGGCCATCGGCCGCCTGCGCCAGCACCGGCGTGTAGTTGGTGAGGCAGCGCTTGCCCGGCGCCAGCGAATTCGGCATGCCCAGCGTCGGGTCGAACCACATGATGCCGTTGTTCATGGTGATGCCGGTCTGGCTCGATACGAATTTGGAGCCGAAGGTGGAGAGCAGCGTCTGCGTCACCGCCGCCATGTTGCCGTCGCGATCGACCGCCGAGAAATGCGTGGTGCAGGCCGGCGCCAGCGCTTCCGCGCCGAGCGAACGCCGGCCGTCCTGGTCGCCCATATCTTTCAGCCGCTCGCGATAGGCGGCCTGCAGCGCCGATGCATAGGCGAGATAGGCCGCCGCATCCGGTCCACCGCGCGCGGGCTTCAGATCCTTCTGCAGCAGACCGAGCGTGCGCGAGAGCGTCGGGCCGGCGGTGAGTTCGGGCGTCGCCAAAACCTTGCCGTCGCGATAGGAGATTGCCAGCGGCTCGCGCAGATGTGCGCGGAACGGCCTGAGGTCGTCGACCGACAGTGCGCCGCCGGCGGCCTGGATGTCAGCGGCGAGGCACTTCGCCAGATCGCCTTCATAGAAGTCGCGGGGGCCGGCGCTGGCAAGCTGCGCCATCGTGGCCTTGAGCTTGTCCTGCGGCATGCGAACGCTGGACCTGATGCCCCATTGCGGGTTCGGCGGCAGGCCGTCTTGCAGATAGGCGGCGGCGCTGGCGGGGTAACGGCGCAGATCGGCTGCGGCGCTCGAAATCATCACCGTGGTCCACCAGTCGACCGCAAGGCCTTCGCCGGCAAGCGCGACGCTCGGCGCCAGCAATTCCTTCCATGGCAGTTTGGCGTGACGGCGATGCGCTTCCTCCATGCCGGCGACCACGCCGGGCACCGCGATCGAGCCCGGGCCATGAATATTGCGGTCGTCCTTCACGCGCGGCCAGGGGAAGATGTCGGACGCCGCGCCATCGCCGGTCAACGGATAATCCTCCACCCGCAGGCTCGCGGGAGCGCGCATGCCGTAGTCGATGACTTCGTAGCGGTCTTCACGCGCGCGGTAGAGCACCATCGCACCCCCGCCCCCGGGCCCGCTCATCCACGGCTCCAGCACGCCAAGTGCAAATGTGGTCGCGATGACAGCATCGACGCAGTCGCCGCCCGCAGCCAGCACCTCGGCACCCACTTGCGCCGCGCGGTTCGATTGGGCTGCAACGATGCCGCCTTTGGAACTCACGGCCGGTTTGTGGATTTGCTGCGTGGTCGAAAACTGGTCGCGCATGGGTTGCCCTTGTTCTTCTATTGATCATGTTGCGGTAGGTGAGCCCGGCAGCACTCCCGTTGCCCTGCTGATCTTACCGGCACTGCGACGAGGATACTGGTCCCTCCGCGTCTTAAGGGAAATTTTGTTACCCCGGAAGAGGCCCTGGCGCAGTGCCCTAATCCGGAAGGGTAGGTGGACAGCAAGATTAGGCTTGCGGAAGCTATGGGCACGGCGCAATGTTTATGAAATCGCCAGTCAGCTTGGTGTTCTCCCGAACGAAGGCGAATTGGCGCGCCGTGGAGGGTAGAAAATGCCTCGCGGTTCGAATTTTCTGATTAGCCGCCTTGCACCGGCGACCCTTGCGCGCATTGCGCCTCATCTATCAGTAATTGAGCTGGCCGCTTCAGAGGTGCTTGCCGAACCCCACCAGCGCATCCAGCGAGTTTACTTTCCGCATTCCGGCATCATTTCCAGCATCGTCGAGCTGGCGGACGGCAGCACCATAGAAACCGGCATGGTCGGCAACGACGGCGTGTTTGGCGCGAGCCAGGCGCTTGATGACAAGGTTTCGCTGAACCTCGTGACTGTTCAGATTGCCGGCAAGGCTTCGGTCATGGCCGCGGATAGGCTCCGTGCCTTGGCCAGCGAACTGCCGGATTTCAAGGCGCTTCTGATAAAGTACGAGCAGTTCTTCCTTGCACAGGTCCAGCAGACCGCGGCCTGCAACGCCGTCCATGACATTGATGCGCGTACCTGCAAGTGGCTTTCGCGGATGCACGACCTGGTCGGCCCCGACCTGTTGCTGACGCAGGAGTTCGTTGCGCGGATGATGGGCGTCCGGCGCACCAGCGTGACGACGGTGGCCGGTGCACTGCAGGGCGCCGGCTTGATCTCCTATAGCCGTGGCCGGCTCCACATCGTCGATATCGAGCGGATACGCAAGCGCGCCTGCGAATGCGATGACGCCGTCCGGTCGCACTTTCGGCGGATGTTCGAGGCGGTGGAGACCGACACGCATAAAGATCGATGCGTATGAGTTGCTGGCTTGGGCCGGCACATCGGAACTCAGCGCAAGGTTTTTCTGCAATGGACGGCTTCCGTTAGGAACCAGAAGCAGTTTCTGAAATTCGTCTGGAGAGAGCAGGGGGGCCGCGGGGCTGAAGAGCCAGATCGTATTGGCTTCGGAACCTCGGCGATTGATCGCATCTAAGTTGTAAGAAGGATGCGGTCATACTTGCGTATAGCGGAACTGTCCGATCTCTAGACCATTAACGCATTCCGATGGTCTTATCCGGCCACGCGTCTTCGAAAGAGGACGTCCGCGCCGCAGGAGGTACCATGCCGCTGTTCTATTTCATTCTGAAAGCGGGCCGTCAGACCTATCCGGACGTCGAGGGTCAGGAATTTCGCGACGAGGCTGCCGCGCGGGAGCATGCCCACGCCGTAGCGCGCGAACTGATGCGCAACCGGGAGACCGAGACCAGCCACTGGCGCATTCAGGTTTGCGACGACTATCTCGAGCCATGCTACGAGTGTCTGTTCGCCGACATTGACGAGACATGGGCGGGCTGCGACGGCAAGCTGCGGCGTTCCCTGACGGCGGTGGCGCGGACCACGGCCACGATGGGCGATGCGCTGCGTAACATCGACAGCTCCATGGCCGATCTACGGCAGACGCTCAGTCTGATAGACACCATCCTGTCAAGCAGTCACCAGTTGAACCACATCGATCGAATGGCCGGGGGTAGGGCGCAATAGACCTCCTGCATCATCATGATGACCCCAAAAATATTGGTCTGGTCATGAAATAAAGACCTGCGAGACCTCGCGGTTTGAAATTGGCGTCCAGGCTCCGCGGTGGCACAGTGCAGATGAACGAGGCATCTGCAAGGGGGCGGGCGTGACCGCGGACGCGTTCATTCATCTGCCAGATCTGCGCGCGCGGGTGACGCAGCCGGAAAAATCGCTGCTGCGCCTGACGCCGGAAATGTTTGCGATGTGGGAGCAGCGGGCGCGGGCCGCAGGATGGCCGGTGAGCTGGCGGCTGCCGGACGAAGCGATCGAGGCATCGCGGCTTGCCGTGCTCGGCGATCACCCTGATAGCGACGATCTCTGGATCTATTGCTACGGCTCGCTGATGTGGGACCCCGGATTCCATTTCGCCGAAGTGCGGCTTGCCGACGTCGAAAATTATCAGCGCCGCTTCACGCTGAAGATCAATCTCGGCCGTGGATCGCACGACTATCCGGCGCTGATGCTGTCGCTGGAGCCGCAGGCCGGGTGTTGCCGGGGATTGGCGTTTCGCATCGCGGCGGATTCCGTGCATGCGGAATCGGCGATCCTGTGGCGCCGCGAGATGCTGCGCGGCGGCTATGCGCCGGCGATGGTGCCGATGACGACGCCGCAGGGGCCGATCACGGCGCTTGCCTTCGTCTCCAACCGCGCGCACCCCAGCTACGTCGGCGAACTGCCGCTCGCCGAGACCGCGGCAATGATCGCAAGCGGGAAGGGTGTCCTCGGCACCAACCGGGAATACCTCGTGCAACTGGCGACGCAATTACAGGCGTTGGGGATCGAGGACCCCTATGTCGCGCAGTTGCACGCGCAGATTGTCGCCGATCCGAGTGCCTAGGTGATCCAGCCTGCCGCTTGTCATCGCTACGTCCCGCTTTCAAACATTGTTTTAGAGCCGATTTCGCGGTGCAACCCGGCATGCTGACGCAAGTGCGGAAGCCGCGGATATTGCTATAGTGATGCCCGGCCGCGCAGAGATCGTCGGCGTCAAGAACAATAATGGGGAAGCCGCGCATGACCGGGGAGATCAAGCCGCATTACGAGGTCGTTGTCGTTGGCGCCGGCGTGTCGGGCATTTATCAGATCAAGCGGCTGGCCGACCTTGGGGTAGATGCCCTTGTGCTGGACGCCGCCCCCGATCTCGGCGGGACCTGGTACTGGAACCGCTATCCCGGCGCGCGCTTCGATTCCGAGAGCTATACCTACGGTTATTCGTTCTCGAAGGAACTGCTCAACGAGTGGCACTGGAAGGAGCGCTTCTCGGCGCAGCCGGAGAATCTGCGCTATCTCAACTACGTCACCGACAAGTTTGATTTGCGCAAATGCATGCGGTTCAACCGCAAGGTGGAGGCGGCGGCGTTCGACGAGGCCAGCCATCTGTGGCGGCTCAGGCTCGACGACGGGCGCGAACTCTCCTGCCGTTTCCTCATTCTTGCAGTCGGGTTGCTCTCGATACCGACGCTGCCGCGGCTGGAAGGCACGGAGGCGTTCAAGGGGCGTTCGTTTCACACCTTCCATTGGCCGCACGAACCGGTCGAACTGGCGGGCAAGAAGGTCGGCATCATCGGCACCGGCGCCACCGCGATTCAAGTGATCGGCGAGATCGCCGACAAGGTCGGCGAACTCACGGTGTTTCAGCGGCGGCCGAACTGGAGCGCGCCGCTCAACAACGGCCCGATCTCGGACGCCGAGATGGCCGACATCCGCTCGCGCTACGACGAGATCTTCGCCGCCTGCAGGCGCACGCCCGGCGGTTTCGAGCACGAGCCTGACAGGCGGGGCTTCTATGAGGCCACCCGCGAGGAGCGCATCGCGCTGTGGGACAAACTCTATGACGAGCCCGGCTTCGGCATCTGGCTGAGCAATTTCCGCGAGATATTTACCGACGAGGCGGCCAATGCGGAGTTCTCCGCTTATATCGCCGAGCGTATCCGACGGCGGGTGAAGGATCCGGCGACGGCGGAAAAGCTGATCCCCAGGGATCACGGTTTCGGCGTGCAGCGGGTGCCGCTGGAGACCAATTATTTCGAGGCCTATAACCGCGACAATGTTGATCTCGTCGACATCAGCGAGACGCCGATCGAGCGGGTGACCGAGACCGGCCTGCGCACCAGCGCGCGCGACTATGAGCTCGACATAATCGTCTACTCCACCGGCTTCGACGCCATCACCGGCGCGTTCGATGCGATCGACATCACCGGCGTCGGCGGGGCGAAACTCGCTGACCGCTGGCGCGACGGTCCCTCGACCTTTCTCGGCATGATGGCCAACGGCTTTCCGAATTTGTTGATGCCAACCGGCCCGCAGAGCGGTTCGGCGTCGACGAACTTTCCGCGCGGCATCGAGAACGGTGTCGGATGGTGCATGGGCCTGCTCGCCCACATGTGGGAGCGCGGGCATACGCGGGCCGAACCGACGGCGGAGGCGCAGGCGCGCTGGACGGCGCATGTGACCAAGATGTACGCCATCATGCTGATGCGCAAAGCGAAGTCGTGGTTCACCGGTTATAATTCGAACATACCCGGCCATGAGCACGGCAAGACGCGCTACCTCGTCTACAATGGCGGCACGCCGAAATATGTCGCCGCCATCACCGAGGTCGCCGAGAAGGGGTATGAGGGGATCGTTTTCGATGCGCAGGCAATGCCTTCGGCCACGCGTCGGCCGCAAGCATCGAGGGCGGGGTAGATCGCACCAGAACTTCGCGCCGCGATTTGTGGCCGAAGTTCCGGCAGCACCTGCCGCTTCGCAGGAAAGGTCCATGCGCAAGATCTCGATTCGTGGCTGGATTGAACTCCCGTTGCCGCAATCGTTCGACGGCGCGACCGCGATCGTGGGGCTCGATGACGTGACCTTGATCGACGCGTTATCGACGCGGATTGCGGAGACCGTGATCGAAGGGATCAGCGGACGGCAGGATCGCATTCCCTTCCATTTGGAAGCACAGTGGGATTTCCGCTCGCGCGACAGCTATGTGCTGGCGGCGGAAATCCGGGGGGCGGGCCGGGACCGCCCTGGTCCCGGCGACTTCCTGACGACGGTCGCCGTGCCCTGGACGGTCGATCAGACCGATGGGATCTCGGTGCCGGTTACTCGGATTTGAACGCGGGGACGCGTCGAAGCGCTGATGTCGACAAGGTCATGTCCAGCGCGATCACGAGCTCGCCGAAAACCTGCGAGATCCGCTTGAGCTTTTCCATCTCGGCCGGGGAGACTTGCAGGCTGGATTCGTCCTCGGGGGCCAGTCTTGCGTAGGTCCTGGCGCGATCGGCCAGATAGCCGATACCGGAACGAAACAGCGGCGCCCCCGACTTCGGAATATCCCGCAACAGCTTCAGCGCCTCCGGGTGCCGGCCGCTACGCGCCAGATACTCGATGCGGACCGCGAGCGCGTCCGGAAGCCAGGGATAGGAGGCGACCAGATTGCCGGTCCACTCGTCCAGGCCTTCGAGCTGGTTGGCGCGTATCAGCACGTAGGCGCCGAGTGTTGCGCGAAGCGGGGATTGCTTTTTCGTAGCGTAATAGTCGGGTCGGGTGACCAGCGTGCGCGATATCGACCGTGCCTCGTCCGCCTTGCTGTTGTTGGCGAAGTCGAGCAACGAGTTCAGTTCGCCGTCGTGAAAGTCGAACTCGAGGGTGAGCTTGTCGGTCTTGAGGTCCAGAGACCATTCGACCGTCGTTGAACCGCCTTCGTCGATCGGTACGGCGAAATAATTGTATTGCTTTGATCTCTCGATTTCGATCCAGACCGCTTCGCGCGAAAACGGGATATCCAGGTTTGACCGGGTCGTAGGCTCTCGCTTGAGTGGGATCTGGGAGCCGGTACCGGTGATCTTGTCGGCCAGCCAGTTGCCGCGAACAAGCGCAAACGACTGCCTGAAAAAATACTGCGTGACCGGGCGCGAAATCTCCCACAATGAATCCGAAAGCGTGTCCGTGGTTTCGAGGCTGGTAGGAAAGGCGACACCCGGGATCGCGATGTTGAGCTGCTTGCTCTCGCCGGGATTGACGACCACGACGTCGTCGACGGTGGACTGGTCGCCGCTGGGAAGCAGCGCCGTGACGTAGTAGCGCCCCGGCGGCACTTCCAGGGTGTCGTCGCTGACCCCGCGCGCCCTGAGCACGAGCTTCTCGTCGCGCACCTCGATCGGCAAGGCTCCGCTCCACCTTTGGTTCGGCGGCGTGTCGAGCTTGAACGTGAGGGTTGCTTTGGGATCGGCCATAACAGTTTTCCCGAGCGGGCTTCAGTTCTGGGGCCTAAGCAGCGATGCCAGATTGTGCGTCCAGGGCTTCAGCGTCGGCTTCATGAACGGCCGCGGCGCCGAACGGAACGGGTTTGAGGTCAATCGTCCTGCGTTGACTTCCACCCGATAGACTCCTGCCTGGACGGTGAGCCCAAACTTCGTCTTGGCGCCGGGGTTGCATCCGGCAACCGCGGCATTGTTCTGATCGAGGACGCCGATGGCGCAGGGCAGACCCAGGCTGTCCGGTTGAACCTCGACGGATATGTCGATATCCGGCGGGCCCGCCAGATAACGGATCACCGGCGAGCCAACCAGGCTGCCCATGGTCACGAGCGTCCCGAGATTGTTCTTGGTGTAATAGAAATCCAGCGCGTTCTTGATCGTTGTCGCCGTCACCGGCCACTGCCCGGTCTCCTCATCCGGCTCCTCGGCGCCACGGTTCAGGGCCAGCGTCAGCGCCTCGGCGAAGTGGCTCGGCTTGCGGCTGCGTCCGAGCGCGAACGCGCCGTCGACCGTGCTGTAGATCAGCGGCGCCGCCCGCTTGTCCTTGCCACTGAGTTCGATTCCGAACACCGGCGGAACCGTCGGATTCAGAAAACTCCTCAGTTTTGCGTTTCGGTCCATACAGGCATCGACGAAATAGAATTGCGTCAGCGCAATATTCGGGCGTGTAGCTGTCGGCGCCATGCCGCTTTTCAGATTGTGCATTTCGAAGCACTCGTTAAGCGGCGCGTCGCTCGTCAGAAAGTCCTCGAGCATGAGCACGGAATCCTCCGATCCGCGCTGCGTCCCGTGGCCCGCGAAGTAGAAGAAAGTCATGTCCTCCGGATTGTTCGAGGCGTCTTTGCGCCACTCGACTGCGAAACTGGAGAGCGCAGCCCGGCTGGCGCGGGTTGGTGTCGCGTCGGCAAGCCGGGGCTCGACCTGCACCTCGGCCGGCGACGGCGAGAGCAACAGCCGGACGGTTTTCAGCGGCAGCCGCAAGCCGGTCGTCGTGATGAAGTCGAAGATCTTGAGGGCCGAGAGCGCAGGCGAAGAGAGCTTGTTGAGGTTCCACATCTCATCGGAGGACGGCTCGCCGGCCTCAGGCAGGTTGAGATAGTCGCTGACGCCGACGATCAGCGCATGAACGCCGGCGCCCTCGACATTGTCGTTCTTGACGACCAGTCCCACCGGTCATCTCCTCATATCGTGATGAGCTTCTTCACCGATGCGATGTCGCCGGCGCTGAGCTTCTTGCGCTGCCCGATCTCGACGCCGGCCTTCTTTGGAATGATCGTGTCCTCGCCATTGGCGCTGAACGCGTTGCGCGGATAATGCATGATAGAGCCATAGTCGTAAGCGAGGAGGTCGACGCCATCCTGAATGTGCTGATTGAAATTGTGGCGGGCGCTCGGCAGCACCGCATCGAGTTTGACGGTCACAAACTGATTGCGATCCTTCCTGCTCTGCTCGTGCCAAAGCCCGACGGTGTGGCCGATTTCGTGAATGCAGTTGCCGGTGCTGCAGGCGCTGCCCAGGATTACCTCCTGCCGCCCGCCGCGCCGGCCAACCGAGGACGCACAGCCGCTCCCGGGACGAAACACGACGAAATCGCGATGGGCGGGATCAGCCGCGTTGCGCTTCACGAATTTGATCGGCGTGTTGTCTTGCCAGTGCTTGATGGCGTCGAGCACGCGCTGCTGGTTCGGCAGATTGGGGTCGATCTCGAAAGGAATCGTGTTGTTCTTCCAGCGGAATTGGGCGCCGCGGATTCCGGCGCCGAAGGCTTGGGCGTCGTCCTGCAGGATGCCCGGATTGTCTTCCACCGCCTTCTTGGTGCTCTGCGCCTCAGCCACGGTTCCAAGGATGATGCATCCTTCGAACACCGCAAGACCGTCGACGGCGGTGTAGGTAACTTCCTTCCAGTCCGTGCCGAGCGGCTTGATCCAGGTCGTGTCGGTTGTATCGCTTGTCAGAAATCCATCGGTCATAACATTCTCCCATCATGAAACGGGGTCAGGCGGTAATTCGCCGAATGTGCTAGCGGGTGCAGTATCGAAACAGTTCGAGTTGCAATTCCAAAGCCGTCAACTAATAAAGACACGGCCGCCTAGCCGTAGTAATCGCGCCATGACATCCGCACCATGCCCGGAGGCGTCTCGTCGCCGTCGCGCGCGACCGTCACCGGTGGATCATCCTCGATGAAGGTGCTGGCGCGGTTCTCCCAGTCGAACACGAAGGCGTTCTGGTAGTAGGTCGCGATTTCCTTGTTGAAGATGATCAGTCCGGCATCCCGGTTTCGCAGCACACCGTCGCCGGACCAGTTCGCGCTGCTGACCAGCACTGTTTCGCCGTCCACGATGATTCCCTTGTTGTGGATGCTGCTCTGGCTGCGGAATACGGTTTCCTTGAAGCCGGATTCCACGAGCTTTCGGATCTTGTCGGCCGCGCCGTTGCTGCCGACGATAATTCTCATGTCGAAGTTCGGGCGGTTGCTGAGCTCGGCGAGCTTCGCGAGCATGTCGGTAAATTTCTTGTCGATCTTCTTGTCGCTGAAGGTGATGTAGGAGAACTGCAGGAAGATCGATCGTTTGGCGCTCCCGATCAGCTCCATGATCCGGGCGATGTAGTTGTCCGGCGTCAGGACCGGCGCAACCTCGAACTCGCCGGGCCTGGTCGGCAGGATTTCGGGGGCGATCGGCGTCGGCGTATCGGCGACATCGTCGGCGTCGAACAATGCCTCGACCGGCACAAAGACATCAGGCAATCGGGCGGCGGCCTGCGCATCCAGCAGAACGCCGTCCTCGCCGTTCTCCGCTTCGGCCTCCGAACCATCGCGGTCGTGCTTGATGTAGCGCTCGAAGAGCTTGGCCAGTTTTTCGTCCTCGACGATGACATGCCATTCCCGGTTACCCTTGCTGTACATTCCTTTCGCCTGGGCAGGGATTCCGATCGGGTCGATGTTCGGCTGGCTGCGCAAGCTCCAGTTTCCGCTGGACAGCCAGAATGCGCTGGAGTCCCGGACCGCGACCTTCTCGTGATAGGCGCTGGCGAAGCGGCGCGAGGCGCCGCACCTAACGATAAAGCCGTCGAGGTTGTCTTTCAGGGACCTCCTGAGCTTGGTACGGATCTTGGTCTCCGGCTCGGTCATGCCGTCGTCCCAAGTCAGCACGACCTGGAGATCCTTGTCGCGCACCGTCTCGATGAAGCTCTTCGCGATATAGTCGGCGTTGAAGTCGTACATCGCGACGGAAAGCGTCTTTTTCGTCGCCTCGAGGAACGGCTGCAGCACCGGCCAACCGGCGTCAGGACCGATGTGGCAGACGATCGGTTTCTTGATCTTGAACTTAGCGTTGATAGGGTTTCCGGTGATCGGCTTGTAGGTGAGGCCGGAAGCCGAAGCCGCGATGCTGTCGGCGATGGGCTGATCGCTCATCAGCGTCATGACCTGCCGCAGCGGGTCGGCTTGCATCACGCTGACGCGATAGGATCCGAGCTGCCGCGGCATGCGCTCTTCCGGCAGCACGCTGGTCGGCGGCTTTTTGTGGGCCACGTAGACGATGACCGCCGGCTCCTTGTGCACGGTGCCATCGATGATCGGAAAGCCGGGCTCCGCGGAAACAAATCCCTCGACCGCGGCCAATTGCGCCACGTTGGCGTCGATTACGGCCTGCACCTTGTCCTTGGTCTGTTGATCGAGGAAGCGCATCGTTCCGGGTCCCCCGCTTCAAATGAATTAGTCGCAATGGCAGTCGTGGCTTCTGTTTTCAAAAGGTGCGTACGCAGTTGGGCGATCGGTTGCGCTGCGTGCCGCTGCCGCAGGCGGTAGCGACAAACCGCTGTATCGCCAGAGAAAAATTCGGTGGCCTGCAATCACTGTCAGCACGGAGATATACTCCGAGGTGCGATGCCTTCGGTTTGCTACTTTGCCGGACCAGCGCGTACCTGTCAGTGAAGCACTTCACAAACCAGTTCAGAGGTTGCGAAGAAGGAGGACGAGCGCATCGTGTTCGATGCATTTCCTGCATCGTGTGCAGATGATCGTCCCGTCCAGGTGCCGCGCCCGGTATCCGTCAATGCGTGCGCAGCAAGCGCCTGGGATGGACGCCGTCGACATAGCCCATGAACGGCGGATGGATCGAGTAGCCGATCAGTTCGCGTGCGCGCTCCGGCAATTGGCTGGCGAGATCGGCGGGGACGGCGAGTGCCATGTTCTCCAGTTGTCGCACCCAGCCGACGCAATATTGCGGCGTGATGATCAGCCGCGGCCGATCCGACCGGTTGGCGCCGCCGCGGTGCCATAACGTTCCCTTGGTAATCGCCAGCGATCCGGACGGCATGGTCAGCTTGATGGCGTCCGTTCGATTGCCTTCATCGTGCTCGGCTTCGTTGGTGAAGTGCGAAGGTTTCACCGCGCCCTCGATGTATTGTCCGTCCCAGAGATGACTTCCCGGAATGATTTCGGTGGCGCCGTTCTGCTCGGTCGTATCGTCGATCGCCCAGAACGTAGAGATGCCGAGCGCCCGACGGGGCCGCGGTATCTTGACGCTACTATCGTCGAAGTGCCAGGGCTGAACCGTCTCGCCGGGATGAAGATTGATCGCGAGCATGGCCGACAGCAGGCAACTGTCGCCGAGCTCGGCTTCGGCAAAGGCCAGGGCGAGCGGATGGATCGCGAGCTCGGCAAACACCGGCGACTTCGCCAGCAAGGCATACACGCGGTTGGTTTTGGTGCCTTCGAAGTCGTTGCGGCCGAGCAGATCGCGCGCCAGATGCGGCGCCAGCGCCGCGCGGATTTCTGCGACGCGGTCGGGCGCAAGTACGCGTTCGAAGATCAGATAGCCATTGCGGTCGAACTCTTCCTTCCATAAGGCGAATGAGCGTCCCTTGAGCCAGGGCGAAATCTGCTCCGCTGTCGCTGCCATCGGCGCTCTCCCTTGCTGGCGCGGTCAAGCCGGGCTTGTTGGGATGCATCATACGCCACTATCGATGGCTTTCACGGGATTTCTGCGAGGCCACTGGGCGCGGAAATCATTCCCGCGGCGCGAAGGCGTAGCGGAACGTGCAGCTTGGCGCACCCTGCATCAGGGTCTGGTCGCGGCTTAGGCTGACCTCGCTGCCGCCGGCGGCAACGATATCGAAATCGGTGGCGCAGACCAGCAGCGCGCCGAGCTCCGGCTCGCCGAGCGCACGAAAGAATTCCGCAAAGCGGCAATGCGTGACGTCGAATTCCAACGCCTCCTTGTCTTGCCGGCGCATTTCCACCGTCACTTCGCGCTCGCTGACGTCGGCAAGCGCGGTGTGCATCGCCGCCCATTTGCGCCGCGCGCTGCCCTCGACGCTCGCGCCGATGGCGGCGAACAATTGCTTCGACCAGTCGCGCAAGGCCTGTTTGACGATGGCGTCGGCTTTTTCCTTGCCGAATTCCGCGCGAAGCGCCCGCAGCACGGGCAGCAGGACCTGGGCCTGGATCCGCGTTTTGTCGAGCAACGATAGACGGGGATCGACCATGTAGCCGTCGAGGACATTCATCGCCGGTTCCTTCCATGTCGCGACGCACGGGCCTCTTCAACCTCGCCCCGCTTGCGGGGAGAGGTCGGATTGCGGAGCAATCCGGGTGAAGGGTACAGGTCTCACGTCGTTCAGAACCCGCGGAAATAGCCCCTCACCCCGACCCTCTCCCCGCAAGAGGCGGGGAGAGGGAGTGGAGAGAGCTTGCGGAAATCACTCCCGCAGCTCGGTCATAAAAACCTTTTGCGCGATCTGCCAGCGGTCATCGATCTTCAGCAGCGACAGTTGATCGGTAAAGAAGCGCGGCGGGATGGCGCATTTGAGCTTGACGTAGGCCATCGTCGGACCGACGAGATCGATCGACAGTATCTCGTCGTGGCGCGCCAGGCCACGCTGCTTTGGCGACGGTCTGTTCCGCACGTTGCCGAGCCAGGTGTCGCGCGGCGTGATCGTCAGTTCGCCGCCGTCGGTGACGCTGGTCAGTGCGCTGGTCGGATGAAAGGCGCTGGCAATCTTGCTCGCGTCGCCCTCGTAGAGGCCGTCGAGATAGGACTGGATCACGCCTTCGATATGTCTGACATCGTCTGTGCCGGTCATGGCGTCTGCGTTTCCGTTTTATCGCTTGATGAGCGTCCCGGCAACGACAAACGAAATCAATTGAGCGGTCAACGTAGAAAATCTAATGCATGACAGTCTGCTAGTCTCAAGACATTTTTCGAGCCGGGGATCAGTCATCGGCTGGTATTGCAAACGCCCATTGCTGAGGGGATGACGGAGTGCCAGCAACGCGAACTCGTTTCGGCCTGCGCCGTGCCGTCGTCTCCCTCTCCCCGTTCTTCACGGGGAGAGGGCAGGGGTGAGGGGCTGTCTCCACGGGCTCGATGATGCAGCGGAGCGACCGTCATTCCGTGCGCGCTATCCAGCCGCGGCGTTGACCGCGATCGGCGGGGCGTCGCCACTCTCTTCCAGCTTTCGCGGCAACCCGGCGAAACCGCGCAGGGCTTCGGCCATCTTCGCGCGACCGCTGACGCCGGTGATCACCACGTCCACCATCATTAGCGACGAGTGGATGTGACCACGCGCCTGCAGCTGCTCGACCGGCACGCCTGCGGCAGCCAGCGCCTCGGCATATTCGATGCCTTCGTCGCGCAGCGGATCGAACTCGCAGGTTGCGACGAATGCCGGCGGCAGGTTCGCCAGATTGCCGCGCAGCGGCGATGCGCGCGGATCGGTGCGGTCGGCGGGCGAACAATAGATGTCCCAGAACCAGAACATCAGCGCGCGCGTCAGGAAATAGCCGACCGCGTTCGCGTTGTAGGAGGGACGGTCATACCGGCAATCGGTGACCGGGCACACCAGGAGCTGGCCTGCAATCTGCGGGCCGCCACGGTCGCGCGCGAGCTGGCAGGTGACGGCGGCGATGTTGGCGCCGGCGCTCCAGCCTGCGACCAGCACCGGTCCTGGCCTGCCGCCGAGTTCGGCTGCATGTTCGGCGATCCAGCGCGTTGCCGCATAGCCGTCCTCGGCTGCCGCCGGGAAGCGATGCTCGGGCGCATGGCGATAGCCGACGCTGACGACGATCATTCCGCTGCGGCGGCAGATGTCGCGGCAGAACGGATCGTCGGATTGCTCGTCGCCCAGCACCCAGCCGCCGCCATGGAAATAGACCACGATCGGATGCGGCCCCGGCGTTGCCGGCCGATACAGGCGATACTGCAGCAGGCCATCGGCGCCGTGCACGACGCCATCGCCGACCTCGCCGACGGGACGGCCGGGAGGACGGGCCTTGTTAAATTCGGCGAGGAAGTTGCGCGCGCCCTGCGAGCCGAGCGACTCGATTTGCGGCAGGTTCATCTCCGCCAGCATGCCCAGCACCAGCCGCACATCCGGCTGCAGGCGGACCACTTCGCCGTCGTTGCACTGCTCGGCAACATCAGGCCCGGTCAATTTGAAGCCGAGCATGCCGCGGCCGACGACCTCGTTGCAGATGCTGCGATAGGGGCCGACGCCGCCAGTATAGGGCATCACGCCCTGCGCCTTGCCGGGCACGTTGGCGCCCGTGTACCAGGTGTTGGCGAGCCGATGCAGCGTCAGCGTCGAACAATCCGCCATGTGCTGCGCCCAGCCGGCTTGTGCGGTCTCCGTCGCGTCGATCGTTGTGAAGCCGGCCTCGCGCATCGCTGCCAGCCGGTCGACCACCCAGTCGACATGCTGTTCGATCGATACCGCCATGTTCGACAGTACCGACGGGCTGCCCGGGCCCGTGATCAGGAACAGATTGGGGAAGCCGGAGACGGTGAGGCCGAGATAGGTCTGCGGGCCGTTGGCCCAGACGTCGGACAACGATTTGCCGTCGCGGCCGGTGATCGGATGCACCGCCGTGATGGCGCCGGTCATGGCATCGAAGCCGGTGGCGAAGACGATCACATCGACGTCGAACGCGCGTTTGTCGGTCGTGATGCCGGACGCCGTGATCTGTGTGATCGGCTCCTGCCGCAGGTTCACCAGCGTGACATTGGGGCGATTGTAGGTGGCGTAGTAGTTGGTATCGAGGCACGGACGCTTGGCGCCGAACGGGTGGTCGTACGGCGTCAACGCTTCGGCCGTCTCCGGATCCTTCACGATCGCGCGGATCTTCTCGCGGATCAGATCGGCGAGCAGCCTATTGCCATCGACGTCGACGCCCTGGTCGGCCCAGAGCTGGGTCAGGATGTGGACGAGATCGCCGGCGGCCCACGCCCGTTCGAAGCGCTCGCGGCGTTCGGCATCGCTCAACTGCCAGCTCACCGCCATCTGTTGCGGGTAGGGGACGCCCGCAAGTGACCAGCGCGCCTGCTCGCGATAGGTAGCGCGGTCGGTTTCGAAGTAGGTCTTGCGATCGTCGGGCTGCGGACCGTTATGCGCGGGCAGCGCGAAATTCGGCGTGCGCTGGAACACGGTGAGATGCGCCGCCTGCTCGGCGAGCAGCGGGATCGACTGGATGCCAGATGAGCCCGTGCCGATGACGGCGATGCGCTTGCCGGCGAGCTTGACCTCGTCATGCGGCCAGCGGCCGGTGAAATAGACCTCGCCCTTGAAGTCCTTGACGCCGTCGATCTCGGGCGGCTTCGGCGCGGAGAGACAGCCGGTCGCCATGATGTAATAGCGGCAGGAAACGCTCGCGCCGTTGCTCGTCTTGAGCCGCCAGCGCTCCGCAGTCTGGTCCCAATTCGCCGCGGTGACCTTGGTGCCGAAGCGGATATCGCGCCGCAGGTCGTAGCGGCCGGCGACGAAGCCGAGATAGCGCAGGATTTCCGGTTGCGTGGCGTATTTCTCCGACCATTGCCACGCGCTCTCCAGATCGGGATCGAATGTGTAGCTGTAGTCGATGGTCTGGATGTCGCAGCGTGCGCCGGGATAGCGGTTCCAGTACCAGGTGCCGCCGACATCGCCGGCTTCCTCGATCACAACAGCGGAGAAGCCGGCCTTGCGCAAGCGATGCAGGAGATAAAGGCCGGCAAACCCGGCACCGACCACGGCAACATCGACTTGCTGTGACGTACCGCTGTCCGCTTCAGAAGAACGTGCCGCAACCGCTGCGTCTGGCATGCCACTCCTCCCGTATGTTTTATTTTGGGAGAGGCTACGCCCACGGATTCAGTTTGTCATCAGGGCAAATGCAATCATTGGATGTTCGACAGGGCCTCAACGACAGCAAGAAGTTCAGTTCGCGTAGAGGCCTTCGACGATCGGCAATCGCGCGGCGCGGACTGCCGGAAACAATCCACCGATCAGGCCGACGATCAGCGCAAGCGCGACGCCTTCACCGATCAGCCAGGGACTTAGCTTGAAGTCGAATACCACCTGGGTGAAGTTGCCGCCGAGCGTCGAGGCGGTGACGCCATCGAAGATCAGATAGGTCGCGGCAGCACCTAGCAGGCCGCCGATGGCGGCGAGCAACAGCGACTCGGCCAGCGTGCCGACGAAGGCGGGAAAGCCGCCGAAGCCGATGGCGCGCAGCGTCGCGATTTCCGTGGCGCGTGATGCCACCGACGAATACATCGTGTTGAGCGCGCCTGCGATTGCCCCGAGCGCCATCGCGATCGCCAGCGGCCAGCCGAGCTTCTGGATCAGATCGGTGGTTTGCGAGGCCTGCTCGGCGAAGTAGCTGGCTTCGGATTTGACGTCGAGCTTCAGGCGCGGATCGGTGTCGCTATGGTTCTTGAGATCGCTCAGCGCGGCAGGGCTGGTGAGGCGCGCGCGCACGGTCTGGACGATGTTGTTGCGGTTGAACAGGCTCTGCACCACATTGAGATCGGCCCAGATCTCGGATTCGAACACGCTGCCGCCGGCTTCGAACACGCCGACGACGTTCCAGCGCGTGGAGCCGAACGACACGGTAGAGCCGATGTCGAATCCCTCGAACTCCCGCAGCAACGCCTTGCCGACCACTACCTCATTGCTGCCGCGATTGAACATGCGGCCTGCGGTGATGGTAACGCCCTTGCGCAATTCGCTGCCCTGTTCGCCGATGCCGCGCAGCGGCAGATTGGCCTTGGTCTTGGTCGAACGCTTGATGCCGTCGACCACGAGATAGAGTTCCGGCGAGATCAGGGGCTTGCCATCACTGCCGCGGGCGATGCCGGGACCGTCCTCGATCAGCCGCACCTGGTCGCGGCTCACCGTGCTGTTAATCTCGGCCTGCGAGCCGGCCCGCAGCACGATGGCGATATCGTCGGCGCCGGAGCCTGCGATGGTGCGCTGGAAGCCATTGGCCATCGCCAGGAATGCCAGCAGCACGATCACCACCAGCGCGATCGCGGTCACCGTGGAAAGGGACAGCCAACGACGCTGTCCAATGCTCTTGAGATTGATGGCGGTGACCGCCGCGACTTGAAGCCAAAGCGAACGCATGCCTATCCCCGTCCGAGCGCGGTTGCAATTCTGAGCCGCATGGCGTTGAGCGCCGGGATGATCCCCGTGATCAGCCCAAGCGCGATCATCAGTGCCAGCCCTTGCAGCGCTATGGTTGGCGATACCGCAAAGGCGGGCGCGATGTTGGAAAGGCTGGTGCGGAGCGCCATGGCGATCAG
Source organism: Bradyrhizobium sp. WYCCWR15520 (assembly GCF_056174665.1). Classification (NCBI taxonomy): domain Bacteria; kingdom Pseudomonadati; phylum Pseudomonadota; class Alphaproteobacteria; order Hyphomicrobiales; family Nitrobacteraceae; genus Bradyrhizobium; species Bradyrhizobium sp. WYCCWR15520. The sequence continues at coordinate 69,017 of NZ_JBWBWM010000003.1, forward strand.
CGCCGCAATTGCGAGGCCAGGAATGCCGCCGAGCAGCGCCAGCAATACGGATTCACCGAGCACCATCGTTAGGATCCGCGGACCCGAAAAGCCGAGCGTCTTCAGTACGCCAATTTCGCGGGTGCGCTCCCGGATCGACAGCGCCATGGTATTGCCGACGATCATCAGGATTGTGACGAAAGCCGCGCCAACCACCAGCAATACGATCAGCGCGATGTTGCCGAACTGCGCTGCAAACGCTTTGCCGAACGCCTTTTCGGTGTCGGTCGAGGTCTCGGCGGTGGAATTGGCGAACATCGCGTCGATCGCCTTTGCCACGCGATCGTTGTTTTCGGGCGAGGTGGTCTGAAGGATCATCCAGCCGATAGTGTCCTTGCCGAAACTGCGGGTCTCGTCGAAATAGGGGTACTGAAACAGCAGGAAATTGGTGTCGACGTGGTCGGCCTTGCCCTTGACGATGCCGGCAATCGTGAGATCCCAGGTGTGTCCGCCGCTCTTCTGGCTGAAGATGTTGCTATTAAGAGGGATGCGGTCGCCGATCTTCCAGCCCCACTTTTGCGCCAGGCTTTCGCCGACCACCGCGCTGCCGCGGTCACGCATGAAGGCCTGAAGCTGCTCGGGCGCAACCTCGAATTCGCTGCGGTACACGTCGAAATAGGTATTCGGCTCGATCGCGAGCGCCATGATGAAGTTCTTCGGGTCCTGATAGTAGCCGCCGAACCAGTTGGCGAAGGTCACCTGCCGCACTCCTTCCACCGCGCGCACGCGATTGAAGTAGGCGATCGGCATCGGTTGAGTGAAGTTGATCTTGTTGACGGTGATCATCCTATCAGCGGCGGCGGCATCCTCGCCAGCCGTAAAGGCGCGGTAGAATCCGGCGAGCACGCCGAAGATCATGAAGGCGATCAGGATCGACACGATCATCAGGCTGGCGCGCAATTTGCGGCGGAACAGGTTTTTTCGGACCAGGTCGAAGTCGTTCACGCGGCAAGCTCCCGTTCGACGAAACGGCCCTTGTCGAGATGCAGGACGCGCTTGGCGTAGTTGGCCGCCGCCGGGTCGTGGGTGACCATGACGATGGTCTTGCCGAGCTCGCCATTGAGCAGTTGCAGGATCGACAGGATTTCGTCGGCGGACTGACGGTCGAGGTCGCCGGTCGGCTCGTCGCACAACAGCAGGTTTGGATCGGAGACGATGGCGCGGGCAATCGCCACACGCTGCTGCTGGCCGCCCGACATTTCGCGCGGACGGTGTCTCGTGCGATCGGCGAGCCCGACCACGGAAAGCGCGGTTTGAACACGCTCCGCGCGTTCCTTGCTGCGCAATTTCGTCAGCAGCAGCGGCAGCTCCACGTTCTGCGCCGCGGTCAGCATCGGCATCAGATTGTAGAACTGGAAGATGAAGCCGATATTGGCGGCCCGCCAGGCCGCCAGCTCGCCTTCGGAGAGGCCATCGATGCGGTGGTCCGCGACGGCAATCTCGCCGGCGTCGGCGCGGTCGATGCCGCCCAGCAAGTTGAGCAGCGTGGTTTTGCCCGAACCGGACGGCCCCATGACGGCAATGAAATCGCCGCGGGGAATCGCAAGGTCGAGGTGATCGAAGATCGAGATCGTTTCCTTGCCTTTGGTGAAACGCTTAGCTACGCCGGTAAGGCGAACCATCGGATGCTCGGCTGTCACGCTTGTCTCCCTTGAGGATTCCGGCTGGAAGCTATTTCGCTGCGGTGGCTTCGGTGGCGCCCTTTGCCTTGGCGTCAGCCAGGAAGTTCACCTTCACCGCCATGTCAGGCAGAATGCGCGGGTCCTTCTTGTCGAAGCGGATGCGCACCTTCACCGTGGCTTTCTCGCGGTTCGCGGTCGGCACGATGGCAATTACCGAGGCGGGAATGGTCCAGTCCGGATAGGCATCCAGCATCGCGTTCACGGCTCCTCCGGGGACGACCCGGCCGATGAAGGCCTCGTTGACGTCGACTTCGATTTCGATCGAATCCATGTCGACGATGGTGCAGATGCCGGTGCGCGTATAGCCGCCGACCGACATCGGCGAAATCATCTCGCCCGGCTGCGCGCTACGGTCGATGACGACGCCGGCAAACGGCGCCCGTATCTTATGCTTGTCGAGCATCGAGGCGCTGCGCTTCGCGTCGATCTTGGCAGTTTCGAATTGCGATTGCGCCTGGCGCAATTGCGCGCTGAGCACACCGACCCGGGCCTGCGCCTTGGTCAGATCGGCTTCGGTGGCAAAATTCTTTTGCGACAATGTTTGGATGCGCGTCATGATCCGGGTCGCGTCCTCCAGATCGGCGGTGATCGCGGCGATCGCGGCATCAGCCGTCTCGACGCGCGAGCGGGCCAGCTCATAATCCCTTTCGGCAAGCACGCTATCGAGCCGCGCGACGATCTGACCCTCGGTCACCGTCATGCCTTCGTCGATGAAGACCTCGACCACTTTTCCGGTGATCTCAGCCGCCACCGTCGCCTTGCGGCGCGCCACTACATAGCCGGAGGCCGCCAGGCTGCCGGCCGCCTTGCTATTCGTTGCCGGCTGCTGAGGTTGCGGCTGCTGCGCCGTTTGCGGCTGCGCGGCGGGCTGCTGCGCGGTTTGCGACGCAGTCTCTTTGGGTGGGTCTTGCCGGCTGAACTCGAACGCGCCAAAGGCGGCGAATGCGACGACGCATGCGACAATCGCCGCGGAGATCGGCAACCAGTGGCGATTGGACCGTTCCGGCTTGTTGGCGCTGCGATCGATCGAAAGCGATCTCAGCAATTTGCTCTTGTCTTCGGTCATCGTTCATTTCCATCCGGCTGCTCGCTGCAACTTCCGCGCGGGCAGCATCATTCTCGCGCTGGTGGTCTCACTCACAGCCGGTTCACATGTCTCGCCAAAGAAGGGCAGGCCTCAAGCTTTCCGTAAGGCGGCGACCCCGGCTCGGTTGTATTCCCGTTGAGCTCTCGCGAGCGCCGGGCGGCGCCCGTTTTTCGACGAGGCGAGTTACAGGAATTTAAAGCCTAATGGCGACGGAGGCAATTCCTGAAACCAGCACGAGTTGTACGTTCGGTGTTGCCAGTTGTGGCCATGAGTATCGAGGATCCGTCGCGCAGACGCCTGTCGATCCCCGAATACGCTCAAAACTCGGCAAAATCTTGCAGCGGGAACCAGTTGCTGAAATCGGCAGTCGATGGCGAAATGTCGCGGTCAGCCGATCTCGATCGCCACCTTCCCGAAATGCGCGCCGCTCTCCATATGAGCAAACGCCTGTTTCGCCTGGTCGAACGTAAAGGTCCTGTCGATCACCGGCTTCATGCGACTTGTCGCCATGCCATCCACCATCGCCTGGAGGTCTTCGACCGATCCGACGGTGACACCCTGCAGCCGCTGCTGCTGCATGACCATCAACGGCAGCCGCGAGTCGGACGACGGCGGCCCGGCAAGCACGCCGATAAAGGCGATCGTGCCGCCGATCCTGGTCGCCCGTATCGATTCGTTCAGCGTACCGACCCCGCCTACCTCCACGACGAGGTCGACGCCTTGGCCGCTCCATTCGCGGGCTTTCTTTCCCCAGTCGGGCGTCGCCTTGTAGTTCAAGATGAAGTCTGCGCCGAGCGTCTTCAAATGCTCGATCTTGCCGTCGCTGGAGGAAGTTGCGATGACACGCGCGCCGCACATTTTCGCAAACTGAATGGCGAAGAGGGATACCCCGCCGGTGCCCTGTGTCAGAACAAGCTGACCGGGTCTTATCCCGCCGAGCTTGACGACCGCGCTCCAGGCCGTGACCCCGGCGCAGGGGAGCGCGGCGGCTTCGATATCGCTGAGATGCTCTGGCGTTCTGACCAGCGCATGCTTCGGAAAGATCCGATACTCCGAGAGGACGCCGTCCACCGAGCCGCCGAGTGCAGCGCGCATCTTGGCTTCGCTCGGTTCGCCGCTGATCCAGCTTTCGAAGAAGCTGCCGATGACGCGGTCACCGGGCGCGAATTCCCGCACGCCCGGGCCGACCCGCTCGACGACGCCGGCACCGTCTGATAGCGGCACAAGCGGAAATTTCTGGCGCGAGCCATAGCCGCCCTTGACGGTGATTAGATCGCGATAGTTCAGCGTTGCCGCTTTGATCCGGACGAGCACCTGGCCTTCGCCGGGCTCGGGCACAGGCTTGTCGACGAGGGCAAGTCCATCGATTCCGTTCGGTCCCTGCAGCTCATAGCACTTCAACGGAAATCTCCTTCGGCACGCTCCAGTAAGCGCAATATTGCCGCAAATGTTCTAGTTCCGCCAAGCCAGCGCGTCAGAATCGCGCAGCCATCTCGGCCAGTCGGCGATGCGCAGCTTCGCGTGCGGTGCGGATTGGCTCGGCTGGCCCGGTGGTCGGTCCGATCGGCACAAAGCGCACGTCGCTGACGCCGATGAAGCGCAGCGCCTCGCGCAGGTATGGCGTCGCCATGTCGATGCGGCCGCGATTCATGCCGGTGACGAAGTCGCTGCCGCTTGCCAGGATGACGACCGTCGGCCGGTCCTTGAACAGCGGCAGATACCCTTGCGCCGGATCGTAGCGGAACGCCAGCCCGGGCTGCGTGATGACGTCGATCCATTGTTTCAGCTTGTAGGGAATGCCGAAATTCCACATCGGCGTCGAAATCAGCACGCGATCGGCAAGCGCGAAGCGGATCGCGATGCGCTCGGCGACCGCAAAGGCATCGCGCTGCGAATCCGTGAAAGGCCGCCCGTTGATGCGGGCATATTTGGCCTCCAGGACATAACCCTCGAATTCCGGCAGGTGATCGCGCCACAGGTTCATCGCGTCGATGTCCCAGTCCGGCCGTGCCTGGCGGAAGCGGTCGATAAAGATCCGCGCACCGGCGGAGGATTCCGAGTCCGCGCGCGGCGAGCAGCTCAGGTGAAAGAGTTTTGGCATGGCTGGGGCCCGCTCATCCCAGTCCCCTGATGACCGCATCTGCGTTGGTGACGACGGCGACGTTCTGCATGGCGAAGTTAATCGAGGCGTTGTGCCATTCCGCATTCATGGTCGAGCAGCAGTCTTCGGGCACGATCATGAAATAGCCCTTGTCCGCGCCGGTGCGGGCGGTGTGCTCGATCGACATGTTGGTCCAGGCGCCGGTGTTGATGATCATGTCGCGGCCGGTCGCCTTGAGGATGGTCTCCAGGCGGGTGCCTTCCCAGGCGCTCATCCGCATCTTCTCGACGATAAAATCGCCGGCGCGCGGCTCAAGCCCCGGAACGGGAGCCGCGCCCCAGCTTCCGCGCACCATCGCGCCGCTGTCGACCAGTCCCTCGAATAGTGGCGCATTGAGTGTAACGCCGGGGGCGCCCGGCTCGACGATGAACCAGACATGGATGATGACAACGCCGCGGGCGCGTGCCGCCTCGGAAAGTCGGCGGACATTGTCGATCACGCGCTGCTGGCGCGCGTGGCCAGGCGAGCCGGAATCCGCGAATGCGCCGCCTTCCATGATGACGTCATTCTGCAGATCTTGGATGATCATGGCGCAGCGACGCGGATCGAGCTGCATGTCGCCGCCAGTTAGCTGAGGAGGCGCGGGCGCAGCGGAGCTGGTGTCAGGACCGCTCGAGGCCCGGCCGCTCATATAAGGTTCATGGCGCGGCCCGGCTTTAACCGGGATCGCATAGACCGAGTGTGTCGCGGTCAGATAGAGCGTGCGAAAATCAGGCCCGCCCCAGGCGAGATTGGCGACGAGTTCGGGCACGCGTACCTTGCCGAGCAATTCGCCTGATGGCGAATAGACCCAGACGCCGCCTGGCGCGGTGACCCAGATATTGCCACGCTGATCGCACTTCATGCCATCGGGCAGGCCGGGTTCGAGCTCGGAACGGATGCCGCTGGCGAAGACGCGTGCATTGGACAGCGAGCCATCGGCTTCGACGTCGAAGGTGCGGATCAGTGCCTGCACGGTGTCGTTGACGTAAAGCAGGCGTTCATCGGGTGAGAAGCAGAGGCCGTTTGGCTGGTCGAACAGATGGCGGTCGACCACGAGTTTTGGCGGGCCGCCGCCGGGCGGCACGCGAAAAACGCCCTGGAAGCCGAGCTGGCGCGGCCGCTCGACGCCGTAGACCGGCATGCGGCCATACCAGGGATCGCTGAAATAGATCGCACCACTCGAATGGACGCAGACGTCGTTCGGGCTGTTGAGTTCCTGGTTCTCGAAATGCGAGGCAATCACCTCGCGCCTTCCGTCGGGACGTTCGCGGATCAAGGATGAAGTGGCATGCTCGCAGACGATCAGATTGAGCTCGGCATCGTAGGTCATGCCGTTGCATTTGTTCGCGGGACGCTTGACCTCGACGACGCCGCGCTTGGCGTCCCATCGCCGACGTACGTCGCCCGGCATATCCGAAAACAAGAGATAATGATGCGTTGGATGCCAGATAGGGCCTTCCGTGAAATCAAAGCCGGTGCCGACCTGGCCGACCGGCGCATAGGGGTCGATCAGGGTTTCGAACTCGGGGCGCAGCGTGACGTGCGTCATCGGTCCGTCCTTTCAGCGCTCAGGCCGGGAACCAGTTGCGCTGGGGCAGGCTCTGCACCACGGGGCCAGGCACCTGATCGTGCAGCCGGCCGACGACATTGCCACCCTCGATCTTGGCAGGGCGGTCGTGGACCGGGAGCAGGTAGCGCGAACTGCTCAGGAGTTTTTTGATTGCCGCCTTCTCCGCGCGCTTGCTGGTGCCGTGATTGCCGGTCGTTCGCGGTTCGGCGTCATGGATCTCGTGGAAGGGGGTGACGATCTGGTCGTTGAAATCGTAGATCACATCGCCGCAGATGGTGGCGATGCCATCGGCGGTATGAACATGGATGTTCATGGAGCCTTCGGTGTGGGCGTTGGCGGCCTCGCAATAGACGCCGGGCATCAGTTCGACCGGGCCGGTTACTTCGAGATCGAGGAAGCGCAGCGCGCTCTTGGTGTGCAAACGGTCGATCAGGTGCTTGATATCGGGCGCCGGATATTGCGGGTGCATCAGGCCGGAGACGGAATATTCCAGCTCCTTGCGGTTGAGCACCACCGTCGTGTTCATCGGAAACAGATCGTCCTTGCCGGCGTGGTCGATATGTAGATGAGTGTGGCAGACGTAGCGGACGTCGCCCATGCGCACGCCGTGGCGCGCGAGCTGGTTCTCGATCATGTTCTCGTGGAACTGGAGCCCGCGCATGCCGAGCGTTTCCATGATCTGGTTGGAGCGATAGCCGGTGTCGACCACGACCGGATAGGGGCCGCCGACGATCAGAAAGCCGAGCGTCAGGACGCGGCGGGTACGGCCGCAATCGCGGCCGAGCACGAGAAAGCTCGATTCCAGTTCGATATCCCCGTAGTCGAGGATCTTGATCTCAAGCGGCATATGTTCCCTCCCATATTCTTTTAATTGTCGATACGCGCGCCGTCATCGGTCCAGTCGGTAGACGCGCATGGCAGTCGTTCGCAGAACGGCGTCGCGCTGATCGGCGGCAAGCGAGGCCGTGGCGGCGAGAAAGGCGTCGATCAACTCGCGATAGGTCGTCCAGAGTTTTTCGATCGGAAAATTGGAGCCGAACAGGCAGCGATCGGCGCCGAAGATCGCCACCGTATCGGTGAGAATGGAGGCAACGTGCACGGGATCGTTGCGATGGATGAAGGTGCCGAGGCCGGAGAGTTTTGAGACGACGTTAGGGCAGGCGGCGAGCCGGGTCATGCCGTCACGCCACGCCGATCGGCCGTGCGGCGAGAGGTCTTCCAGCATGCCGGCGTGCTGCAGGATGAAGGTGACATCGGGACAGGATTCGGCGAGGCCCGCAGCATCCGCCATCTGGGGTGCGAATACCTGCAGGTCGAAGCTGAAGCCATAATCGGGGAGCCGCGCGATATTGCGCCGGATCTTCGGATCGGCGCAGAGGTCCGGTCGGGCCGCAAAGCGATAGAGCGGGTTTTCGTGCCAGTGCAATTGCATGCGTACGCCGCGCACTAAGGGATAGTGCGCGAGACGATCGAGCTGCGGGCGGACATCGTCGACGTTGAAATCGGCGTAGGAGACGATCGCGTGTGGCCAGCCATGATCCTTCGCGGTTTCCTGCACCCAGGCGGTTTCGTCCTCGAAGCGATCATTGGCCCAGTTGGTCTGCACATAGACCGAGCGGGTCACGCCGGAGCCCGCGAGATCATCGAGATATTCCTGGATCGGATAGTCGCGCCGGATCGGCTCGTAGGGGCCGAAGATGCGCGGCTGCATCGGACCAACAAGCCAAGGCAGGTCAGCCTGACGCCAGATATGATGATGGGCATCGACGATGTCGGTCACGCGGCCTTCCTTTGTCCAAGCGAGAGAACGTGCGAAACGATCGCGGCTGATGATCCGCCGTCGACCAGATCATCCACGAAATGGCGGATTGCGATCAGCGCTTCGGTCTGCGGTTGAAAACTCGGACCTGTGGCGAGCGGCGTCAGCCAGCTCAGCCGCCAGGCGCGCTGCGACAATTTTGCGACGGCATCGCGCAACGCAGAGGGATCGCCGCGCTCAAGACCGTCGGACAGGATGACGACCGCGGCGCCGCGCGCATAACCGCCGAACCGCGGCACCGCCAGGAAAGCCTGCAGCGCATCGCCGATCCGGGTGCCGCCGTCCCAGTCGCTGACCAGATGGGCGGCGGCCGACAGCGCCTGCTCGCGGCGCTTGAGACGGAGCGCGCGGCTGACACGGGTGAGCCTGGTGCCGAAGGTGAACACCTCGACATTGGGAGCCGCATGCACCACGGCATGTGCGAGCTTCATATTGTCGTCGGTGCGTCCCTTCATCGAACCGGAGACGTCGATCAAGAGCAGCACCTTGCGCGGGCGGGTGCGCCGTTTCAGCCGGCCGAGCCGCAGCACCTCGCCGTCATTGCGCACGCTCTCACGCAAGGTGCGGCGGAGATCAGCCCAAGGGCCGCGCCGGGCGCGCATGCGCCGGTGGCCGCGCCGCCGGGGCAGACGCGTGGGCGCCTCGCGTGCAAGCCGGCGGAGGGCATCGCCGGTTTGGCTTGGCGCGAAGCGGCGTTCGACCAGCGCCTCGGCGCGGGCTGCAACAAGCCCGGATTCATTGGCCTCGTCGGCCAGCAATGTTTCGTCCTGGCCGCGGCCTTCCTCCTGTAGACGAACCACTTCTTCATCTTCCGCGCCGGCATGATCCACCGCCTCGCTGCCGAGGAAATGAAGGTCGAACAGCCGATCGTAAGTCGCGCGCCGCTCGGGCGGCGGGGCGAGTGTCGCCAGCCCGGCCTGCCGGATCGAGTCCATGCTGCGCGGGCCGAGAAGCTCGATCGCCGCCAGGAACGCCGTTGTCTGTTCCGGCGCGACCGCGAAGCCGTTGACGCGCAGCAACGCGACAAAGGACACGAAGACGCCGGCGGCGCGCGGTAATCGAAGTTCCTCGCTCACGCCGCAGCCTCCGCAATCAGGGCATCGAGGCGGCCGGAGATGAAGGTGAGATCCTCCTCGTCCTTGAGCGCGACGCCGATCGAGCGTTTGAAGGCTTCCGGCCAGCGCGCGCCGCGCGCGTGCAACAGCGTGGCCGCTTCCGCCCAGTCCACGGCTTCCGCAATGCCCGGCGCCTTGCTCAGCGGCTCGCGCCGCAGCTTGCCGACGGCGGCGACGACGGCACGCGCCGTGGATTCGGCAACGCTCGATGCCCGCATCATCACAATGCGCGCCTCGCGCTCGGCGGTGGGATAATCGATCCAGTGATAGACGCAGCGGCGACGCAACGCTTCGTGCAGGTCGCGAGTGCGGTTCGAGGTCAGCACGACGACGGGGCGCTCGGCGGCGCGGACCGTGCCGCGTTCGGGGATCGAAATCTGGAAATCGGAGAGAAATTCGAGCAGGAACGCCTCGAACTCCTGGTCGGCGCGGTCGATTTCGTCGATCAGCAGCACGGTGGAGTCGGGCGCGCGCAGAGCGGCAAGCATCGGCCGCTCGATGAGAAAGGTCTCGCCGTAGATGTCGATGCTTTCCTCGCCGGCTTGGCGGATCGCCAGCATCTGGCGCGGATAGTTCCACTCGTAGAGCGCGGCGGATGCGTCGATACCCTCATAGCATTGCAGGCGGATCAGGCGGCGGCCGAGCACGGCGGCGATCGCCTTGGCGGCTTCGGTCTTGCCGACACCAGGCGCGCCTTCGAGCAGCAGCGGCTTGCCGAGCGCCAGCCCCAGATAGGCAGCCGTCGCCAAGCCGTCGTCGGCGAGGTAATACGCCGTGCGCAAGGCTCGTTCGAGCGCCTCCGGACTATCGATGCCGACGATGTTGCCGCGTACCACCATGGAAAGACCTCAGCGCCGCGCTTGCGGCCGCGCGCCGCCCTGCGCCTTGATTGCCCGCAGGACTTTTTCCGGGGTGATCGGCAGTTCATCCATCCGGACGCCGACGGCATTGAAGATGGCGTTGGCGACCGCCGGCAGCACGGGATTAGCGCACATTTCGCCGGGGCCCTTGGCGCCGAACGGCCCGTCGGCAGCAGGGCGTTCCAGCACGGCGATATCGTGCGGGCAGATGTCGCCGGGGCCGGGCATCAGATATTCGACGAAGTCGCGCGGGCCATGCGCCGGATCGGGATAATAAGGCTCGGGTGTCTCAAACAGCGCGTGGCTGACGCCCATCCACGCGCCGCCGACGAGCTGTTGCTCGACGAGCCGCGGATTGAGCGCGCGACCCAGTTCATATGCACTGTCCATGCGCACCATCGCGACCTCGCCGGTCTCGTCGTCGACTTCGACCTCGGCGACGAGGCAGGCGTGCGCGTAACAGGTGGCGGGCGACATTTCGCCGGTCTCGGGGTTCACCTCCGACAACGGCACCAGAAAAATGCCGCGTCCGGATATCGTCTTGCCCTGCTTGAACTGCGCCGCGATGGCGACGTCCTTGGTCGAGATCGAACGGTGCGGCGCGCCCTTGACGTGGATATTGCCGCGCCCGTCGGTGTCGAGGTCGGCGGCATTGACCTCTAGCTCCTCGGCGGCGGCCTCCATCATGACGCCGCGCGCTTCCTTGGCCGCCGCCATGACAGCATTGCCGACGCGATGGGTGCCGCGCGAGGCGAACGAGCCCATGCAATGCGGACCGGTGTCGGAGTCGGCGGTATCGACATAGACATCCTCGACCGGCACGCCGAGCGTTTCGGCGCAGATCTGCCGCGTCACCGACTTCATGCCCTGGCCGAGATCGATCGACGACAGCGATACCGTGAACTTGCCGCTGGGGTTGGAATGAACCAGCGCCTGGCTGGGGTCGCCGCCGAGATTCATGCCAATGGGATAGTTGATCGAGGCAATGCCGCGTCCGCGATGTTTGGCCATGGTCAGCGCCTCCTGGTGCCGAAAACGGAAGAGAAGCGGGTGGCGCCGTGTGACGGCGATGGCGCAGGCGGCCTTGGAGGAGGGGGTGGCGCGGGAGGCGGCTCGTGGATCGGTGCAGGAGACGCGCGATCGTAGGTGGTCCGCTGCTGCGAGACGGCGGTGCGCTGCGGCACCGGTTCGAGCGGCGTCGGCGATATCGCCGCGCGGCTGCCGCCGCCGTCCTTGCGCGACGACATCCGCTTCACCTCCTCGCGCAGCGGCCATTTTGCTTTCTCGGCGGCGACCTGCACGCATTCGATCAATGCGGTGTTTTTCGCCTCGCGCCGGTGCGCCTTCATGTCACCGTCGCGATAGGCATTGAGGATGCGGAACTCCATCGGATCGATACCGACCAGATGCGCGAGCTTGTCCATCTGGCATTCGAGCGCAAAGTCCATCGCCGTGACACCGAAGCCGCGCATCGCGGTCGCCGGCGTCCGGTTGGTGAACACGCAGTAGACGTCGCCATGGACGTTCGGGATCGTATAGGGGCCCGGCAGGTGAGCCACGCATTTGACGACGGCGTAACTTGAGAGCCGGGTATAGGCACCGCTGTCGAAATAGGCGCGGATCTTGCGGGCGACGATGCGGCCGTCGCGCATCACGCCGTCCTTGATGTAGATGCGCTCGGCGCCGCGCGGGGAGCCGAATTGCATCTCCTCCTCGCGGCCGAGTTGATAGCGCACCGGACGCCCGGTCAGCATCGCGCCGAGAATGGCGAGCGGCTCGGTTAGCGTATCGACCTTGCCACCAAAACCGCCGCCGACGGTGCCGCCGATGAAATGGAAGGTGTTGGAGGGGACGTCGAGGATTTTTGCGCAGGTATCGAGCGAGAAGAATAGTGCCTGTGTTGAGGTATACACGACGTAGCGTCCATTGGTGTCGGGCGCTGCGATCGAGCCATTGGTTTCGGTCGGCGCATGCTCGATCGGCGACATCTGATAGCGCTGTTCGAGCACATGGTCGGCTTCCGCAAAACCGCGCTCGACATCGCCGAAGCGCAGCTTCTGATGGTCGTAGACATCGTGATAGACGAAGGTGTTCCTGGGATAGGTTTCGTTGACGACGGGCGCGCCGGATTTCAAGGCGTCCTCGACGTCGAACACGGCGGGTAGCGGTTCATAGTCGACACGCACTTTTGCGATGGCCTCATAGGCCTCACGCGGGCTGTCGGCAACGACAGCGACGATCGGCTCGCCCTTGTAGCGCACCTTGTCGACGGCGAGCGACGGCTCGTCGTCCTTGCCGAAGTTGATCAGGCTGAGCAACGTGTTGAGATTGATCGGCACGTCGGCCCCGCGGATGATGCGCCGCACGCCGGGTGAACGCTCCGCTTCCATCGTGTCGATGCGTCGCAGGCGGGCGTGGGCATGCGGACTGCGCAGCACCTTGAGATGCAGCATGCCCTGCAGCTTGTGATCGTCGAAATAAGTCGAGGTGCCCGTGACATGGCCGAGCATGTCCTGGCGCTGCGTGCCCTTTCCGATCTCTTTCAAATTATCATCGCGCTCGTCGGCGAAGATGTCCTTGCGCAATTCCAGCATGGTCGTTCCCTCTAAGCGCGGGCGCGTCCGCTCGTGGCGGCGGCGAGGACGGCGTTGATGATCGGCTCGTAGCCGGTGCAGCGGCAGATGTTGCCGGAGATCGCCTCGATGACCTCGGCGCGGGTCGGCGAAGGGTTGCGGTCGAGCAGCGCTTTCGCCGCCATCAGCATGCCGGGCGTGCAGTAGCCGCACTGCGCCGCGAACTGCTCCATGAAGGCACGCTGCAGCGGATGCAGGTTGGGTCCATCCTTCAGCCCGTCGAGCGTTTCGATCGAGCGGCCGTTCACGGTTTCCGCCAGCGTCAGGCAGGATAGATGCAGTTCGCCGTCGATCAGCACGCTGCAGGCGCCGCAGCCGCCCTGGCCGCAGCCGAATTTCGGCGTCATGTCGCCGATCAATTCGCGCAGCGCGACCAGGAGATTGACGCCACCGTCGACGAACAAGGCGACGTCGCGGCCATTGTGACGAAACTGGAGCGGGGTCTTGGTCATGATTGCTTACTCCAGGCCCGACAGCAGGCGGCGAAGATGAACGCCGACGATCTCGCGGCGATACCAGGCGCTGCCAAGGGCGTTGTCTGCGGGCGATACGCTCTCTGTTGCGGCCGCGGCGGCAGCGCTGATTGCGGAATCGTCAAGCGAGCGTCCTTCCAGGGCGCGCTCGGAGGCTCTGGCGCGAATTTGCGTCGCGGCCATCGAGCCGAGGGCGATGCGGGCGCCTGAAATTCGGCCGCCGCTCAACGGCAGGTGCGCCGCCAGCGTGATCACCGAGCCGCCCTTCGGCTTGATGCGGGCGATCTTACGATAACGGAAGGCCTCAGTGCTCGCTGGTCTCTGACAGGAAACCGCCAGCACCAGCGCGCCGCTTTGGCGTTCGCGGGATTGCAAAAATTCCTCGATCGGCATGTCGCGGGCGCCCAGGCCGCCCTGCACCGACACGGCGGCGTCGAGCGCGAGCAGCGCGACGGTGAAGTCGCCATAGGGGGTGGGCGCGAACAGATTGCCGCCCACCGTGCCCATATTGCGCACGGCCGGCCCGCCGATCGAACGCGCAGGCGCGTGCAGAAAGGCAAGATCGCGCTCGGCCAGAATTCTTGCGAAGGTGACGCCGGCGCCGAGCGTGACCCGCGAGCTGGCCACGTCGATGCGGGACAGCGCCTGATCGGTCGCACGCACGACGGTCGAGATCGAGACGTCGCCTTCGTTGAGCGCGCGCATGACCAGCGTGCCGCCGCCGAGATAGCGCGCGCTACGGTCGGACGACAATGCTGAGGCCGCCTCGCCGAAGCTTGCAAATGTCTTCACCGTGACGGGCATCGTGGCTCCTCCGCTTTCATGCGGCCTCCTTCAGATGCCGGCGAATGGCGTCGAAGCCGGCTTGATAGATCTGTTCCGCGACCATCTGCGTCAGCCGCTCGGCATCCGCAGGCCGCGTGGTGAACCTGGATTCCCAGTGCCAGAAGGTGCGGTCGCCGTCGGTGACCGGCAGCAGGCGGACATGGGCGACATAGTTGAACATCGGGATCGGCGTATCGAGCAGGCAATAGCTGAAGGTCTGTTCGAGGTCCGACAGCGCCAGCAATTGCTCGCGCAGCTCCGAGCCATCCTGCAGCTTGAAGCGCCTGACACAGCCGATCTTGTCGGAGGCCTGCGCGCGCTCGATCGTGCTGGTCGCCACCGCCGGATGCCAGCGGTCGTGGCCGTTGAAATCGCGCAGCACGTTCCAGACCGCGCCGGTCGGCGCGTCGAGGATCGTGCTTTTGACGATATGCGGCACGCTAGCCTCCGAAGCCGCGCTTCAGCGCGTCGAATCCGCCCTGGAACACGCCCAAGCCGATATTGTTGACGAGTTCGTTCTCCCGCTCCGGCGCGCAGTCGAACTCGGCGGTCCATTCGAGAAAGGTCTGGTCGCCGTCGGTCACCGGCGTCAGCCGCAAGGTAGCGACGTAGTTCTCCACCCCCATCGGCGATTCCAGAATGGAGTAGGTGCAGAACATGTCGTAGTCCGAGAGCCCGAGCAGCTTTTCGCGAATGCGATCGCCGTTGCGCAGGCGAAAATCGCGCACGCAGCCGATCTTGTCGGCGGGCTCCCCGCCCTCGATGCGGCTCTCCGCGATCGCGGGATGCCAGTTGGGCATCCCGTTGAAATCACGCACGCGCGCCCAGACGCGGTCGTTGCGTGCGTTGACGACGGTGGAGACGTAGACGCGGGCCATGGCGTGTTCTTACCCTTTCTTGCGCGGTCCGCGTTCGGCGGCCGGCGCGCCGGTGGCGTCGGGGGCTGGGGGTGCATCGGGCTTGCTCGGGCCGGCCTTGCGCGCCGATTCCTTGATGCCCTGCATGTCGCGCGCTTCGCGAATGAGGCCGGGCATCTTGGCGAGGCTGCCGCCCTCGACGCCGATGTCGGAGAGAATCGAGTCGATCAGCGGCGCCTGCACGCGATAACGCAGCGCCGAGTCGATCACCTCGTCGGTGGCGCTGCGGCCGCCACCACCGCCCGTGCCATTGCCGTTCAGGCCGTCGACACTGAGAATCCGGATGCCCTCGATCTTTTCCATCGGTTTGACGCTCTCGCGCACGATGCCCTCGATGCGGTCGAGCAGCTTGCGGCGGAACAGCGAGTAGCGCGCCTGGTCGGTGAGCACGTTTTCGGCTTCGTTGAGCAGCCGTTGCGCCTCGGCCTCGACGGCGGCGCGCACGCGCTCGGCTTCGGCCGCGATCCTTGTTTCCTCGGCTTGCTTCTCTGCAAGCAGCACCTCGATGGTCTTGCGCCGCTTGGCGATCTCGCTTTCGCGGGCGGTGACGACGCGCTCGGCCGCCTCGGTCGCCCCCACGCGTGCATCCTCGGCTGCCACCTTGGCGGCGGATTCCTCCAGCGACTTCTGATAGAGGGCGATCGCCTTTTCCATCAGCGCCGTTTCGACTTCCTTCTCGCGATCGACTTCCAGTTTGCGCAGGTCGCGCTCGCGGCCGATGCGCGCTTCGTCGAGGCCACGGTCAGAGGCGATGCGGGCGCGCTCGACTTCCTCGCGGGAGGCGATCTCGGCTTCCTGCAGCGCCTGGACGCGGGCGACTTCGAGCTGTTCGATCGCGCGCCGGCGGGAAAGCCGGGCCGCTTCGAGCGCCTGTTCGCGCGAGACATCTGTTGTCTCGACTTCCTTGCGCGCGATGATCTCGGCCTGCTTGACCTGACGGTCGGCGTCGATCCGCTCGGAGCGCTTGGCAGCGAGCGCAATCACGCGCTCCTCGTCGGCGATCTCAACCGCTCTCTTCTGGTCGATATTGAGCACCTCGCGCGTCCTGGACGAGGCGATACGCTCGGCCTCCAGCGCCAGTTCGACCTCGACGCGCCGCCGTTCGATCGCATCGCGCCGCTTGAGTTCGGCGGTCTCAATGGATTCGGTGCGCTCGATCTCCAGTCCCCGTGTTTCCTTCTCGGCCCGGATGCGCTGGGCGGCGATTACCTTCTCCTGGGCAATGCGCGCGGCCTCGATGGCTTCGCGCGAGGCGATGTCAGCTTCCTCGATCGTGCGGTTGCGCGCGATTTCGAGCGAGCGAACACGCTCTTCCTGGGCAATACGTGAGGCTTCCGTTGCCTCGCGCGCGGTGATCCCTGCGACTTCCAGCGCCTGGTTGCGTTCGATTTCCAGCTTGCGGGTGGAGTGCTCGGCGCCGATCCGCTCCGCGGCCAGCGTCCGCTCTCGCGCAATCCGTGCCGCTTCCACCGCCTTCTGCGCCTCGATCTCTGCTTCCTGAATGATGCGAACCTGCGCAATCTCCAGCGAGCGGGTGCGCTCATCGGAGGCGATGCGCTCGACGTTGACGATCGTGGTCTGGGCGATGCGCGCCTTCTCGGTCGCCTCGCGCGCCGCGATTTCGGCTTCCTCGACCGCGCGGGTGCGTTCGATCTCGCGCCTGCGGGTTTCCTCCTCATTGGCGATCCGCGCGTCGGTGATGACGCGATCCTGCTGGATGCGCGCCTTCTCGACGGCTTCGCGTGCGGTGATCTCGGCTTCCTCGACCGATCGCGTGCGTTCGATGTCACGTTGCCGAACCTCGCGCTCGGAGGCGATGCGGGCGGTATCGACCGCGCGCTGGTTGGCAATTTTGGCCTTTTCGATTTCCTCGCGCGCGAGTAGTTCCTTTTCCTCGACTGCGCGCGTCCGCTCGATCTCGCGGTGTCTTGTTTCCCGCTCGGAGGCGATGCGGGCTTCGGCGATCGCAAGCTCGTTGGCGATGC
Organism: Bradyrhizobium sp. WYCCWR15520; assembly: GCF_056174665.1. NCBI lineage: Bacteria > Pseudomonadati > Pseudomonadota > Alphaproteobacteria > Hyphomicrobiales > Nitrobacteraceae > Bradyrhizobium > Bradyrhizobium sp. WYCCWR15520. The sequence goes on from NZ_JBWBWM010000003.1 coordinate 86,165, forward strand.
GGGCCTTCTCGATCGCCTCGCGGGCGGAAATCTGCGCCTGTTCGGCCTCCGTCTCGCGCAATGCGCGTTCGCGCGCCACTTCCGTGCGCTGCAGCGCGCGGCGCATCTCGATGTCACGTTCCTGTTCGAGGCGGGCGGTCTCGCTTTCGCGCTCGATCTCCAGTGCCTGCCGTTCGGCTTCGAGGTTGCGGGAGCGGATCTTGATCATCGAATCCTGTTCGATGTCGTTGCGCAGCTTGCGCCTGGCCTCGATGTCCTCCATCAGGCGGGTCAGACCCTCGGCGTCGAACCGGTTCGACGGATTGAAATATTCCAGGTCGGTCTGGTCGAGGTCGGTGATGGCGACGGATTCGAGCTCAAGTCCATTCTGGGCCAGCGCCTCGGCGGCGGCGGCCTTGACGCGGGCGACATATTCGCCGCGTTGCTCGTGCATCTGCTCCATGGTCATTTCCGCGGCGACCGAGCGGATTGCCGAAACGAATTTACCGGACAGCAAAGCGTGCAACTGCTCGGGTTCGAGCGTGCGCCTTCCGAGCGTGGCCGCGGCAATCGCGACCGCCTCGCGGGTCGGCTGCACCCGCACATAGAAATCGGCCTCGATGTCGATGCGCATGCGGTCGCGGGTGATGACGGCGTCATGCTTGGACCGCACGATGCCCATCGGCAGCACGTTCATGTTGACGGGCGTATAGTCGTGAATGAACGGCAGCACGAAGGCGCCGCCGTTGATCACGACGCGTTCGCCCAACAGACCGGTGCGGACGAAGGACACCTCCTTCGACGAACGGTGGTAGAGCCAGTTCACGATATAGACGACGATGGCGATCACGACGATCGCAACAATCAGCCAGAGGATCAACTCGCCAACCAGAGTCCCCGACATCTTCTCCTCCCTTTGGTCTCGGCGTTATCGCGCGCCGATCGCCTTGAATTTACGAACCTGTTCCGTGAGCGCCCGCTCCACCGGCAGGCGCTCCATCGAGGAGGCACCGTAGAAGCCGTGGCACTTGCGCGTGTGTTTCATGATGAAGTCGGCATCATCTGGCTCGGCGATGGGGCCGCCATGGGCCAGCACGAGTATGTCCGGATTGACGCTGAGCGCCGCCGATGCCCAGGTGTCGATCTGTTCCGGACAGTCTTCGAGCTTCGGCGCGGTGTGCGCCCCGATCGCGCCGCCGGTGGTCAGGCCGAGATGGCAGACGATGATGTCGGCGCCCGCGATCGCCATCGCGGTCGCCTGGCTCTCGCTGAACACATAGGGTGTGGTCAGCATGTCCTTGTCGCGCGCCTTGGCGATCATGTCGATCTCCAGCGCGTACGACATGCCGGTCTCTTCGAGATTGGCGCGAAACACGCCGTCAATCAGCCCGACGGTCGGAAAGTTCTGCACGCCGGCAAAGCCCAGCGCCTTGAGCTGATCGAGGAAGGTATCCATGTCGCGGAACGGGTCCGTGCCGTTGACGCCGGCCAGCACTGGCGTCCTGGTCACGACCGGGAGCACCTCGCCGGCCATCTCCACCACGATGGCATTGGCGTCGCCGTAAGGCATCAGGCCGGCGAGAGAGCCGCGTCCGGCCATGCGGTAGCGACCGGAATTGTAGATGACGATCAGGTCGACGCCGCCGGCCTCCTCGCATTTGGCTGATAGCCCCGTGCCGGCGCCGCCGCCGACGATCGGCTCGCCCTTGGCGGCCATGGTGCGGAACTTCTTCAGGATGGCTGAACGTTCGAATTTCGCCATGGTCACCTCGCGACTTTCCGACGTGTCCCCGGGCGTCCGACCAGAGGGCGGAGCGCGTTGACGATGGCGGATGCAAATTCGGGCTCGTTGATGTGGCGCTTGATGCGGATGAGCTGGCGGTTGCCGGTCTGGCGTACGCTGCGTTCCAGCGCGGTAAACAGCGCCGCATCCGCCTCCGGATCCCAGAACGGCTGGCCCGGTGCATCGAGTGCGGAGACGCCGCCTTCGGGGAGAAAGAAACGTACCGGCCCGTCCATGCGGTTGAGCTTGTCGCCGATCCAGCGCCCCATCCGGTCGTTCTCTTCCGGCGTGGTGCGCATCAAGGTCACCTGCGGATTGTGAACGTGGAATTTGCGCTGGCGATAGCGATCGGGAATGGTGTCGGGCCCGCCGAAATTGACCATGTCGAGCGCGCCGACCGAGCCGATGAAGGGCAGGCGGCTGCGGATGATCGCACCAAAGCGGTCGTCGGTGGCGGGGAATACGCCGCCCATCAGGAGATCGCAGACTTCCGTCGTCGTGAGATCGACGACGGCGGCGAGCATTCCGGAATCGACCAGCTTCTCCATCGAGCGGCCGCCGACGCCGGTGGCGTGGAAGACGAGGCACTCGAAATCGTTGCGCAGGTCGGCCGCGATCTTCTGCACGGCCGGCGTCGTCACGCCGAACATGGTGATGCCGATAGCCGGCAGATCGGCCTGCGCCCTGCGCTCATTCGCGGCCTGATTGTCGAGACGCGCCTTCACCATGCCGGCGATGGCGTTGGCGCCGTTGGCGAGAACGGCGCGCGAGATCGAGTTGAGGCCCTGCACGTCGGTGACCGAATACATCATGGTGATATCGGCAGGGCCTACATAGGGTCCGACATCTCCCGATGCGACCGACGAGATGATGAGCTTTGGCACGCCGACGGGAAGGGCGCGCATGCCTGGCGCGACCAGCGAGGCGCCGCCGGAGCCGCCCGCTGAAATAATGCCGGCGACATTGCCCTGACGGCGCAGCCAGTTGGCGAAGGCATCCGCCATCGCGGAGACCGACGCGCCGCGATCGGCGCCGAACACGCTCGACCCGCCACGCCCATGGTTGAGCGCGATTTCCTGCGCGGAGACGTCGCAGGTGGAGAGCTTGCCGCTGGTGGAGACGTCGACCAGGCGCGTCCGCAAGCCCTGACCGGCGATCACGTCGCGGATAAAGCGTAGCTCTTCGCCCTTGGTATCGAGCGTTCCGACGACGAGGACGACGGGTGGTCCGGACGCGCTTGGTACGATGGCGCCGGCCTGGCGCCTTTGCCGGGTGGCGTCTTCGATGCGCGTAACGCCCGCCGAAAGCGTGCGCGCTGCGCCCTCGATGCGCGCAATGGGGGCCGGCTGCGACCAACGTGTCGGCAAGGTGGGATTGGAGATATAGATCCGGACTGGCGCCGTGCTTGACGCGCGCGGAGGCACGGGACGCGCCTTGGCCTCGGCGCTGGCATCGGCGGCGTCGATATCCGAGTCCGGCTCGGCATGGACTCCAACGACACCGACGCCAAGCAGGCGTTGCTGCAATTCGCGGTCGGCGGCCAGGCGTGCGGAGTCGATGATGCGGTTGACGCGGCCATTGACCATGATCGCCACATTTTTGGAGATCGCGGTGGCGACGCCGATATTCTGCTCGATCACGAGCACCGACATGTCGCCGTCTTCGCCGAGACTTACCAGCATTTCCTCGACCTGGGCGACGATGACGGGCGCAAGCCCTTCGGTCGGCTCGTCCATGATGAGAAGCTGCGGATTGGTCAGCAGCGCGCGCGAGATCGCCAGCATCTGCTGCTCGCCGCCGGAGAGCTGGCCGCCGCCATGGTCCTTGCGCTCGGCAAGGCGGGGAAATGTTTCGTAGATGCGATCGATGGTCCAGGCGCCGCGGCGCATGCTGGCTGCCAATCGCAAGTGTTCGTCGACGCTGAGCGACCGCCACAACCGACGTCCCTGCGGCACATAGCCGACGCCCGCTTGCGCGATCCGCGCCGGGCTGAGGCGGGTGATGTCCTCGCCGCGGACCCGGACCGAACCGCCGCTCGCCCGCAGCAGACCCATGATGGTCTTGCACAGCGTGGTCTTGCCCATGCCGTTACGGCCGACCACCGAGAACACGCCGGAATCCAATGTCAGGTCGACGCCTTGCAGCGCATGCGAGTGGCCGTAGTAAACGTCGAGGCCCCTGACTTCGAGCGCGGGTGCGGAGCGGCGGACCTCACTCATGTCCGGCCCCCAGATAGAGTTCCTGCACCTCTGGGTCGGCCTCGATTTCGTGCGGCAGCCCCTCCTTGAAGACGCGGCCGTTGTGCATCATCGTGACACTTTCGACGACGCGCAGCGCGACATCCATGTCGTGCTCGATGATGATGTAGCCGATGTGGGCGGGCAGCGACGTCAGGATTTCGATCAGCTCGCGCCGCTCGGTGGGGGAGAGGCCCGCGGCCGGTTCGTCGAACAGGATGAAGCGCGGGGCGCCGGCGAGTGCGAGCGCGATCTCGAGCTGCCGCTGCTGGCCGTGCGCGAGTTCCGCGACGCGTTGCTCCCTGACCGCTGTCAGGTGCACGGCCTGGATCAGAGCTTCAGTCGCATGCATGAGGGCGTCGTTCGTGCCCGGACGCAGTACGGAAAATCGTCCGCGGGAAACGCCGCGGCAGGCGAGGTAGACATTGTCCCGAACCGTGAGGCCGGGGAATAGCGCTGAAATCTGGTAGGTGCGGCGGAGGCCGCGCCTGATCCGCTCATAGGGCGGGAAGTGGGTAATGTCCTCGCCGAAGAAGCGGATGGTGCCGGATGACGGCGGAAAATCACCGGTCACGCAATTGAACAGCGTGGTCTTGCCGGCGCCGTTGGAGCCGAGCACGGCGCGGCGTTCGCCCGGGCGAACCGTGATGGTGACGTCGGTCAGTGCCGCGAGCGCGCCGAACAGCCGCGTCACGCCGCGCAGTTCCAGCGCAGCGCCGGCAGCCACCGATGAAAAGCGTGGCGCGACGTTATCCATGCGGCTTCCCTCCGCCTGGATGAGCGTCAGTGGCCGCAGCCCGGCGACGCCAGCGCTCCCACAGTCCGATCACGCCATCCGACGACCAGAACACGATGGCGAGGAAGCCGAGCCCGATCAGCAGCCGGAAGCGGTTGCCGTCGAGACCGAACTTGACCAGCAGATCGAGCGCGAAGGTGCGCAGGATGACGAAGATGAAGGCGCCGATATAGGGGCCGACGGGACGGCTGATGCCGCCGACCACGGCAATAATCAGGATGTCGATGCAGGCGCCGACGCTGACCGAGCCGGGTGAGATCTGCCGGTAGTTCCAGACCTGCAGGACGCCGCCGAGCGCGGCGATGAAGGCCGCGAACGCGTAGGCTGCCACGCGGTGCGCGTTGACATTGAAACCGAGCGCCGCCATGCGGCGGGGATTGTCGCGCACGCCCTGCAGTGCGAGGCCGAACGGCGCGCGCGAGGCATATTGAACGGCGAAATAGCAGAGCGCCGCGACGACGAGCGTGACGTAATAGAAGGGGATGTCGGAACGCCAGTCGACGCCCCAGAATTTCGGCGTCGCGACCGTGTTGATGCCGGTATGGCCGCCGAAGATCGCCCAGTTCTGGTTGGTGAAATAGTAGAAGGCCGCGCCGATCGCCAGCGTGATCATGATGGTGTAGATGCCCTCGGTGCGCACCGCGAGCGCGCCGCCGAGCGTGCCGAAGGCGGTCGCGAGCACCAGCGCCATCGGCGTTGCCAGCCACCACGGCCAACCGAGGCTGATATTGGTGTTGGCGCTCATGCCGAACACCGCGACCATATAGGCGGCAAAGCCGGCGACGGTGAGCTGCATCAGGCTGACCATGCCGCCATAGCCGGCGAGGAACATCAGGCTGAGGGCGATAGTCCCGAGGATCATCGTCGTGGCGAAGATCTCGATCAGGAAGAACCCGTTGGCGATGAACGGCATGATCAGCAGGATCACGCCGACCAGCCAGACGGCCGGCTTGTTGAATTCCGGCCACGCCAGCCACGCTGCGCGCGCCGCTGCCGGCTGACTGGTCTGAGGTTGGACGCCCTGGATCAGCGACATGTCAGCGCCTCGCCAGAAGGCCCTGCGGCCGCAGCGCCAGCACCAGCACCATGATGAGGAAGGTCACCACGATCGCGTAGGTCGGGATGTAGACGGAGCCAAGCTGCTCGGCGAGACCGATGATGACCGCGCCCAGCGCCGCGCCAGGGATCGATCCCATGCCGCCGACGATCACGACGACGAGCGACGCCAGCAGAAAGCGAGTGTCCTCGCCCGGCGAAATCGACTGAAAGGTTCCGCCGACGACGCCCGCGATGCCGGCAAGCCCGGCGCCCAGCGCGAACACGGCCACGAAGACGAGCTGGATCGGCACGCCGGTGGCGGCGAGCATGTCGCGGTCATCGACGCCGGCGCGCACCATCATGCCGACGCGGGTCCGGTTGAGCGCCAGCCACATCGCGATGCCGATCACCACCGCCGCAACGAAGATCACGAGCCGCACCAGCGGATAGCGCAGATACACCGCCTCGCCGGAGGATCTGACCGCGGTGACCAGCGGCAATTCGACCGGTCCGACCAGCCAGCTCGGGGTCTGGATCTGATAGAAATCGCCGCCGAATGCCCACAGCATCAGATCGGCAAACACGATCGAGAGCCCGATCGTGACCATGGTCTGGCGCAGATCCTGCCCTTCCATGCGGCGGAAGACCACGATTTGCAGCACGATGCCGACCAGGGCGACACCGAGAAACGCGATGATGAAGCCGAGGATCCAGGAACCGGTCCAGGCGCTGATGGCGTAACCGATATAGCCGCCGAACAGATAGAGCGAGCCATGCGCCAGATTGACGTTGCGCATCAGGCCGAAGATCAGCGTGAATCCGCTCGCGACCAGGAAGTAGAGGCCGCCGAGCGTGATGCCGTTGAAGACGGCGTTGAGAAAGACCCGCTTCCTGCCGAATGCCTCTTCGAGGCCGGGTGGCCAGACGGCGAGGATCAGCCACAACAGCACCGCGACCGCGACAAGTGCGATCAGCGCCCATGCCGGATGGCGTTCGATGAATCTTGTCACGGTAGCAGCGCGGCCGTCACCATGCCGTCCTCCCAGACGCCGCGGCCGTTTCGGCTCGCGTTTTGGGACCATCCTAATGGGGCCGCGGACCTTGCACTTGATTGTCAGTATCTTTTCGCGCGCTCTGCGCTCAGGGGCGCAACACTTTGGCGGCGCGGCGGTATTCCGTCGGCGCCATTCCGACATTGGCGGCGAAGAAACGGGTGAAACCGCTCTGGGAGGAGAAGCCGAGATCGAAGCCGATATCGGCGATCGGCACCTCGGTCGCGACGAGCGCGTCCAGCGCCTGTTCCATGATCAGTGTATTGAGATAGAGGTTCGGGGTGACGCCGGTCTGGGTGCGGAACAGCCGGTAGAAGTGCGGGCGCGACAGCCCGGACGCCCGCGCGATCGAATCCAGCTCGATCTCCGCGCCCGGGCTTTCGGACATCAGCTTGATGGATTTGCGGACGCGAAAGTCGGTGATGGCGCTGGCGGTGCGCGTCTCCTGCACCGGCTCGGAACTCTGCCAGCTCTCGTCATAGCAACCGTCGATCAACTGCCTGAGTTCGCAATCGAGACTGCTCAGCGATGGTGCGCCGCAGACCAGCGCCGCGGTTCGCCTGATATGCCTGTCGAGGGCGACCGTGCGCTTGAAACAGGTGTGGCCGAACCGCAGGCCGTGAGCCCGCGCCGCGTCGGGAGCGAACCATTCGGCGTTGACGTAGAGCACGAAGAAGATCGCGCCGTTCTCCACATCCGTCGGGACAAAGTTGTGTGGTTCCCAGGGGTTGATGGCGACAATGGAATCTTCTGCGAGAAGCCATCGCTCATCGCACACGTCAATGCGCGCTGGCGTTCCACCGACATGAAAGATCAGGTGCCCTTCACGATGCGCGTGCATGTTGAAGGGGCGGTTCAACTGATAGACCGTCGCGCGACCGAACCGGCCGTGGAAGACGGCGAGAGCCTTGCTCATGCCTTCCCTCCCGCGGGATGTTCTTGTCTTTTCAACCAGCGTTCAACATCCGCCGCGAGAATGCAAGGGAAGATCATGTCCAGGTTCGGGCCCGAGTGGACCCCGGCGCCTGACCGGGGCCCGTTCGCAAATGCGAAGAACTCAGTACTTCTTGCACTCCGGAACCGTTCGGCTCGGCAACCCGATCTTGGAGAACACCGCGGGGTCGTAGCCGAGCGTCTGGTTGACGTTCGGGATCACCTTCACGACCTTGCTGAACAAGGCGCCCTTGCCATCATCCACCACTTCGGTGACGAAATTGGTGCCGATGGCCTGGCGGTTGGAGTCGAGCTTGATCTTGCCGTTGGGCGCGTCGAGCTCGATCTTGGCCAGCGCTTCCCTGTATTTCGCCTGGTTGTTGCTGAGATCGCCGTTGACCTGACGCAGCGCGAGGATCAGCGCCGCCGTCGAGTTGTAGTAATTGGTAGCGAGCAGTGACGGGCTCGGGAACCGCTTGTTCGGCGGGAACGCGTCCTGATAGGCCTTCACGAACTTCTGCCAACCCGGATCTTCCCAGGTATCGGCTTGGCCGCTCGCGGCAATGGTGCCGATCAGGGCATTCTTGGCGTTGCCCTTGGCCGAAAGAATGGTCTGGTCGACCATGATCGAGCCGCCCATCAGACGAGCCTTGCCGCCGGCCTGCTGGTATTGGTTCAGGAAATTGACGGCGTCGGCGCCGCCGAGGCCGAGATAGATCGCATCGACATCGTCGGGAAGAGCAGCAATGACGGAGGCGAAATCCTTCGTTCCGAGCGGCACCCATTGCCGGTTCGTGACCTGTCCGCCGGCGCCGCAGAACTCCAGCACAAGTCCGAACACCTGGGTGTAGATGAACGAATAGTCGTCGCCGACCGTCGCTATTTTTTTATAGCCTTTGGTTTCATAGGCGTATTTGCCGAGGCCGACCTGCCATTGCGCGCCGTCCATGTTGTAGCGGTAGAAGTTCGGCGCCGGGTCGACATAGGTCGTCTCCTGTGCGCCGGAAGCGGCGTTGATAAAGGTTAGCTCCGGACGCGTCTTGGCAAAGTTCTTGACCGCGATGCCTTCGTCGCCGGACAGGGGTGAAAGCAGGATCTGGACCTTGTCCTGTTCGATCAGCTTGCGTACGGCACGAACCGCGGAATCGGGCGTGGCATCCGTCGAGGCGATGATGAATTCGATTTCCTTGTCGCCGACCTTCTTGCCGAGCGTGTTGATCGCCGTCTGATGTCCGCGGATGCCGTCCTCGCCGAGCACGGTATAGGTACCTTCGAGCGTCGCGGTAACGCCGACCTTGATTTTCTCTTGGGCTATGGCGGCGCCAGAAAGCAACAGGCTGCTCAGCGCGACCAGTCCCGCACAGCTTTTAAACATCGAACCCCTCCCTTGTATCGCCGGTTTTTCTATCGTCAGGTCGTTCCAAACTCGCCATGCCGTGGATGACCGATTGCTTGATCGTGCAGCCGGAATGCATGGCGAGCGGGACCGCCGGGCGAAAACTAGCTGATGACGAGGGCGGCGCGCGCAGCTTCACCTGCCACAACTTGACCGGTAGTCTCATTTTGCATATTGCGCCGCGACGAGGTTTGCAGTGATAGAAGGCGGCGATTGAAGATGGCGGAGCGCAAAGACGACGCAATAAGTCCCTGATTTTGCTGGCAAGCCATGCTGTTTGGAAGTTGGCGTTTCCGCAGTAACGAACGAATGCCCAAGAACAAACACATGACCGAAAAGAACAACATCCCCGAACGGAACCGCGCGATAGTCAGGACATTTCTTGCAGCCGCCTTGATCTGGTGCGCCGGCAGCATGGCCGCCGTGGGCGCCGAGCTTTATCGCACGAAGGTCACCGTGACGGGCCAGGGCGAAGCGAACCGCATCGCCGGCTTTGCGACATGTCTGGAAGACGTCCTCATCAAGGTATCCGGCGCGCAGAAGCTCGCCGGCGACCGGCGGTTGGCAGCCTACAAGTCGAAAGCAACGGATTTCGTCACGACATTCAGCTATCGCGACCAGTTTTTGGGCAAGCCGATCCGCGACGAGCAGGGCACCCGCGATCGGCCCTACGACCTGACGGTCGATTTTGAGGAAAGCAAGATCGACGAGCTTCTCAAGAAGCTCGGCCTCAAGCCCTGGCTCTCACACCGACCGGTGCTTGCGGTCTTTGTCGCGATGGAGCAGGGCCCAAGGAACTACATCGTGACCATAGATGGAACCCAGTCCGACCTGCAGCGCGACGCGTTGCTCGCCGCGGCAGACAAGCGCGGCATGCTGATCGTGTTGCCCGGCGCGGCGGCATTGACGAAATCGAACATCACTGGCGAGACACTCGGGACGACGCCATTGTCGGCGCTTGCGCCTGTTGCAGCCGAGCAGGACGCGGAGGCCATCCTGACCGGGCGACTGGTCTGGGATGATCGGCAGCTCGGCTGGGCCACGCAGTGGCAGATCGATTGGGCCGGCCGGACGCACCGCTGGCAGGTCCGCGGCGTCACATTCGATGAAGCCTTCCGGCGTGGCATCGGCGGCGCGGCTGAAGTTTTGTCCGGGCAGTAGCGGCGAGAGCAGCCGGCTGCGTCAGGATGATCCGTGTCGGGGATTATTTCGAGATCTGACCGGCCGGCCCCCAGCCGCGGAGCCAAAGCGCAGATGCGACGATGCCGCCGGAAATCAGCGAGCCCGCGGCGACCACGATGAAGAGCTCCCGCAAACCTCCGCCAAGTCCGGCAACGACGATCCAGCCCAGCCCCGCCGCGACGAACAACCGGGCGGCCCCTCCGATCACCGGCCACATCACGCGACCTGCCCCTTGGCCTGCGAAATAGAGCAGCATCCCGAGACCGGCTACACCGTAAAATGGTGCGACGATGCGGAAATAGGTCGAACCGGCGGCAAGAACCTCGGGCTCGGTGCTGAACAGCGACAGCCAGGCGTGTGGAAATATTGTCACGACAAGTCCGAGCAGTTCGGTGACACCGGCTGCAAATAACGCGGCAATCCATGCGATGCGCTCCGCCCTTCCGATCTGGCCCGATCCGATGTTCACGCCGACCATGGTGAGCGCCGCGCTGCCCAGCGCGAACAGCAGCGGAATCTGGATGTAATCGAGGCGCGACGCGATGCCGTAGCCTGCGAGGGCGTCAGTGCCGAACAGCCCGACGGCGCCGGTGACGAGAACGACGGTCAGATTGGACTGGATGGTGCCGATCGCCGACAACCCGCCGACGCCGAGGATATCACCGAGCAGCCGCCACTTGACGAGGCGTATATCGAAGAGCAGGCGCAGCGAGGTCCGGGCCGAGCGCATGTAGGCGATCAGCACGAGAGCGCCGACGAGATAGTAGACGATTACGGCAATGCCGGCTCCCGTCACGCCGAGCCGCGGAAACGGCCCCCAGCCGAAGATCAAGGCCGGCGAAAGCGGAAGCAGCACGAACACGCCTAGCAGAATGATGGCAGCCGGCGCGACCGTGTTGCCGGCGCCGCGAAGCGCCGCCGCCAGAAGGCTGACAATCCATACCAGGGCCGCGCCGAAGAAGATGACGTGGCCATATTCGAGCGCCGCGTCGAGCGCTCCGGCCTGGCCGCCGAGCAGCCGATAGACAGCCTCGCCAAACAGCCATTCCGCACCGGCAAAGACCATTCCGAATATAATGGCGAGAACGAGCGCGTTCAGCGCAAGTGCTTCGGCTTCGGCCACCTTGCCGGCGCCGATCGCACGCGCGATGGCTGATGCGACGCCGCCGCCGAGGCCGCCATTCGACATCATCTGCATCAGCATGAAGATGGGAAACACCAGCGTGACGCCCGCCAGGGCTTCCGTGCCGAGGAAGCTGACGAAATAGGTCTCCGCGATCCCGACAAAGGTTTGCACGATCATGACCACGAGGGTCGGCAAAGCGAGTTTCAGGAGCGTCGGCAGGATCGGCCCGTCGAGCATCGCCTTCTTGACGTTCACCGCGTCGTTTTCTTTCCGGCTGCCGGCTATGGCCACCGGTCGGGGTAGGGACGGTTGTTGGGAGGGCAGGGTTGTCATCAGTGCCTCGGCAGGTCTCGAATGAATTCCACCAGCGCGGCGCTGACCTCGTTCGGTCGCTCCTGCTGGGTCCAGTGGCCGCAGCCCGGAAGCATCTGAATCCTGCGCAGGCCAGGCACGAAGTTCTTCTGATTGGCCAGCAACTGGTCCGTGCCGGGAAAGGAAAGCAGGAAGTCGCGATCGCCTGCGATGTAGAGCGCCGGGACAGACACCTGCAGGCCGGCAATCGCGCCGGTGATTTCCCAGTTGCGATCGATGTTGCGGTAGTAGTTGAGCGCGCCGCGGAAGCCGGTTCGCTTGAACTCCTCGCCGTAAAAGTCGATGTCGCTTTCGTGTATCCAGGATGGCAGGGTCTTGGGCGCGCCGGGTCCTTGCAGAAATCCGCCGCCCTTCGGCACCATGCCAAGGCTCAGTGCAGGTCCGCCGGCGGCGACGGAAGCGCGCGCCGCGGCCACGCCATCGCCGGACGCGCCGAACAGCATGTTGCGAATGGTCGCGCGCGGATCGCGTCCCAGCTCCGCCTCGGCAGGACCCGGCTCCATGAAATAGAGCTGATAGAATTGCGCAGTCTCCGTGCGCGGCATGAGGCTGGTCGGCGGCGCCTTGCCGCGCGGGCGGAACGGGACGCTGAGCGCTGCGACCGCCCTGAAGCGGTCGGGCCGCATCAGCGCCGCCTGCCAGGCGATGCTGGCACCCCAGTCGTGACCGACGATGACGGCCGTCGCCGCGCCCACCGCATCGAGAATGCCGACCATGTCGCCGACGAGATGCAGGATCGTGTATTGATCGATCGCCTGCGGCGCGTCGCTCTTGCCGTAGCCGCGCAAGTCGGGCGCGACGACACGGAAGCCGGCGGCGGCCAGCGCGTCGATCTGATGCCGCCAGGAGTACCAGGATTCGGGAAAACCGTGCACCAGCAGCACCACCGGTCCTTCGCCCTGTTCAGCGATGTTGAGGCGGATGCCGTTGCATTCGATGATCCGTTGCGTCGTGTTGCTCATTTTTAGGTCTGGTTCCGAAGTTGCCGCGAATGCGTTTGCCGAGATCGCGTCAGGCGCGATCCGGAATGCGAGCGGCGCCAATGCCATGGCCAATAGCTGGCGTCTGTTCATGATGTTTCCTCCGACTAGCCTGCGTAGCGATTCACGGCGCCTTTACCGTCAGGGGCGTTCTTGGTACTATATGGTACCATAAGATTCGATATATGGTACCATATGGTACCAAGTCAAGCGGGAATTGATACCGATGAGTCCAAGAGTGAAACCGCGCGAGGAGGAGGCCGATGGCGCCGCCGTCCGGAAGAGGATTCTCGGCGCGGCTTTTTCGGCGTTCATGGAAGGCGGCTACGCGCAGACCAGCACGCTGGAGATCGCGACGCGCGCGCGCGTCTCGAAACGCGAGCTTTATTCGCTGTTCGGCAACAAGGAAGCGATGCTGGTCGCTTGCATCACCGAGCGCGCCCAACGGTTGAAAGCGCCGGCCGATCTGCCCGAACTACGCGACAGGGAAACGCTGGCCAACGTGCTTATCGGATTTGGAACGAAGCTTCTGACGGAAACGACCGATCCGGTTGTCGTCGCCGTGTTCCGGCTGGCGATATCGGAAACCGTGCATGCCCCGAGGGTCGCGGAAGTGCTGGAATCGATCGCGCGCGGGCCTACGCGCGATTCGCTCCGCGAGATCATGGCCAAGGCCAGGTCAGCGGGGCTTTGCGAAGGCGATCCTGCTGTGATGACCGAACAGTTCCTGGGGCTGCTGTGGGGTGACTTGATGATCGGCCTCTTGCTTCAGGCGGCCGATCGCCCGAGCAACAGCGAAATCGCGCGCCGGGCTAGAGAGGCAACGATGGGTGTTCTCCACCTCCATCCGGGTGACTCGAGTCGATGAGTGGAGGCCGAAGTTTAATCTCGCTCGCGAACGTCGCCGCAAAAAGAATAGCGTCCGGCGATCGACGCCGGACGCTACGAGCGCACAATAAAGAGGGCTTTACTTCTTATACGTGGCGATCACGGCCTCGCCATCGGCGCCGGCCTTCTTGAGCCAATCGGCCGTCAACTGCTCGCCGATCTTCTCCAGGCCGGACTTCAGCGCCGGAGGCGGCGGCAGCACCTTCATCTTGTTGGCCTGAAGCTGTTCGAGATACCACTTTGCCTTTTCTTCCGCGAGCTTCCAGCCGCGCTCTTCGGCGACCGCCGCCGCCTTCAGGATCGCGTCCTGGGTCGGCTTGTCGAGTGCGTCGAACGCCGCCTTGTTCACGAAGGTGACGTTCTTCGGAATCCAGGCCTGCGTATCGTAGAAGTGTGTCATGGTTTCCCAGGACTTGCTGTCATAGCCGGTCGAGCCCGAGGTCATGAACGCGTTCACGACGCCGGTGGCCAGCGCCTGCGGCAGTTCTGCGGCCTGGATGGTGACGGGCTGGGCGCCGACAAGCTCGGCGATGCGCGAGGTGCCGACGTTATAGGCCCGCCACTTCAGGCCTTTCATGTCTTCGATCGTGTTGAGATCCTTCTTGGCGTAAATGCCTTGCGGTCCCCACGGCACCGCGAACAGAAGCATCAAGCCTTGCGAGGCGAGCTTCTTTTCGATCGCGGGTTTCGACGCGAGCCACAGCTTCTTGGCTGCGGGGTAGCTCGTCGACAGGAAGGGGATGACGTCGATGCCGAACATCGGATCTTCGTTTTCGTGCAGCGAGATCAGCACCTCGCCCGCCTGCGCCTGGCCGGTCGCGACCGCGCGCTTGATTTCCGGCGCCTTGAATAGCGATGCCGCGGGATGCACGGTGATCTGCAGCTTGTTGCCGGTGGCATCGGCAACGTCCTTGGCAAATGCGATCAGGTTCACCGAATGCGGATTGTCCGCCGGATAGGCCGCGGGGAGATTCCATTTTGTCTGCGCCATTGCGGGAGCGGCAAGCGCCGCGACGCAGGCGGCCATTGCGCAGGTCTTTATAAGTTTGAACATGACAAATACCTCTCTAGCCAGGGAACGCTATCCGCGGCAGCAGCATCACGATATCAGGAAAAACCGTGATGATGGCAACCGCCAGAACGAGTAAAAAGAAGAACGGCAGGGCGGCCTTGGCGACCGTGTTGGAATCCTTGCCGCTCATGGTCTGCAGGACGAACAGGTTGAAGCCGACGGGCGGAGAGACTTCCGCCATTTCAACCACCAGCACCAGGAAAATGCCGAACCAGATCAGATCGAACCCGGCCTGCTTCACCATCGGAATGACGATGGCGGTGGTCAGCACGATCATGGAGATGCCATCGAGCGCCGCGCCGAGCACGATGTACATGACGGTGAGCGCCGCGATCAGCGCATAGGGGCTGAGCTGGAGGCTGTTCACCCAGTTCGCGAGCGCCAAGGGGATGCCGGTATAGGCCATCGACGTGCCCATGTAGGAGGCGCCCGCCAGGATCAGCAGGATCATACAGTTGACCCGCGTCGCGCCCATGACGCTCGCCCAGAACGATTGCCAGGTCAGCGCGCCTTGCCACCATGCGATCGCGAGTGCCCCCAATACTCCCCAGGCTGCGCATTCCGTCGCCGTCGCCCAGCCCATCAGCAACGACAGAAAAACGAAGACGATCAGCAGCAGACAAGGAATAAGATTGAGCGATTCTGAGATGCGCCTGCGAAGGCTCATGGGCGGATCGGCCGGCGGCGTGCGGTTCGGATTGGCGAGCGACCACACTGCGATGTAGCCGGAATAGAGCGCCATCACCAACAGGCCCGGCAGAAATCCGGCGAGGAAAACCTGGATGATGGAGACGTTCGCCTGCACGGCGTAGACCACCATGGTGATCGACGGCGGGATCAGAATGCCGAGCGTTCCCGCACCGGCCAGAGAGCCGAGGCTCAGGTTTTCGTCATAGCCGCGCTTCTTCAATTCCGGCAGGGCGATCTTGGCCACCGTGGCGCAGGTCGCGGCTGACGATCCCGACACCGAACCGAACACGCCGCAGGCGAGTACATTGACATGCATGAGTCGGCCCGGCAGCCAGTTCAGCCACGGCGCAAATCCGCGAAACATTTCCTCCGACAGGCGCGTTCGGAATAGAATCTCGCCCATCCAGATGAAGAGCGGCAACGCGGCGAGTGACCACGACGCACTGTTGCCCCACACCGTTGTCGCAAGCACGCTGCCGGCCGGAATGGCGCCGCCGGCGAATTGCATGCCGGCCCATCCCGTCGCCATCAAGGCGACGCCGATCCAGACGCCGGCACCGAGCAGCAGCGCAAGAAATCCGAGCAGGATGGCGGCGATGGAGAGCAGCTCCATGTCAGACCCCGCTCTGCATGGCGCGCTCGACGATTTCCTCAGCGCTCCGCGGTTTCGGCAATTCGTAGCGCGGCGCAAAGCCGCGCAGGACATGGACCAGCTCGTCCACAAACGCGATAAAGAGAATCACCAGGCCGCCGCTGTAGCCGAGTTGCGGAATCCACAGCGGCACCGCAATGACGCCTTGCGAAATGTCGGAAAATTTAAGCGATTGCCAGGTCATGATCGCGGCATGCCACGCGAAAAAGCCGATGAAGCCGACGCCGATCAGAAGCGCTGCGATCTCGACATAATGGCGGACATTGTCGCTGAGACGGTCGATCAGCAGGCCGACGCGGATCATCTCGCCGTGCTTGAACGTGTGCGCGAGCCCAAGGAAGGCGGTTGCCGCCATGCACCATGAGATGAAATCATCGCCCGCCGGAATATTGATACCGAGCGGCCGGCCGCCCGACAGCAGCAGCATCAGCACAAAAATTGCAATGAGGAAGAGGCCGGCGAGATAGCCGGAGAGAAGATAGAGTCGATCAAGAAACACGCGGATCATATTTAGGTCCTTACCCCCTCGCACGCTTATCGCCGGGAAGCAATAGACGTACCAATTCCCGTGGCCGTTCCCTTCCAGAAGGGCGGGCCGATTTTGGCCGGGCCGAAAGCAGCTGGCTGAAAATCAGTCCCCAGAAGGGGTAGGTTTCCGGAGTTGCGCGAGGACGTCAAGGCGGGAGGGGCAAATCCTGCGGATGCGGGTAGGATACGTCGCGACGGCGCTAGTCACCTTGGGGGGCCGTTTCTTCGCTCTCACTTCGTGCGAGTTGCGCCGGAGGTGCCCCACTTCTTCCTTCCGTTTCCGCTTGGCTTGCCGAACCGTAGTTTGCGGGTTGCGGCGCTTTCAGGATGTGAACGCGAGATGCACAACCTGTGGGTCGTGGTCCCAGCGAGTTAGCCGAACTTTGTCCTGATGTTCGGATAGTCCACCGCGGTGCTGTTCGAGGTTCTGCTCAAGAGGATCGAGCATCTCGGCGCGATTGCCGCTCTGGGGATGTTCTTCAGTGTTGTAAATCGTAGCTAGCGAGCTTGTCCCGGTCGCGCAGAACGATTTGTCGCTGGCTTTTGCCGATGAAGCTGAGAACGCCGAGATCGTGCAGCCGCGACAGGGCGCGCGATATCGTCTCCAGCGTCAGCCCGAGATAGTCGGCGATGTCGCGCCGGCACATCGGCAGCGCGAGAATGCCTGCCGCCGTTGATCGGCGGTCCATCTCGATCAAGAATGCCGCGACGCGCTCCAGCGACGTTTTGCGTCCCAGTAGCAGCATGTGATCTTCGGCGTGCCGGAGATTGCTCGTCGTCATGCTGAGCAGATTGCGGGCCACCTTCGCATTGCTCTCGGCCACCAGCTCGAGGCTGCGCCGTTTCAGCAGGCGAACGGTGGTGTCGATGATTGCTTCGGCGGTAAAGCGATGCTCCGTCCCGATCTCGAGCCCGAAAATATCGCCGACGAGGTGGAAGGCGCCGATCTGACGGCGACCATCTGAGAGCAGTTTGTAGCTCCGTACGGCGCCGGCCGCGACCTGGTAAACATAGTCGGCCGGCTCCTTCTCGCCGAAGATTTCGGCACCCTTCTTGTAGCTGAATTCGTTCAAATTGATTCTGATCGGCGCCCCGCTTTTGGGGTCGTACTCTCCAAAAATGCCAGGGAATTCAGCAAAGCTGGTACTGACGCGGGCAAGCATGGACCATCTCCTCGATCGAACGAGCCGATCACGCAAGTGGTGGCCTCGATTTTTTTCTAACTGTAGAATGCGACGCTGCTGCCACATTCTGCGAAAATTGTTTCACAATGGGAGGCCATTCTCGCGATCAGCGGCCGGCGGTCCATTGTCCCTGAGGACAGGTCGGATGCGTCAATATGGCTGCCACGGATGCGATACTCTACGATTGCATACCGGGTGTTCGCGACCGCCGCCGGATGCTAGTTTTGCCCGTGCTAGATTCAGGGGCGCCATGGTCTGGATCATCGGGTGGATTGTAGGGCTGATCGCTTTGCTGGCACCGATTTGTGTCTCGGCACAGCAGGCGCGGCCGCATTCCGTCCTCGTGCTCGATCAATCGGATTTGCGCGGACCGTTCCATTATCAGCTTTGGTCGGGAATGCGCGGGGTGCTCGATGCCCGCGCCGGTGTGCGCGTGACGATCTACGGCGAGAACCTCGATCTGCCCCGCTTCGGCGGAGCCGCCTATACGGAAAGCCTGAAGCGGCATCTCAAGGAAAAATACCGGGATCGGCCGATCGATGTCATCGTGGCAATGGGCAGGGGAATGCTCGAGCATACGTTGCGCTGGCGCGCAGAATTGTGGCCGGACACTCCCGTCGTATTCGCCATGCTGGACGAGAGTGATCTTGCGAAGCTCGAGGGGCAAGCGGGAGTAACGGGAGTCATTCTCAAGAATTCTCTGGCGGGGACCATCAAAGCCGCGCGGGCGGTGGTGCCCGACCTCGACACCGTTGCTCTGGTGGGGGATGCCTGGGAGCGGCAGGCTCTTTTCAGTCACTGGTCTGAGGAAATTCCCGCCGCAACATCCGGCTTGAACGTGATCGATATCGTTGGGCAGAAGATGTCCGACATCCGCAAACGGGTTTCCGAATTGCCGGAGCGGAGCGCCATCATCTATACAGGCGTGTTCTCGGACGGCGAGGGCACATTCTATCCCGCGGCGACTGCGTTCGGGATGATTGCCGAAAAGGCCACCCGCCCCATCATCGTCGGCGCCGAACCGCTTTTGGCCGTGGGGGGAATCGGAGGATATGTCCTGATCGCGACGGAGATCGGCGCGGAGGCCGCGAAAATCGCGCTGCGCATTCTCAACGGCGAACGCGCCGGAGAGATCTCTCCGGTAAGCGGCGGCGTGAAGCCGCTCTTCAACTGGCAGCAAATGCAGCGCTGGAATGTCAGCGAATCCAGCCTGCCCGAAAGCGGCGAAATTCGCTTCCGCGAGCAGACGTTCCTGGAGAGATATCGCTGGCAGAGCTTGGCCGTCGTGGCGGCGCTGTTGCTCCAGGCGGGGCTGATCACGTTCCTGCTGCATGAGCGGCACTTGCGGCGCGATGCCGAGGTGGAATCGCGCAATCGGATGTCCGAACTCGCTCACGTCAATCGGAATGCGACGGCCGGCGAATTGTCCTCCTCGATCGCGCACGAGCTCAATCAGCCATTGGGCTCGATCCTGACCAACGCCGAGACCGCCGAATTGATCCTGAAGTCGGATAATCCCGATCTCGGAGAAGTCAGGGAAATCCTCGCCGACATCAAACGCGATGATCAGCGCGCCGGCGAGGTGATCCGCCGGCTGCGCGCTTTCCTGAAGCGGACGCCATTCGAAACACGGGAGATTGACCTCAACGAGATCATGAACGAGGCCTTCAGGTTCCTTTCGGCGCAGGCCTCCGGCCGCAACGTCGCGCTCTATCTGCAGACCACGCCGGGCGAACTGCGCATCAAGGGCGATCCGATTCAGCTGCAGCAGGTCATCCTGAATCTGGTCGTGAACAGCATGGATGCCATGTCCGCGATCCCCTACGGCCGCACCGTGATAGGCCGCACGGAATTGAACGGCGGATCCACGGTCGAGATTTCGATTTCCGATTCCGGCCCCGGCATCCCGTCCGACAAGCTCGGTCAGGTATTCGATCCATTTTTCACCACCAAGGACCAGGGCATGGGGATCGGCCTTTCCATTGCGCGCAGCATCATCCTGGCCCACAAGGGAAATATCTGGGCCGAGAACCAGAGCGGCGGTGGTGCGACGTTTCATTTCACGCTTCCATTGGCGGCATAGGAGATGAGGTTGCAGGGACACGTTCACGTCGTCGATGATGATGCTTCGTTCCGGATCGCGATCGAGCGCCGCCTGAAACTCGCCGGCTATCAGGTCGCGACCTATCCGTCGGCGCAGCAACTGCTCGACTGCCTGCCGGATGACAACGAGCCCGGCTGTATCCTGCTCGACGTGCAGATACCCGGCCTGAGCGGCCCTGAATTGCAGGGACGCCTGAACGAACTCGGCTTGACGTTGCCGATCGTATTCCTGACCGGGCATGCCGACACGCCGACGACGGTGCGGACCATCAAGGCCGGCGCGGAAGACTTCCTCACCAAGCCGGTGGAATCAGAGCAACTGCTCGGCGCAATTGAGCGAGCGATGGCGCGTCATGCCACCCTGCGCGATGAACGGTCCAGGCTGGGAGAGGTGCGAGCGCTGGCGACGGAACTGACGCCGCGCGAGCGGCAGGTGTTCGGCCTCGTCGTGCGCGGCAAGCTGAACAAGCAAATCGCTCATGAGCTCGGCACGACGGAGCGCACCATCAAGGCGCATCGCCATCAGGTGATGGAGAAGATGAAGGCGCGATCTTTGGCTGAACTGGTGACGCTGGCCGAGCGGCTCGGCGTGCTCAGCTGATACGTACGGAACCTGTCCGGAAGGACAGTGTGAAGTTCTTTGACAGGTAGTATCCTAGTCACCGATAAAACCCGAGAACCCCGGTGGTTGAATAGGCGGGAACCTTCGTCCATTCCAAAAGTTTAGCCGGGCAGCCTAGAGGCTATGCCGAGCGTTCCCGTAACAACTGAAAGCCGAGCAGCTTGTTGCAGCGCAAAGCCGTTTTTATCGTTGATGATGACCCCTCCATGCTGAAGGGCCTGCGCCGGCTGCTCGGGGTGCATGGTTTTGAAACTGTGCCGTTTGAAACAGCAGATGCCCTGAAGGATCATGACAATTTCGAACAGGCCTTCTGCCTCGTGCTCGATGTCAACCTGAGCGACGGATCGGGCATCGAGCTGCGCCATCAGTTGGCGGAAGCGGGCGTGAACGTGCCGGTCATCTATATCACCGGCAATGACAGCGACGCCACGCGCATGGCCGCCTTCGCCTCCGGGTGCATCGCTTACCTGACAAAGCCGTTTACCGCGACGTCGCTGATCGAGCCTATCCAGCGGGCTGCCGCCGCTGCTGCCTAGTTCATTCTTCGATCTTCTGCTCTCTCCGGTTCGCCGATCAGTGCAGAACTAGCTGCATCGCCGGCAATGCAGGTATTGGTGGGCGCCTGGTGAAAGGAATCCTGTGTTCCGGTCCATTGTCCTTGGATATGCGCAATGCTTCACGGTTCAATGGCGATCGGTCCCGCTAGCCGTCCCAGCTTATGGTGATGCTGATGTCGCCGGGCACGTCACCGGAAAAATCGACGATCTGATAGCGGATGCGATAGCCGCGCGGCTGCAGATAATCGCTCCAGAGCTGGAAGATCTCCTTGGGGATTCCGTTCAGCGTCTTTTCCCAGCCTTCTTCCATCTGGTTGATGGCTCGGCCGCGATCGCTGCACAGCGTATTCGGGAAACGGTAGAGCTGCACCTCCGTCAAGCCGTTGCGCACTGCACGGTGGATCACGGTCGAGGCGAGCTTGACCTTCTCATCCTCGGACAGACCCGACGGTCGGCTCAGCTTCTCGATCAGGGCATACTTCTCGGCTTCTGCCGCAGCCAGCCGCTTGACCATCTCGTCGGCCTTTTGCACCTCCTTCAGCGCCGCCTGCTTCTGGATTTCCTTCGCGCTGGGGATCAGGTCGTCGATCTTGGCCATGTACGTCGCTCCTGAATGACCGTTCACAGCATTGGGCGCTCAACGTTACGGCTGGCGCCGCGGAGCACTTCTTGATTCAGATCAAGCATTGGGAGACCATAGCTCCCACTCTGCGCAATGCGCAGTCTTCGGGCGACCTGACAGGGGAGTACGAGCTTTGAGCGAACAGATGCATCCGGCAGCGCCACACCATCTGCCGTTCTTTGTCCCTGGTCCGGACGGATCGGACACCCTGATGGTGGTGATGGGGATTTTCCTTGTGGCCGTCATCCTATGGGTCGGCACCCTGTACTGGAAATTGCATAGCCTGCCGGAGCGCATGGCGCACCGGACGCATAAGCTGCAGTTCGAGATCGTCGCCGTTCTCGGCTTGATCTCGCTCTTTACCCACATGCATATCTTCTGGATTGCGGGTCTGTTGCTCGCGATGATCGATCTGCCGGATTTCGGCACGCCGCTGCGCAGCATCGCGGGATCGGTCGAGCGTATTGCCGATGCGGCGCCTGGCCCGCCGCTTGACGAAGAAAAGTTCGAAAATGTCCCGGCGCAGGCCGACGGTCGCGGCGCCACAAAGGAAGCCGCCGCCAAGCAGGAGGTGCACACCCATGCTTGAGCTGATGATCTGCTCGCTTGTGACGATCCTGCCCGACTATCTCTATCGCCGCTATGCCCAGGGCAAACGGTTCGGCAAGGAGATCACGTTCTTTTCGGTCTGGTATGAACTGCGCTGGGGCATCACCGGCTGCCTGATGCTGACCATCGGGTTGATCACGATGATCTTCTACTACCATCCCTCGACGACATCGGCGGCGATCTACTTCCGCACGGTGCCGATCCTTCCCGAAGGCTCGGGCCGCGTTGCCGAGGTGAATGTCGGCTTCAGCGAGGCGGTGAAGAAGGGCGACGTCCTCTTCAGGCTTGATAGTTCGAAACAGCAGGCGGCCCTCGAGACGGCCAAGCGGAAGATTGCCGAGGTCGATGCGGCGTTGATGAGCGCGCGCTCCGATGTCGTCAAGGCGGAAGCTCAGATCGGCGAAGCGAAAGCCAACCACCAGCAGGCCAAGGACGAACTGGAGGTCAAGAGCGAGTTGCAGCGCCGCAATCCCGGCATCGTGCCGCAACGCGACATCGAGAAGCTGCAGGTGCTGGTCGATCAGCGGCAGTCCGGCGTCGATGCTGCGAATGCCGTCAAGGAGTCGGCGGTGTTGCGCGTCTCAACGCTGCTGCCCGCCGAGAAAGCGAGCGCCGAGGCCGCGATGGCGCAGGCGCAGGTCGACCTCGACAAGACCTACGTTCGAGCAGGCGTCGATGGTCGCGTGGAGCAATTCCTCGTGCGCACCGGCGACGTCGTCAATCAGTTGATGCGGCCGGCCGGAGTGTTGATTCCGGAAGGCGCAGGGCGGAGCGTGCTGCAGGCCGGGTTCGGCCAGATCGAGGCCCAGGTCATGAAACCGGGCATGGTCGCGGAAGCAACCTGCATCTCGAAACCCTGGGTGATTATTCCGCTCGTTGTTACCAGCGTGCAGGACTATATCGCCGCGGGCCAGTTCCGCTCCGGCGAACAACTGATCGATCCGCAGAGTCTGCGGCAGCCGGGTACGATCCTCGCCTTCCTGGAGCCGCTGTACAAGGGCGGTCTTGAAGGGGTCACGCCGGGCTCTAGCTGCATCGTCAATGCCTATACCAGCAATCACGACGTGATCGCCGACCCGAAGACCGGCGCGCTGAAAGGCTTCGCCCTGCATGCCGTCGATGCGACCGGCCTGGTGCATGCGCTCCTGCTGCGCATCCAGGCGCTGTTGCTGCCGGTCAAGACGCTGGTGCTGAGCGGTCACTGAGGGGAAAGATGAGATGAATTGCTTCCACACCAATGCCGTATCTGCGGCGCTCCTGCTTGGCGTCTCGATCGGACTTTGCGGTTCTGCCGGCGCTTTCGATCTCAATGGAGCCTGGGCAAGCGATCCGGACAACTGTTCCAAGGTGTTCATGCGCAAGGGCACACAAGTGACTTTCACCGACATGTCCGACGTGTATGGCGGCGGCTTCATCGTGGAGGGCGACCAGATCACCGGAAAATTCGCGCGCTGCCGCATCAAGGCAAAGAAGGATGAAGGGGCGACCATCAATCTCCTGGCGGCCTGCGCCTCCGACATCATGCTGCAAAGCGTACAGTTCAATCTCAGGGAAGTGGACGCCAACACCGTCATGCGCCTGTTTCCGGGGATGTCCGGCATGGAAATCAAATACGCGCGCTGTCCGGCGCTGTAGCGGAACTCCGGTCGGTCGATGCCTTGATTCAGGTCAAGGCCGCTACTCGCCAGTGGTGCCGGATGATCGAAGGGGAGCTTCGCTGGCACCGGGTCTGCTTGATGTCGAACGAGCCTCGCCAAGGGCGGCTGATCGGATCGTCCGCCGCCTGATGCACTGCCCGAGCACGCCGCATGAACCCGATGAGATTGCCGACCTGGCTGCGGATCGCCTTGGTGGCCGGCCTGTTCCTGCTGGTCGCAGGCAACAAGACGGGTACCGCGATTTCGTTTTTGAACGCGGGCGAAAGCCGGTCGCCGCTTGACGGTCGAATTGCGTTGACCGCACGGGCGCCATGTCTGGTGCCCCCGCTTTCGTTCAGTCCGCCGTCAAAACGTCTCGGTAATCTTGCTCAAGCGAGGGGGACGATCCGGGTCGAATCCGCAGGCGCGCGCTGTCTGTTCGATCATCCGATAGGCCGGAACGAGCATGGTGATCGGGTCGGTGGCGGGGTCATCCTCGGCCAGCCAGGGCAGCGAGCCATGCGGTCCGCCGCATAAATGCAGCGCGATCTCCTGCTCGCGCAATTCTTCTGCCAGCGCGTCCACCGTAACAGCCGTTTCATCCATGAGGCGCATCATGACAACCGGCGTGCGCGATGATAACGCGGCACGCGGCCCATGCTGCAGCTCCGCGGCGCTCAGGCCAATGGAAGGCAGGCGCAGGATTTCCGAAAGCTTGAGCGCGATCTCCCGCGCCGAGCCGAGACCAAGACCCCGCGCTGCCACAAACACGGCTGACGCCTTGGCGAGATCATCGGCAATCTCGGACCAGTCGAGCGCCAGCGCGCGGTGCAGGCGCTCGGGCAGCCTGTCGAGGGCTGACCGCAGCGCCCGATCTTCCGCCAGCTCGGCAACAAGCTCGGCGCCAGCGGCCATCGAGCCGATCACGGTCTTGGTCGCCGCCACGGAGTGCTCTTGGCCGGCTTCGATCGGAACGACGAACTCGGCTTCGTCAGCCACAGGCGACGACGTCGCATTCACGATAGCGATGGTGCGGGCGCCCGCGGCGCGCGCCGACCTGGTCGCCGCGACGAGATCCGGGCTCCGCCCGGATTGCGAGATCACGATGAACACCGCATGGCGCAGCATCAAGGGCGTGCGAAATGCCGTGATCACCGAAGGAGCGCTGGCTGAGACGGGAAGGCGAAGCCGCGTCTCGACGAGGTATCTTAAGAAAACCCCGGCATGCCCGGAGCTTCCGCGGCCGCACACGACGCACAGGGGGGCGGAGCCAATCCCAATTCGCTGCGCGATGTCGCGCGTGGCGGGGCGGTTGCGAACAATGTTGGCGACAACATCCGCGCTTTCCCCGATTTCGCTCGCCATTGCGGATGACGTCACGGCTCAACCGCTCCGCCTTGCTTGCGTGCCGCCGCTGCCTTGGGATGCCGGTCTTGATCCTTGGTGAGCTCGGCAAACACGCGCCGAAGGTTGCCGTCACAGTTTTTCAGAATGGTCTCGGCATCAACCCTGTCGACACCCAACGCCAGAAGGCTAGCCGTCTTGATGTCTCCCTCGGCCTGCTCAAGCGAGCGTGCCGCATGCGACGGATCGCAGCGCGCGATTTGTGCCACCATGGCCTCGGCGCGCCGCTTCAGCTTGGCATTGGTCGGCTGCATGTTGACCATCATGCCGCGATACACCCGGCCAAGGCGCAGCATGATCCCCGAGGAGATCAGATTGAGCACAACTTTCTGGGCTGTGCCTGCCTTCATCCGGGTGGAGCCGGCGATCAGCTCGCGGCCGGTCTCGATCAGGATCGGAAACTTTGCCGATTCCAGCAGCGCGGTGCCGGGATTGTTGGCGATACCGATCGTCACTGCACCGAAAGAGCCTGCCTGCTGCAGCGCCGCGACCGTGAATGGCGTTGTCCCGCTGGCAGCAACGGCGATCACCACGTCGTGCGGTGTGAGCCGCGCGGCATTGATCTGCGCGACTGCATCATCGACATCATCCTCCGCGCCCTCGATGCTGGTAACGAACGCGCTGTCGCCGCCTGCGACAACGAAACGGACGCGCTCCCTGGGCCAGGCGAAGGTCGGCATCAGCTCGGCGCCGTCCTGGACCGCCACGCGGCTCGAGGTGCCGGCGCCGACATACACGATGCGACCGCGATCGCCCAGCGCCGCCTTCGCCGCTTCGGTCGCCGCAGTGATCGCGGGAAGGGCATGACCAATCGCCGCGACTGCCGCAAGCTGGCCCTCCCACATCGCTTCCATCGCTGACGTCAGCGACCATGCATCAAGATCGGCAAAGCGGGGATCGACTTCTTCGGTGGCCATATAGTTGATCCATGTGCCATCAAACGCGGAACTTCGAAACCTGTTCATGGTCAGATTCTCTGTCCGTTTCTCTGTCCGTTTCCCTCTTGGGCAGGTCAAGCCGCCCTCGCGCCAGCAGAAGCGCGCCGGCCGCCGCGTCGGCATCGGGACGCCTCAGGCGAGCGCGCAGGTCAGGCGTCAGCCAGGGCGTCATGGCATCGGCCAGCCCGCCCACCAGCGAGAGTCGGTCAATTCCCCTCGCCAGGAACAGATCGAGCAGATCGCCAATGGCATCGGCCGCGCGTTCGACGATGCGACGGCCGACCGGATCGCCCTGATTGGCGTGTCGCATCACGATCGGCGCGAACGCAGCGTAGTCTGCGGCCCTGGCTTCTTCAGACCAAGCCACCGCCTGATAAGGATCATGATCGAATGCGCCCAGCACCTCTGAAAGCAATGGGGTCAGTTCGCCGCGGCGATCCGCGGCCCGCAGCGCCAGTCGAACGACGTGGAGGCCGATATCGGCACCGCTGCCTTCGTCCGACACAGGAAAACCGTAGCCGGCGATACGGATTTCGCGACCGTCGATCAGGCCGACGCCGACCGAACCTGTGCCGGCTACCACGATGGCCCCGTCCGCGCCGCTATGGGCGCCGAGACAGGCCGCGAGGCCGTCGCTGGTGAAGATGACGGACGCAAAGGGATGCGCGATCTTGTTGAGCGCCGCTTCCGCGCCCCGGCGACCGAGACCGGCAAGGCCAATTCCGGCGTGCATTCGCGCGAAATCCTCGTGCGTCAGTCCGGCCTGTGCGGCGGCCGCTTCGGTGGCCTCCATGATCGACCGCCAGGCCTTCTCGAAGCCAATCCGCGTCGTGGCAGGCCCCGAGTTCGCTGTTCCGAGTACCCCGCCGTTTTCGTCTTCGATCCGGGCGCGGCAGCGAGTTCCGCCGCCATCAATGCCGAGATACGTGGTACCTTTTGTTCCCATGGAAAGTTAACGCGAAGGTTTCCCTCCGGGTCCTCCCGAGCTCCTTGGTGTACATATGAAGTCCTGTGCAGGACTCGTCTCACGAGTCCGTGACTTATCCTTCTCGGATCAATGCTGATGGGCCATTTGGGTTCTTCCTCCCTCACGGTTGCCGCGCAGCGCATCTTTGATGGTGCCGACATGCGCGGGCCGGGGGCGGTCAGGATCTCGCAGGGGCGGATTGAAAGCATCACTTTCGGCGAGGCGGCGGCGCGGGCCTCAATCCAGCTTCCCGCGGACGCGATCCTCGCACCCGGATTCATCGACATCCAGGTAAACGGAGGCGGGGGCGTTCTTCTCAACGACCAGCCCACGGAGGCTGGCGTTCGACGCATCGTTGAGGCGCACCGCAAGGCGGGGACCACGGGCTGCTTGCCGACCCTCATCACCGATCGCAGCGAGGTCATCGAGCGATTGGCTGCGGTCGCCGAGGCCAGTCTGAAGATTCCCGGTGTTCTCGGCTTTCATCTGGAAGGACCGGCCCTCAACCGGTCTCGCAAGGGCATTCATCCGGAAGCCGAGATACGCGTGCCCGATCAGCGCGATATGGCCGCGATCAAGAGTTTTGGGCGATGCGGCCGCTCCATGGTGACCTTGGCCCCGGAATGCGTGCCTGCGTCCATGATCGATGAATTGATCGGCGCCGGGCTGCGTATCGCGGCCGGCCACAGCGACGCCACCGCGACCCAAATCGGGCAGGCGGTCGATCGCGGTGTCTCGGGGGTGACCCATCTGTTCAATGCCATGTCGCAGCTAAGCGCCCGGCAGCCGGGCCTGGTCGGCGCCGCGCTTGATGATGACCGGCTGTTTGCAGGGATCATTTGCGATGGCATCCACGTTGACCGCGCCGCTTTGTGTGTTGCCTTCCGCTGCAAGGGGCGCGACCGCTTGATGCTGGTCACCGATGCCATGCCATTGGTAGGTACGAACGACCGGCAATTCGTGCTGCAGGGAAGGCAGATCACGTTGCACGAAAATCGCCTGACCGGGCCCGATGGCACACTCGCGGGCGCGCACCTCACCATGATCGAGGCGGTGCGCAACGCCGTTGCGCTGCTCGGAATCTCCCTTGCAGATGCCCTCATCATGGCCTCGCGGACTTCAGCGGCATTCCTCGGCCTTGAGTCCGAGCTTGGACGGATCGCGCCCGGATACCGCGCCGACCTTGTCGCCTTCAATCCGAACTTTGAAGTCGTCGGCACGTGGATAGGCGGTGTCGGTTCGATGGACGACGCGAGCGAGGCTTCTCAAGGAGGCTAGATGCGCAACCATCCCATCATCGTGCAAAAATACGGCGGTGTCTGCCTTGAAACACCGGCAAAAATTCGCGCGGTTGCGCGCAGTCTCGCCGACCTGCATGGCCGTGGTCATCGTGTCGTGGCGATCGTCTCGGCCATGGGCAAGACCACCGACCAATTGATCCAGATGGCTTACCAGGTCAGCCCTGCTCCCAATCGCCGTGAACTCGACATGCTGCTAACGACCGGTGAGCGCATCAGCATGTCGCTGATGAGCATGGCGCTTGCCGATCTCGGCGTGCCCGCGATCAGCTTCACCGGCAGCCAGGCCGGCGTGATGACCGACGACTCCCATTCCTCCGCGCGCATTCTGGATGTACGGCCCATTCGCGTGCGTGAGGAACTTGATCGTGGGCGCGTTGTGGTGTTGGCAGGGTTTCAGGGCGTGAACCCGGCGACCCGGGAGATCACCACGCTGGGCCGGGGCGGCAGCGACACCACGGCCGTTGCGATGGCCGCAGCATTGAAGGCCGAACGCTGTGAAATCGTCAAGGAGGTCGACGGAATTTGTTCGGCCGATCCGCGCATCGTGCCGGACGCAAAGCCCCTGCGACAAGTGGACTTCGCATCCCTGTCGGAGATGTGCTTCTGGGGTGCAAAGGTCCTGCATTTTCGCAGCGTAGAGCTGGCGCAAAGTCAGGATGTACCTCTGGTTCTCAAGCGGTGGGGTGGCGTTGAACACAGTACGCAAGTGATGAAAGAGGTTGCAGGCATGGAAAATGGAAAAGCTCTGGCCGTCAATTCGATCGCGCGCATTGAGCATGTGGAAATCGATTCCAAAGATCTCAATCATGGTTTCGAGAAGTTCGCGCAGCATCTCAAGCAGAACAGTCTGTCCTGGCCGCAACTCCTCGACTCCGGCTTCACCGCTGGAAAAACCAGCATAACCGTGGCCTGCGATTCAGAGTGGCTGGATGCGCTGTTGCGCACGCTGGAGCAGAGCCAGGATCTGCGCAAGCAGCGCGAGGCTTCAAGCGCGGTGACTCTCACCTGCTTCGGTGCCATTTTGCCGGAATTGCCGTTCACCGCGTTGCAGGTACTCGCACATCACGGGATTGTCTCCGACAAGTACGCGATGTCGCCGAATTCGGTCAGCCTGTTTGTCCCCGTGGAGACTCGGGAAGCCGCGGTTAAGGCGTTGCATTCGCTTGTCCAGCAAACATAGGTTCAGCGGCGAGAGCAGCCAGCCAAGTCCGGCCGATAGCCGAGTGTCCCTACCACAAGTCTGGTCGTGGCTCCCCCCCGTCGACGCGACCATCGCACAGGCACGCACGTCGTAAGCCTCGCTTAGTTCGAGCAAATGTGAACGTCGGCTCCTTGCGGACATTGAGGCCGCCCCAGCGAACGAAACCAACGCTCCTCAACCCTATCCTTCGTGAGACCGGCGGCGTGGGCGGTCCATCCGCCCACGCCGCCAATGCGCCCTCGTTATGTGATCGCGATCGGG
Organism: Bradyrhizobium sp. WYCCWR15520; assembly: GCF_056174665.1. Lineage (NCBI taxonomy): Bacteria > Pseudomonadati > Pseudomonadota > Alphaproteobacteria > Hyphomicrobiales > Nitrobacteraceae > Bradyrhizobium > Bradyrhizobium sp. WYCCWR15520. Next base: position 116,275 of record NZ_JBWBWM010000003.1, read on the forward strand.
CAGCCGTTGCTTCCCGTTGCGCCCTTTATCGGGGCAGGGGTGAAGCTGTAGACGAACTGGTACTTCCTGTCGGCGATGAGCTCGTCGAAGATCAGGTTCTCGTGGTTGAGTATCCCGTGCTTCGTCTGCAACTCGCTATGGACCGCGAAGGCGAGCGACTTGTCTGGATTGGGCACCACTTCGACCGCCCAGGTGTCAGCCGCGGTCAGCGCGAGGTCCTTTTCGATCACCCATCTGGCGGCGTCGAGGCCGATGCCCGGCTCTCCGCTATTGTAGCGATCATTGTTCTTCATCCACAGCGAACCCCAGCCGGTGTGGAACATGATCGCGTCGCCCGGCTTGATGTCGCTTTCGGGAATGTTCTGCTTCTGCAGCGCCGCCTTGATGTCGGCTGTGGTAATCTCCTGGCCGGCGTCCATCATCCCGCCCTTGAGCGCGACCATGTCGATCAGATGAGCGCGGGTGAAGAGCGGCTTGAGCTTCTCGGTGCCGAGCTTCTTGAGACCGTACGCGTCGCCGATCTCTGCGGCGGTGAAGCCGTTGTAGAAACGCATCTCGCTCTTGTCGCCGTCCTTGCCCATCTGGATGCCGATGTGGCCGAGACCATCGAACTGCGTGCCGGTCTGGCCGATCTCAGTGGCGAGAAACTCGTCATGATACACAAGCTTGTTGTCGCCGAACGGGCCGCCGGTCGGCCCCCCGGGAATGCGCAGCGAGAACGCGCGCGCGCCGAACAGCGGCATGCCCTGTTCGTAGACACGACCGATCTTGTAGATCTTGCCATCCTTGATCCATTTCACCGCGTCGAGGACCTTCGCCGGTGTGATGTGGTTGGATGCGCCGGCCTCGTCGTCCTTGCCCCATTTTGAGGGCCACCAGGGCCTGTCTACTCCCTTGGGCATGGAGGTGGCGGTCTGCGCCTGCGCTGCGGTGACCGGCGCGAGCGAGAACTTGCCATGCATCGCGCCTGCGAGCGCCGCTCCCGCAGCGCCGGCCAAGCCGGCTGTGCGGAGCAACGTGCGGCGATCGGTTGCCATCTCGCCTTTCTGCTCTTCGCCCCTGACTTCATCGTCCATCGTTCCCTCCCAGATTGTGCCCAGGAAGCTGGGCTTAAAGATTTATTTTCGACAATGCTCCTCCTCCGCTAGGCTGTTGTCCAGCGACAAAAATAAGACGGTTGAGATGAGGGCGCCGATGAGCCTGTTCGAGAACGACAAGTCAGCCGAGCGGCTGCCGGTATCGCTGATCACCGGCTTTCTTGGCAGCGGCAAGACCACGCTGCTCAATCGGCTGCTGCGCCACGACGCCATGGGGGACAGCGCCGTCATCATTAACGAATACGGCGAAACCGCTCTCGACCATCTCCTGGTCGAGCGCATCGACGGCGAGGTGGCTGTGCTCGCGAGCGGTTGTATTTGCTGCACAATCCGCAGCGACCTCGAAGAGACGCTGCGCGCGCTCCTGGTGAAGCGCGACCGCGGCGAGGTGCCGCCATTTCGCCGTATTCTCATCGAGACCACAGGTCTGGCAGATCCTGCCCCGATCGTTCAGCTTCTTCTCAACAATCCATTGGTCTCGCATTTCCTGCGGCTCGATACAGTCGTGACGACAGTCGATGCGGTCAACGCCGTTCATCAGCTCGATCGTCAATACGAGGCGGTGAAACAGGTAGCGCTTGCAGACCGCCTGCTGATCACCAAGTCTGATTTGGTCAGCAACACTGCCGCATTGCATCAGCGTCTCGGCCGGCTCAATCCCGGCGCCAGGATCGAACGCGTAATGTATGGCGAGATCGATCCGGCGGCGCTATTCGGCGCCGGCCTGGTCGATCCCGAGAAGAAAGCGATCGACGTTGCGCGCTGGCTCAGCGAGCAGGCGTTCGCAGGATCCTGCGAGGCGGCGCACGAGCACACAGGTCACGACCATCACAGCCACGATGCATCGATCACCAGCTTCGTGCTTGCGTTCGACGAACCGCTCGACTGGATGGCCGTTTCGCGCTGGCTCGCATATCTTCGCAGTGCGCGCGGCGAGGACCTGCTGCGGGTCAAAGGGATTCTCAATCTTCTCGGGGAGCCGACGCCGATCGTGATCCACGGCGTGCACCATGTCTTCCATCCGCCGGTGGCGCTCCCCGCATGGCCCGATGCCGACCGCCGCTCTCGTATCGTGTTCATCACCCGCGGCATCGAGCGCCAAGAGGCGCTCGATCTGTGGGAGGCGGGCCGAGCGGCTGCCAGCGGTTAGCTACAGCGCGGCCGACGCAGTCAAAAGCTGATTGCAAGATCGTAGCCGTTTGATGCGACAAGCTACGGCCGCGCGGCGATCGATTTCACCAAGAAGCCCGCTTCAAGAGCCAGAGTCTGACGGAAGACTACTGCCGGTACGCCTGTAACCTCGGACGAACTGCCTTTTTGGCTTGAGCGCGGCGTGCGTTACTTCTATGTCCATTCCGATCCGTTCCTTCGCGTCTGTCTGGCAAATGTCAGAAAAATGCTCGGACGGTAATTCCATACGCATGGAGAAGGTCCGGCCGTGGCATTTGAACTTTTCAATCTGGCGGGCAAGCGCGCCCTCGTCACCGGATCGTCGCAAGGGATCGGGCTTGCGCTGGCGCGCGGGCTCGCCGAGCATGGTGCCTCTGTTGTCCTGAACGGACGCGATCGCGATAAGCTTGACACCGCGGTAGCGAGCCTGACGGCCGGCGGGCACAAGGTTGCCGTGGCCGCTTTCGACGTGACCGTCGCGGAGGCCGTTCGTGAAGGCGTTGCCAGCATCGAACAAACGGTCGGACCGATCGACATCCTCGTCAACAATGCCGGCATGCAGTTTCGCTCGCCGCTGGAGGATTTTCCGGCGGAGAAATGGGAGCTACTGCTCAGGACCAATGTCTCCAGTGCTTTCTACGTCGGTCAGGCCGTGGCGCGCCATATGATCCCGCGCGGAAAGGGCAAGATCATCAACATCGCTTCGGTGCAGAGCGAACTGGCTCGCCCCGGCATTGCGCCGTATACGGCGACCAAGGGCGCGATCAAGAACCTGACGCGCGGCATGTGCACCGACTGGGCGAAGTACGGCCTCCAGGTCAATGCGATCGCGCCGGGCTACTTCAAGACTCCCTTGAATCAGGCGCTGGTCGACGATCCCGCCTTTACGGCCTGGCTGGAAAAGCGGACGCCGGCCTCACGCTGGGGCAATGTGGACGAACTGATCAGCACCGCCGTCTTTTTGTCGGGAGATGCTTCGTCCTTCGTCAATGGGCATACGCTCTATGTCGATGGCGGCATCACCACCAGTCTGTGATCACGGATGCGCGGTTAAGGCGCGCGCTGTGCCGGCGCCGCAGTGATCGCGTCCATCGTCTGAGGAGAAAGCCATGAAAGCCGTCGTCATTCACGCCGCGCGCGATCTGCGGGTCGAGGAGCGCGAGCCGGAGAAAGTGGGGCCGGGTCAGGTCGAGGTCGCCATCGAGGCGGGCGGCATTTGCGGCTCCGATCTGCATTACTTCAACCACGGCGGTTTCGGCACGGTGCGGATTCGCGAGCCGATGATCCTGGGTCACGAGATCGCCGGCACGATCAAGGCGACCGGCGCCGGCGTATCCCGATTCGCGGTCGGCGACCGCGTGGCCATTTCGCCAAGCAGGCCCTGCAATGCCTGCCAGTTCTGTCTGCAGGGTTTGCAAAATCAGTGCCTCAACATGCGCTTCTATGGCAGCGCCATGCCGATGCCGCACATTCAAGGCGCATTTCGCCAGCGTCTCGTCGCCGAGGAATGGCAATGCCACCGGGTGGGCGAGGGCGTTTCGATCAACGAAGCCGCCTTTGCCGAGCCGTTTGCCGTTACCCTGCATGCGGTCGCTCGCGCAGGCTCGCTGCTGGGTAAACGCGTTCTCGTCACCGGCTGCGGTCCGATCGGCGCGCTGACCATCATTGCCGCGCGTGCGCACGGCGCGCGGGAAATCGTGGCGACCGACGTGATGGATGCGGTGTTGAAAAAGGCAGAGCAGATCGGAGCCGACAGCACCATCAATGTGGCGAAGGAGCCGGAGCGGCTGGGCGCCTTTGCTGCCAACAAGGGCTATTTCGACGTGCACTTCGAAGCATCAGGCAATGAGCGGGCGATCCGCTCGGGCCTCGATGTGTTGAAGCCGCGCGGCGTGCTGCTGCAGCTCGGGCTCGGCGGCGACATATCCATTCCCCAGAACACGGTGGTCGCCAAGGAGATCGAGGTCCGCGGTACCTTCAGGTTCCACGAAGAGTTCGGCTTGGCCGTCGACCTCATCAACCGGCGGGCCGTCGACATGAAGCCGCTGCTGACGGGTTGCTATGGGCTCGAGGAGGTGCAAACGGCCTTTGAGCTGGCAGGCGACCGCAGCCGGTCCATGAAGGTGCAGTTGAGCTTCTGACGGTTGGCCGCACCGGCCCGCTAGCCACGCCGGCGCTCGCGTAGTTTGCGGAAGTCGTCTCCGGCGTGGTGCGAGGAACGCGTCAGCGGCGTGGCCGACACCAGCAGAAAGCCCTTGGCGTAGGCGACCTTCTCATAGGCCTCGAATTCGTCAGGGGGCACGAAGCGCATGACAGCGTGGTGCTTGCGCGTGGGCTGGAGATACTGGCCGATGGTCAGGAAATCGACGTCGGCGGAACGAAGGTCGTCCATCAACTGCAGCACTTCGCTGCGCTCTTCGCCGAGGCCGGCCATGATCCCGGACTTGGTGAAGATCTGCGCGTCGAGTTCCTTCACGCGCTGCAGCAGCCGCACCGAATGGAAATAGCGCGCGCCAGGCCGCACCGTCAGATATTTCGACGGCACCGTCTCCAGATTGTGATTGAACACATCGGGTTTCGCCGCAACGACGGTTTCGAGCGCGCCCTTCTTGCGTAGAAAATCCGGAGTCAGGATTTCGACCGTCGTACCCGGGCTTGTCGCGCGGATGGCGGCAATCGTCGCAGCGAAATGCGCGGCACCGCCGTCGGCAAGGTCGTCACGATCGACCGAGGTGACGACGACATGTTCCAGTCCCAGCTTGGCCACCGCTTCGGCGACCTTGTTCGGCTCATCGGCGTCGAGCGGTCCGGGCAGGCCGGTGCGCACGTTGCAGAAAGCGCAGGCGCGCGTGCACGTATCGCCCATGATCATGAAGGTCGCGTGCTTCTTCGCCCAGCACTCGCCAATATTGGGACAACTGGCTTCCTCGCAGACGGTGACGAGTTTGTTCTCGCGCACGATGCGCTTCGTCGCGGCCCATTCGGCGGAGCCGGGTGCTTTCACGCGGATCCACGCAGGCTTGCTCTGTATGGGCGTGTCGGGGCGGTTGGCCTTTTCAGGGTGGCGTTGCCTCTCGGGCCGCATCTTCTCTCGCGGATCGTTATTGAGGAGGTCGAGCACGACAGTCATTTGGTCAGCCCTGTGAATGCACCGTCGCGGACATTCAGCTATCCAAGCGAACTTCGTCAATTCGATTCTTCGTCCTCTCATCAGCACCCCTCTCACGACCGGTCGCCGCGTTGTGTGGGCACTCTCGGTTCGTGCGCGCGCGGGCCGGTTTCCGATTTCGAGCCTTGCATTTGGAACCCGTCGCCACGCCTGTCCGACATTTCGGGTGATCCTTCCGGCCCGTTTTCCGGAGCTTCGGACAGATCCGGACCGATCGCATCGGAGGGCGCGACGGCTTGCATCGCAATCTCAAGCAAAATGAAAGGCATGCGCGCGATTGGCTGCGCATTGCGTGGTCTGGCACGAATGCTGCTTGGGTATGCAAAAGAAGCAAAAGCTCAAGAACAAACGATGCGAGGGGACGTTCAGATGCCAGCCAGTATTCAACTCATCACCTAGAGCGACAGGCAATATCGCCTGCGTAGCGTTGCGCTTCCGCACGCCCGCGGAACGCAATGAGCGTTGACGCTTGACTTCGGCTTGGCATGCAAAGGGAGAAGGTAATGAAGGTCGCGGACGCGCAAGATCTGGATCCGCAGGAAACCCGGGAGTGGCTGGATGCCTTGTCGGCAGTCCGGGGCCATCGCGGCAATGACCGGGCCGAGTTCGTCGTCAACGCGGTGCTGGACGCCGCACGGCGTGGCGGCCTTCAGGTAGAGCAGTCGCTGACGACGCCCTACTGCAACACGATCCCACCGGATCAGCAGCCGGCACTGCCGGGCGATCGCGCGATCGAGCACAAGCTTCGCTCGATCATCCGGTGGAACGCTCTTGCAATCGTTCTGCGCGCCAACAAGGAAAGCTCGGAGCTTGGCGGCCATATCGCGAGCTTTCAGTCGGCTGCCACGCTCTACGATATCGGCTACGGCCACTTCTGGCACGCGCCGACGGACAGCCACGGCGGCGATCTGATCTTCGTGCAGGGGCATTGCTCACCCGGCATCTATGCGCGTGCATTTCTCGAGGGACGGCTGAGCGAGGAGCAGCTTCTCAGCTTCAGGCAGGAGACCGGCGGCGAGGGCTTGTCGAGCTATCCGCACCCTTGGCTCATGCCGGATTTCTGGCAGTTCCCGACGGTGTCGATGGGACTGGGGCCCTTGATGGCGATCTATCAGGCCCGGTTCCTGAAGTATCTCCAGAACCACAAGCTGGCCGAGACATCGAATCGGAAGGTCTGGGCCTTCATGGGCGACGGCGAAACGGACGAGCCGGAATCGCTCGGCGCGATTTCGCTCGCCGGCCGCGAAAATCTCGACAATCTGATCTTCGTCATCAACTGCAACCTCCAGCGGCTCGACGGGCCCGTCCGTGGCAACGGCAAGATCGTCCAGGAGCTCGAGAGTGTTTTCCGCGGCGCCGGCTGGAACGTCATCAAGGTGCTGTGGGGCTCGGGCTGGGATCGCCTGCTCGAAAAGGACACGAGCGGATTGCTGCTGAAGCGCATGGAGGAGTGCGTCGACGGCGAATACCAGGATTTCAAGAGCAAGAGCGGCGCCTATATCCGCGAGCACTTCTTCGGCAAGTACGATGAACTGAAACAGCTTGTCGCCGACATGAGCGACGATGAGATCTGGAAGCTCGCGCGCGGCGGCCACGATCCGGAAAAAGTCTTTGCGGCCTACGCAGCAGCGGTAAACCACAAGGGCCAGCCGACGGTGATCCTGCCGAAAACCGTCAAGGGCTACGGCATGGGCGAATCCGGCGAAGGCCAGATGATCGCGCATCAGGCCAAGAAGATGACGCAGGACGCGCTGCGCGGCTTCCGCGACCGCTTCCAGGTGCCGGTTGCCGACAATGATCTGGCGAAGGTCCCTTTCCTCCGTCTGCCGGAAGACAGCCCGGAGATGAAGTATTTCCGCGCACAGCGCGAAAAGCTCGGCGGCAGCCTGCCGCAGCGCCGGCGCAAGTCTGCCTCCTTGCAAATTCCGCCGCTGTCGACGTTCCAGCGGCTGCTCGACGCTACGGGCGACCGTGAAATCTCGACCACGATGGCCTTCGTGCAGATGCTCGGCACCCTCGTGCGCGACAAGGCGATCGGCAAGCACATCGTGCCGATCGTTCCCGATGAATCGCGCACCTTCGGCATGGAGGGCATGTTCCGCCAGCTCGGCATCTATTCGTCGGTCGGCCAGCTCTACCGGCCGCAGGATGCCGATCAGCTGATGTACTACCGCGAGGACAAGAGCGGGCAGGTTCTGCAGGAAGGCATCAACGAAGGCGGCGCCATGTCGAGCTGGATCGTCGCCGCGACGTCCTACAGCACGAACAACGTGCCGATGATTCCGTTCTATATCTACTATTCGATGTTCGGTCTGCAGCGCGTCGGAGACCTCGCCTGGCTCGCCGGCGACATGCGTGCACGCGGGTTCCTGCTCGGCGGTACCGCCGGGCGCACCACGCTCAACGGCGAAGGGCTGCAGCATGAGGACGGCCACAGCCACGTCCTCGCCAGCACTATCCCGAACTGCATCTCCTACGATCCGACCTTTGCCTATGAGGTCGTGACGATCGTCCGCGAAGGCATGCGCCGCATGTATGAGGCGCAGGAGGATGTCTACTACTACATCACCCTGATGAACGAGAACTATCCGCATCCCTCGCTCGCCGACGCTGGCAAGGGGGCGGAGGAGGGAATTCTCAAGGGGCTCTATCTCCTGAAGAGCGGCGGCGAGACGCCGAAGAAGGGCCTTCGCGTCCAGCTCGTCGGTTCGGGAACGATCCTGCGCGAAGTGATCGCGGCCGCCGATCTGCTGAAGGCGGACTTCGGCGTCACCGCTGATGTCTGGAGCGCGACCAGCTTCAACGAATTGCGCCGTGACGGTATGGCGTCGGAGCGCTGGAACCTGCTGCATCCGACCGAGCCGCGCCGCAAGAGCTGGGTGGAGACGCAGCTCGAGGGACATCCCGGGCCCGTCGTGGCCTCCACCGACTACATGCGCAACTACCCCGATCAGATTCGGGAATATGTGCAAGCGGCCGGGCGTCGATACGTCGTACTCGGCACGGACGGTTTTGGCCGCAGCGACTATCGCGTGAAGCTGCGAAAATTCTTCGAGGTCGACCGGCATTACGTCGCCGTCGCTGCGCTCAAGGCGCTCGCCGACGACGGAGCGATCAAGCCGGCAGTCGTGGCCGAAGCCATCGCCAAATACAAAATCGACGCCGGGCGTGCTGCGCCCTGGACCGTGTGAGCCAGCGGAGCCGAGGACAGAGCGATGAGTGGTCTGATCGACATCAAGGTTCCCGACATCGGTGACTTCAAGGACGTCCCGGTAATCGAGGTCTTCGTCAAGCCGGGCGACAGGGTGAAGGCCGAGGAGCCGCTGGTTGCGCTGGAGTCCGACAAGGCGACCATGGAGGTGCCGTCGCCGCGCGATGGCGTGGTGAAGTCGGTGATCGCCAAGGTTGGCGACAAGGTAAGCGAAGGGGCTGTGATCGTGCAGTTCGAGGGCGCCGGCGCGGAGCAGGCCGAGGCTCGCCCTGTCGTCAGCGCTCCGCCGTCGCCGGTCAGCGCACCGGCTGGAGTCGCCGAGGTGCGCGTCCCCGATATCGGCGACTTCAAGGACGTTCCGGTCATCGAAATCTTCGTCAAAGCCGGCGATAGCGTGAAAGCGGAGGATGCGCTGATCGCGCTCGAGTCGGACAAGGCGACGATGGAAGTGCCGGCGCCTCTCTCGGGCACCGTGCGCGAGATCAAGGTCAAGACCGGCGACAAGGTCAGCGAGGGCTCGATCATCCTGTCGCTCGCAACTGGGGCAGCACCTTTGCAGGCCGACATCCCTCCCGTGTCACCGCCTGCGTCCTCGTCGGCCACCGCCGCTGGAACGGCGGTGGTCGGCGCCTTTGACGAAAAAAGCTTCGCTCTCGCCTATGCCGGTCCGGCCGTGCGCAAGCTGGCGCGCGAACTGGGCGTCGATCTCGGCAAGGTCAAGGGCTCGGGGAATCACGGCCGTATTCTGCGCGAAGACGTCGAGGCCTTCGGCAAGGGCGGCGCGGCGCCGGCCAAGCCGCAAGCAGCGACCGCAAGCGGAGGCGGCGTTGGCGGCATCGACCTTCTACCCTGGCCCAAGGTCGATTTCGCAAAATTCGGGCCGGTCGAGCGCAAGGAGCTCGGCCGCATCAAGAAGATTTCCGCGGCCAATCTGCACCGCAACTGGGTTGTCATCCCGCACGTCACGACCCACGACGAGGCCGATATCACCGATCTCGAACAGTTCCGGGTGCAGATGAACAAGGAGCTGGAGAAGAGCGGCGTAAAGCTCTCGCTGCTGCCGTTCATGGTCAAGGCCGCTGTCGCGACGCTGCAAAAATTCCCGGAATTCAATGCGAGCCTCGATGGCGACGCGCTCGTCTACAAGAACTACTGGCACATCGGCTTTGCCGCTGATACGCCGAATGGCCTGATGGTGCCTGTCATCCGCGATGCCGACAAGAAATCGGTGCCGGAAATCGCCAAGGAGATGAACGCCCTCGCCAAGCTCGCGCGCGAAGGCAAGATCAAGCCCGACCAGATGCAGGGCGGGACTTTCTCGATCTCCTCGCTCGGCGGCATCGGTGGCATCTATTTCACGCCGATCATCAACGCGCCCGAGGTCGCGATCATGGGCGTCTGCAAGGGCTACTGGAAGCAGCACTCCTCCGACGGCAAGACATCGGACTGGCGGCTGACGCTACCGCTGTCGCTGTCCTGGGATCACCGCGTCATCGACGGCGCCGCGGCGGCGCGCTTCAACGTCTACTTCGCCAGCGTGCTCGCCGATTTGCGGCGCGTGCTGTTCTGAGATCGGGGGAAGCAGCATGGCTCAGCAGATCGAAGTGAAGGTCCCCGATATCGGCGACTTCAAGGACGTTGCGGTGATCGAGGTCATGGTGAAGCCCGGCGAGACCGTCGCGGTCGACACCAGCCTCATCATGGTGGAATCCGACAAGGCGTCGATGGAGATTCCGTCCTCGCATGCCGGCGTCGTCAAGGAGGTCAGGGTCAAGGTCGACGACAAGGTGAGCGAAGGTTCGACAATCCTCGTGCTGGAGGCGGAGAGCGCGGCGGCCGTGCCGAAGCCCGCACCAGCAGCGCAGCCGGCGGCGACCACCAGCCCGCCGCCGGCTGCACCTTCCGCCGCGTCCTATTCTGGCAAGGCGGATATCGAATGCGACATGGTGGTGCTGGGCGCCGGTCCCGGCGGCTACTCGGCCGCCTTCCGCGCCGCCGATCTCGGCATGAAGACCGTGCTGGTCGAGCGTTACGATACGCTCGGAGGCGTGTGTCTCAATGTCGGCTGTATCCCGAGCAAGGCGCTGCTGCATACGGCGTCCGTGATCGACGAGGTCAGGCACCTCCCTGACCATGGCATTTCTTTTGGAGCACCGCAGATCGAGCTTGGCAAGCTGCGCGCGTTCAAGGACGGCGTGATCAAGAAGCTGACGGGCGGCCTTGCCGGCATGGCGAAGGCACGCAAGGTCGAGGTTGCGACCGGCGTCGGCGCCTTCCTCGACCCGCATCATCTCGAGATTGTCTCGGCCGGAGGAAAGAAGACGGTCAAGTTCGCCAACGCCATCATCGCTGCCGGCAGCCAAGCCGTGAAACTGCCGTTTCTGCCTGAGGACCCGCGCATCGTCGATTCGACCGGCGCGCTGGAGCTGAAATCGATCCCTAAGCGCATGCTGGTGATCGGCGGCGGCATCATCGGACTCGAAATGGCGACGGTCTATTCGACGCTCGGCGCGCGCATCGACGTTGTCGAAATGCTCGACGGCCTGATGCAGGGGGCCGACCGTGACCTGGTCAAGGTCTGGGAGAAGATGAACGCGGGCCGTTTCGAGAAGGTCATGCTGAAGACCAGGACGGTGGGCGCGAAGGCGACCGAGGCCGGGATCGAGGTGAGCTTCGAGGGCGAGCAGGCGCCCGCCGGATCGCAGGTCTACGACCTCGTTCTCGTGTCGGTCGGCCGCAGCCCGAACGGCAAGAAGATCGGCGCTGAAAAGGCCGGAATCGCGGTGACCGAGCGCGGCTTCATCGATGTCGACAAGCAGATGCGCACCAACGTGGCGCACATCTTCGCGATCGGAGACATCATCGGGCAACCCATGCTGGCGCACAAGGCCGTGCATGAAGCCCACGTGGCCGCTGAAGTCGCCCACGGCGAAAAGTCGTATTTCGACGCGCGACAGATTCCCTCCGTCGCCTACACCGATCCCGAAGTTGCCTGGGCCGGCAGGACCGAGGAACAATGCAAGGCCGAGGGCATCAAGTTCGGCAAGGCGGTCTTTCCATGGGCGGCCTCCGGTCGCGCCATCGCCAATGGTCGCGACGAGGGTTTTACCAAGCTGCTGTTCGACACCACGACACACCGCGTCATCGGCGGCGGCATCGTCGGCACGCATGCCGGCGACCTGATCAGCGAAATCTGCCTTGCGATCGAGATGGGCTGCGAGCCGGCCGATATCGGCAAGACCATTCACCCGCATCCGACGCTTGGAGAGTCCATCGGCATGGCGGCCGAAGTGTTCGAGGGTCATTGCACGGACCTGCCGCCGCAGAAGAAAAAGTGACTGTGAAGTAGAACGGCGTACAGTCAGGGCGCGGTTGAAATGAAGGAGACAGTCATGGCTTCAAGAACGTGGCGAGTTCTTATCCTTCTCGCATTTGTTCTGCTTTCGCCCAAATTGGCGTCGGCGCGGGAGGCGCATTGGCCCCAAGTGCTTACGCTCGGCACCGCGTCGGAAGGCGGCACTTATTACGTCTATGGCGAAGGGCTGGCTCGATTGCTCTCGCAAGAACTCGGCATCGCGGTGGTGGCGCGACCAACTGGCGGCCCGGTCGATAATATCAAGCTGCTTGAGACCGGTGAAATTCAGCTGGCCTTCGTCACACAAGGCGTGGCGCTGCAAGCCTGGAACGCCAACGCTGCCTGGACCGATGGGCGGCAGTACCGGAACATGCGCGCCATGTTCGCGATGTACGATACGCCGTTTCAGTTTCAGGTGCTCAGTGACTCGCCGATTCAATCGTTTGCCGAGTTCGCCGGCAAACGTATCGGTGTCGGCCCCGAGGGCGGCACCACTGCTGCCTACTTTCCCGAGTTCCTCAAGGCGCTGAAACTCGAGGCCACCCTGGTTCACGGCGATTGGGCGGAGCTCGCGGAGAAGTCGGTGGCGCGAAGCATCGACGCGCTCGCGGTGGGCGCCGGCGTGCCGGCTCCGATGCTTATCGACATCGAGCGAAAGGCGAAGGTGCGCTACCTGCCTCTCACGCGACAGGAGATCGCAACGCTGCGCCTGACGATGCCGGAACTCTCGGCATCCGTTGTCGCGGCAGGTACGTACCCTACCTTGCGGCGCCGTTACGACACGGTCGGCCTGTTCAATTTTGCCGTCGCGCACAAGGATTTGCCGGACGATCTGGTCACAGCCATCGTCAACACAGTGTTCGCCAATAACGATCGGATGATCGAATTTCATCCGGCGGCGGCGGAAACGATCCCCTCGAACATCACGCGCAACAATTTCATCCCGCTGCATGGCGGCGCGGTCAGTTGGTATCGCAGCAGGCTTACGCCCGGAGTTGTGAATGCGGACTGAGAAAAAACTTAGGGAGGAATGAGATATGGCAACAGCGGCAGCAACGACAGGCGGTCACCATTCCGTAAAATGGTATCAGCACCTCTATGTGCAGGTTTTGGCTGCAATCACGGCCGGCATATTACTGGGCCATTTTTATCCTCAGCTTGGCGAGCAGATGAAGCCGCTTGGCGATGCGTTTATCAAATGCATCAAGATGATTATCGCCCCGATCATCTTCTTCACGGTTGTGCATGGTATCGCCAGCATGCGCGACATGAAGAAGGTCGGACGTGTTGGTTTGAAGGCACTGATCTATTTCGAAGTGCTGACGACGGCTGCGCTGATCATCGGGCTTATCGTTATCAATTTGTGGAAGCCTGGCGTCGGCATGAACGTCGATCTGTCGACCGTTGACACAAAATCGATCGCGGCCTTCACCGCAAAAGCGAAGGACCAGGGCACGGTCCAGTTCCTGATGGACATTATCCCGTCGACAGTCGTCGGCGCTTTTGCCCAAGGCGAAATCCTGCAGGTGCTGTTCTTTGCGATCCTGTTTGCATTTGGATTGCAAGCTCTCGGTCAACACGGTGAGGGCGTGCTGAGGCTGATTGATGTGGTGAGCCACGTGTTCTTCAAGATCGTGGGCTACATCATGAAAGTTGCGCCGATCGGAGCGTTCGGTGCAATGGCGTTCACAATCGGCAAGTATGGCGTGGCGACGCTGGTTTCGTTGGCAAACTTCATGCTGGCGTTCTACGTAACGTGCTTGTTGTTCGTCTTCGTCGTGCTCGGCGCCGTTGCCGCCCTTAGCGGCTTTTCGATCTTCAAGTTCATCCGTTATATCAAGGAAGAACTCCTGATCGTGCTTGGCACGTCGTCGTCGGAATCGGTACTGCCGCGTATGATCGCCAAGACTGAAAATCTTGGCTGCGAAAAGTCGGTTGTCGGCCTGGTCATTCCTACCGGCTATTCGTTCAACCTCGATGGCACTTGTATTTACCTGACAATGGCCGCGATCTTCCTGGCGCAGGCGACCAATACGCCCCTAACGATCTGGCAAGAGCTCGGCATCATTGGCGTTCTGCTCCTTACATCCAAGGGCGCCGCTGGTGTCACGGGGTCCGGCTTCATCGTCCTGGCCGCAACACTTGCATCCGTCGGGACGATTCCGGTCGCGAGCATCGCCTTGATCCTTGGCATTGACCGCTTCATGTCGGAGGCGCGCGCGCTCACCAACCTCATCGGAAATGGCGTTGCGACAGTCGTTGTCGCCAAATGGGAAGGGGCGCTCGATGAAAGAATGCTCCATCAACGTCTGAACCAGGAGAGCGATGTCGAAGCTGATGATCCGGAGTCCGTAAAGATTGCGGATGACGAGATAGAGGCAGGTGCGCCCCGGCCGGTCGTCGCCTGACCTTGAAAACGGAAGCGCAAGGAAAGCTAAACGAGGAGTTGATCATGACTGAAGTAGTAATTGTGTCTGCCGCGCGGACGCCGGTTGGCTCCTTCAACGGGGCATTCGGATCGCTGACCGCGCATGAACTTGGGGCTGTGGCGATCAAGGGGGCGCTCGAGCGCGCCAAAGTCTCGCCGGAAGAAGTCGATGAAGTGATCCTTGGCCAGGTCCTTGCCGGCGGCGAGGGACAAAATCCGGCGCGGCAGGCTGCGATGGCGGCCGGCATTCCGCAGGAGAAGACGGCGTGGGGCATGAACCAGCTCTGCGGTTCTGGCCTGCGGTCGGTGGCCCTCGGCCTGCAGCAGATCGCCAACGGCGATGCGAAAGTCATCGTCGCCGGCGGCATGGAGTCGATGTCGATGGCGCCGCATCTGTCGCACATGCGGAACGGCACCAAGATGGGGGATACCAAGTTCATCGACTCCATGCTGAAGGACGGCCTGCTGGATGCGTTCCACGGCTATCACATGGGAGTCACGGCGGAGAACATCGCCGCCAAATGGCAGATCACCCGGGAAGAGCAGGATGCGTTTGCCACCAGCTCGCAGAACAAGGCCGAGGACGCGCAGAAGGCCGGCAGGTTCAAGGACGAGATCGTTCCCGTTACCGTCAAGACCAGAAAGGGCGACGTCATCGTCGACCAGGATGAGTATATCCGCCCCGGCACGACACTGGACGCGCTGGCAAAGCTGAAGCCCGCCTTTAACAAGGAAGGCTCGGTGACCGCCGGCAACGCCTCTGGTCTCAACGACGGCGCGGCTGCGATGGTGTTGATGAGCGCTGACGAGGCCAGCAAGCGTGGTCTCACGCCGCTTGCCAGGATCGTGTCCTGGGCGACCGCGGGCGTCGATCCCGCGGTGATGGGGTCGGGTCCAATTCCGGCGTCGCGCAAGGCGCTCGAAAAGGCCGGCTGGAAGGTCAAAGACCTCGATCTCGTCGAGGCCAACGAAGCCTTCGCGGCGCAAGCGATCGCCGTCAACAAGGACATGGGCTGGGATCCCTCGATCGTGAACGTGAACGGCGGCGCCATTGCCATCGGCCATCCGATCGGTGCGTCCGGCGCGCGCGTTCTGACGACGCTTCTGTTCGAGATGCAGAAGCGCGGCGCGAAAAAGGGCCTCGCCACGCTGTGCATTGGCGGCGGCATGGGCGTCGCCCTGACAGTCGAGCGCTAGACGAGCAGAGCGGTTCGGGCGTTGTGACCGGCGCCAGATGCGGACGGCACCAGGCGTCCGCGAACGACAACGGCTCCCCAAGAGCCGGCCAATACAAGATCAACCGATCAAGATCAGGAGGAGACGATGTCCAGAGTTGCGGTGGTGACCGGCGGAACGCGAGGCATAGGTGAGGCGATCTCGATTGCGCTCAAGGCGGCCGGCTACAAAGTAGCTGCAAGCTATGCCGGCAATGACGAAGCGGCCGCGAAGTTCAAGAGCGAGACCGGCATCAATGCCTACAAATGGGACGTGTCGAGCTATGACGCCTGCGTCGCAGGGCTAAAGCAGGTAGAGGCTGATCTCGGCCCCGTGGAGGTGCTGGTCAACAATGCCGGCATCACCAAGGACGGCATGTTCCACAAGATGACGCCGGACCAATGGTACGCGGTCATCAACACCAACCTGAACTCGCTGTTCAACATGACGAGGCCGGTGTGGGAAGGAATGCGTGAGCGCAAGTTCGGCCGCGTGATCTGTATCTCCTCGATCAACGGCCAGAAGGGTCAGATGGGCCAGGTCAACTACTCCGCCGCCAAGGCGGGCGACATGGGCTTCGTGAAGGCGCTGGCCCAGGAGGGAGCTCGCTCCGGCATTACCGTCAACACGTTCTGCCCCGGTTATATCGCGACCGAGATGGTCAAGGCGATCAACCCGGAAGTCGTGGCCAAGAACATCCTTCCCCAGATCCCGGTCGGTCGTCTGGGCGAACCGCACGAGATCGCGCGCACCGTCGTGTTCCTGGCATCTGATGATGCCGGTTTCATCACGGGCTCGACGATATCCGCAAACGGCGGCCAGAGCATGGTCTGAGCCCCGCCATGTCGATGCAGCCACGAGGGGATCTGACGACACGAACGCTCGCCATGCCTGCGGATGCGAATCCGAGCGGTGACATTTTTGGCGGCTGGGTGCTTTCGCAGATGGATATCGCGGGTGGCATCCATGCAGGCCAGCGTGCGCAGGGGCGCGTCGCGACGGTCGCGATCGAGGCGATGCATTTCATCAAGCCGGTGCACGTCGGCGATGTTCTCTGCGTCTATGCCGCGGCCGAACGTGTCGGGCGTACGTCGGTGGCGATTCGCCTGGAGGCCTGGGCGCTGCGCAGCCGGTTAGGGGACCGTGTCAAGGTGACGGAGGGTATCTTTACATTCGTCGCGCTCGACGGCGAGGGACGTCCAGCGCCGATCACGCCTGAACGACAAGAGGAAGCATCTCGACCGTCAACGCCGCTTCAAACCCGGGACTGCACCAACAACCGATGAAGGAGAGGGAAATGTCCGACAACAAATCGAAGACAAACGACGCCGACTGGGGCTTTGCGGGGTTCGATTTCGCCAAGCTGGTCGAGTCTTGCCAGATCAGCGGTGTCGACATGATGGCGTTGATCGACACGGAGAAGAAGAACATCGACGCGCTCATCGAAGTCAACCGCTCGGCATATGACAGCTGGCGAAACCTGATGACCCGGCAGGCCGAGGTTTTTCAGGAAACCATGAAAGCGATCGTTGCCGAGGCAAGCGACGAATCTGTCGCGGGACGGCGCACTGAATTGGCCAGGCAGGGATTCGAGAAGGCTCTGGCCAACATGCGCCAGCTTGCCGAGACGGCGGCCGAGTCCCAGAAGCAAACGATGGAAATATTGCACCGGCGTTTCGAGGACGGCATGGCGCCCATGCGCAATGCCGGGCGGAGACCGTGAGGTCCTTCAAAGCAGGAGAGAGGTCGCTCGCAGCGGCCTCTCGAACAACGGAATCAAGCTGAGGAAACACGATGAACCAGGATCTGAGGGAAGCCGCACTCGAATATCATCGCCTGCCGAGGCCGGGAAAGATTTCCGTGGTGCCGACCACGGCCATGGCGACACAGCGCGATCTGTCGCTGGCGTATTCGCCGGGCGTGGCGGAGCCTTGCCTGGTCATCGCCAAGGACCCGTTGCAGGCCGATGAGCTGACGGCGCGCAGCAACCTCGTCGCCGTCGTTACCAACGGTACCGCCGTCCTTGGTCTCGGCAATATCGGCCCGCTGGCCGGCAAGCCGGTCATGGAAGGCAAGGCGTGCCTGTTCAAGAAGTTCGCCGGAATCGACGTGTTCGACATCGAGCTCGCCGAGGAGGATCCTGACGCGCTGATCGAGACTATCGCCAGGATGGAGCCGACCTTCGGCGGCATCAACCTCGAGGATATCAAGGCGCCGGAATGCTTCTACATTGAACAGAAGCTGCGCGAGCGAATGAAGATTCCGGTCTTTCACGATGACCAGCATGGCACTGCGATCATCGCCGCCGCGGCAATCCTCAACGGCCTGAAGCTGGTCAAGAAGGACATTGCCGACGTCAAGCTGGTGTGCTCCGGCGCCGGCGCAGCGGCGCTGGCATGTCTCGATCTCATGGTCAGTCTTGGATTGCGGCATGATCGTATCATCGTGACCGACGCAAAAGGTGTGGTGTATGCGGGCCGCTCCGAGGGCATGGATGACAACAAGGCGCGCTATGCCGTTAAGACGGACGCGCGAAAGCTGGACGAGATCATCCAGGACGCGGATATCTTCCTCGGCTTGTCGGCCGGCAACGTGCTGACATCAGACATGGTCAAGAAGATGGCGCGAGATCCCCTGATCTTCGCCATGGCCAACCCGATCCCGGAAATCATGCCGGAGGACGCGCTGGCGGTTCGTCCCGATGCGATCATTGGAACGGGGCGGTCGGACTACCCCAACCAGATCAACAACGTCCTGTGCTTTCCGTTCATCTTCAGAGGTGCGCTCGACTGCGGCGCTACGACAATCAACGAAGAGATGAAGCTTGCCACCGTCTGCGCGCTGGCGGACCTGGCCATGACGGAAGTGCCCGAGGTGGTGGCCGCCGCGTACAAGGGGGAGAAGCTTCGCTTCGGCCGCGACTATCTCATTCCAAAGCCGCTCGACCCGCGGCTGATCGAGGTCGTCGCGCCGGCGGTGGCCAGGGCCGCCGCCGACAGCGGTGTCGCCAAGCGTCCGATCGCGGACATGGAAGCCTATCGCCAGCAGCTGAGCCGGTTCGTCTATCAGTCCGGCAACGCGATGCAGCCGGTCTTCTCGGTGGCGAAGGGCAGCGGCAAGTCCCTGCTTCTGGCGGAGGGCGAAGACGAGCGCGTGCTGCGCGCTGCACAGGTGGTCGTTGACGAGAGGATCGCAAGGCCCTTGTTGGTCGGCCGGCCGTCGACGATCGAGGATCGGATCAAGTCGTTCGATCTCCGGCTGAAGCCGGGCATGGACTGCGACATCATCGATCCACATGATGCGGAGATCTATTCCAAATGCGCGGAAGTGTACCACTCGCGCAGAAAGCGCGACGGCGTATCGGCTGGCCTCGCTCTCTCGGAGACCCGAAGCAATGCGACCGTGCTCGCCTCGCTCCTTCTCGCAAGAGGCGTCGGTGACGCGATGCTGTGCGGGGTCATCGGCAGGACATCTGATCATCTGGCCGCCATTCGCAACGTGATTGGCACCCGGGACGATGTGCGGACGCTCGCCGTGATGCAGATGCTGATTTTGCCGCAGCATCAGCTGTTCATTTGCGACACCCATTGCCATCTTAATCCGACCGCCGATCAGGTCGCCGACATCGCCTTGCTGGCGGCGGCGGAGGTCAGTCGCTTCGGCATCACGCCGCGGGTGGCGTTGTTGTCGCATTCGAGCTTCGGCAGCTCCGCCGTTCCGGAAGCCAACAAGATGCGGGAGGCACGGGCGATCATCCGCCAGCGGTCTCCCGATCTGGCGGTCGAAGGCGAAATGCGCGGGGACGCCGCGCTGTCACCATCCGTGCTCCACCACGAGTTTCCCGATTCCGGTTTCGAGGGACCGGCGAACGTGCTGGTGATGCCGAATCTCGACGCCGCCAACATCTCCTACAATCTGCTCAGGATGGCGGCGGGCCAGGGACTGACGGTCGGCGGCATCCTGCTGGGGGCGGCAAAGCCGGCCCACATTCTCACGCCATCGTCCACGGTCCGGCGAATCGTGAACATGGCCGCCGTCGCGGTGGCAGACGCAGTCTCCGATAGAGCCTGATCCGGAGGATGCGTTTGGACGAGCTGTGAACTGATCGGTTGAGGCCATCATGAGCAAGCCGCAGTTGGGAAAATCCCGGATTGTAATCGTCGGAGGCGGTGCCGGCGGATTGGAGCTTGCGACGCGCCTGGGCGACAAATACGGACGCAAGGGAAAGCTCGACATCACACTGATCGAGCGAAAACGCACGCATGTGTGGAAGCCGAAGCTTCACGAAATTGCCGCCGGGAGCATGGATATCTCAGCTCACGAGGTCGATTATCTCGCGCAATCCTACTGGCACGGCTTTCGCTACCGGATCGGGGAGATGATCGGGATCGATCGGGATCGTCGTCAGGTGCTGGTGGCGCCGTATTTCGACGCTGAGGGTCGCGAGGTCACGCCGAAGCGGACCTTCGGCTATGACGTGCTCGTCGTCGCCGTCGGAAGCCAGAACAACGACTTTGGCACGCCGGGAGTCGTGGACCATGCAATCAAGCTCGAATCGCAGTCGGATGCACGGCGGTTCCACGAAAGAATGGTCAATGCGTGTATCCGCGCGCATGCCCAATCGTCACCTCTGGGAGCGCATCAATTGAAGGTCGCAATCATCGGGGCCGGTGCGACCGGCGTCGAACTTGCGGCCGAGCTCCACAGAACGACGCGTGAAGTGGTGGCGTACGGCCTCGATCAGGTCGATCCTCAGAAGGACATCAGGATTACGCTGATTGAAGCCGCCGAACGGGTGCTTCCCGCCCTGCCGGAACGAGTCTCGAAAGAGACGGAGAAGTTGCTTGGCAAGCTTGGAGTCGATGTGCTGGTCGGCGCCAAGGTCTCCGAGGTCGGGTCCGACCATGTGAGCCTGACGGACGGCCGGACGATTCCCGCTGAATTGATCGTCTGGGCCGCGGGCGTCAAGGCGCCCGATTTCCTCAAGGATATCGCGGGTCTCGAAACCAACCGCATCAATCAACTCGTCGTTCGGCCGACACTGCAAACAAGCCGCGACGACGGCATCTTTGCCATCGGCGATTGCGCGGCCTGCTCGTGGGGCGAGCGCGGCAACGTACCGCCACGCGCGCAGGCGGCCCATCAGCAGGCCTCGCATCTCTATTCCCAGCTTCCGCGTTATCTGCGGGGCGAGCCGATCAAGGACTACAAGTATAAAGACTTCGGATCGTTGGTGTCGCTCGGCGAATTCAGCACGGTCGGCTCGATGATGGGAGCACTCGTGGGCGGCAACCTTGTCTTCGCAGGCATCTTCGCAAGGATGATGTACCTGTCTCTCTACAAGATGCACGAACACGCGCTGCACGGTTCGGTGAAGGTTGCGCTCGACACGCTGGCCCGCCTGATCACCCGGCGGACCGAGCCGCACGTGAAGCTTCATTGATGGCAGGTCGCAAACGGGATGAATATCGCATCGACTGTTGCGTGTTCGACCGACCTCGATGCGCTGCGTCGAAAATGTAGGGGAAGCTGATGGAGGCCGTGTTTCTCGCGCGTATACAGTTTGCCGCCAACATCACGTTCCACATTCTGTTTCCGTCGATCTCGATCGCGTTGGGCTGGGTGCTGCTGTTTTTTCGGCTGAAGCACCTGCGCGCAACCGACCCGCAGCAGAAGCTCGATTGGCTCCGTGCCTACCGCTTGTGGACCAAGGTGTTCGCTCTGACATTCGCGCTCGGGGTCGTCAGCGGCGTCACCATGAGCTTCCAGTTCGGCACCAACTGGCCGGGCTACATGGAGCGCGTCGGCAATATCGCCGGCCCGTTGCTCGGCTATGAAGTGCTGACCGCATTCTTTCTGGAAGCGGGTTTTCTCGGCGTGATGCTGTTCGGTCACCGCCGCGTCGGAGAGATGGTTCACCTGGGAGCGACCTTCCTCGTCGCGCTCGGGACGCTGATGAGTGCGTTCTGGATCCTGGCCCTTAATTCCTGGATGCAGACGCCGGCGGGATACGAAGTCATCGATGGGGTGTTTCACGCCAAGAACTGGCTGGAGATCATCTTCAATCCGTCCTTTCCGTATCGTTTGGTTCATATGACGCTGGCATCCGCGCTGACCTGCGCGTTCCTGCTGATCGGGATCAGCGCCTGGCAGCTCCTGAAAGGCGTAGCGACGGCCAGTGCCTCTCGCGTGCTGCGGACCGGGCTCATTTTCGCTGCCCTGGTCGCGCCCGCACAAATGTTGGCGGGTGACCTTCATGGGCTCAATACACTCAAGCATCAGCCGCAGAAGATCGCGGCCATGGAGGGTATCTGGGAAACGACGCGCGGTGCTCCATTGCTGCTGTTCGCGATCCCGGATGATGCGGCGAGAACGAACCGTTTCGAATTGCCTGTGCCGAAGCTCGCGAGCCTGATCCTCCGCCATGATGCTAATGGCGAAATCAAGGGGCTGAACGAATTTCCATCGGCCCATCCGCCGGTCTTTCCGGTGTTCTGGTGCTTCCGGATCATGGTGGGGACCGGCATCCTGATGTTGCTGGTCAGCTGGATCGGTCTGTGGAGGCACTGGCGCGATGGCTGGGATTTCGCCCGGATGCCGCGACCAATGCTCAAGCTGTTCGCTGGAATGACCTTTGCCGGTTGGGTTGCAACCATTGCCGGATGGTACGTCACGGAAATCGGACGCCAGCCTTTCATTGTTTCGGGTCTCATTAGAACTGCCGATGTCGCCTCACGGGTCCCGTCGTCAAGCATTGCCTTGACGCTCGCAATCTACACTGCGCTCTATCTGACCTTGCTCGCCGCGTATGTCGGCGTGCTGAAATACATGTCGGAAGCTGCGGAAAAGCCCACCGGCCCCATCACATCGAAAGACCTCGCGGAGGGCACGCACCAGTATCAGCGCCGGGGAGAATTCGCATGACTTCGATGTCGTTCGACGAACTGCTTCCGCTGATCTTCATCGGGTTGATGGGGGTATCGCTGCTCGTCTACGTCGTGAGCGACGGATACGATCTCGGGGTCGGCATGTTGATGCATCGAGCGACTCCCGAAGAGCGGGATACCATGGTCGCATCCATTGGCCCGTTCTGGGATGCCAACGAAACGTGGCTGGTCCTTGGCGTCGGCCTGCTCCTGATTGCCTTCCCCAAGGCGCACGGACTGGTCCTGTCGGAATTGTACCTGCCGACCGCTCTCATGCTGGTCGGCCTGATCTTGCGCGGCGCCGCCTTTGATTTCAGGGTCAAGGCCAAGGCCGACCGGAAGGCGATGTGGGACCGCCTGTTCATCGCCGGGTCAATGCTCGCGTCCGTATGTCAGGGCTGGATGCTCGGCCGCTATATCAGCGGCTTCGGCGAGGGCTGGAACTATCCGATCTTTGCCGGCGCAATTGCGATAGCGCTGCCGATGGCATACGCGCTGCTCGGTGCAACATGGCTGGTGATGAAGACGGATGGCCAGCTCCAGGACAAGGCGATCGAATGGAGCAAGATCGCCTGGCCACCGATGGTCCTTGGCTTGATCCTGATCTCGATGGCAACGCCGTGGATCAGCGAGACCGTTCGTGTCAGGTGGTTTACCTTGCCCGCGATGATTGCGGTGGCGTCGATCCCAATCACAACGGGCGTTGCGCTGCTGGCGGCGCGCCTCCTGCTCGGTTCGCCAGCCGTGCGCGGCAGCCTGTGCTGGCTGCCCTTCGCGTTGCTGGTGCTCGTCTTCTTCCTGAGTTTCCTCGGCCTCAGCTACAGCATCTATCCCTTCGTGGTGATCGACAGGCTTACCGTCTGGCAGGCCGCCAGCAGCCCCGAGTCGCTCAAAATCATCCTGATCGGGGTTTGTGTCACGTTGCCCGTCATTATCGCCTACACCGGATTTTCCTATCGCGTATTCCGGGGCAAGACCATAGAGTTGGACTATGCGTGAGTGGTCGTCTGGGGTGGCCGACGCTCCTCGGTTTGTCCTGGTTCACAAGATGACGGAGCTTCCATCCCTGGTGAACATCAAGAGGAGTCCCGAAGTCAGTTCGGTGGTATCGGGCTCCATACGTTGGCTTGTTCGTGGGACAGCTGCCCTTGCCCTGGTCGCTGCCGCTTCGTGGCTTGGATATGCCGTGGCATTCCAGCGCGGACTGGACCATTTGCACGTCGCTGCTCAGCAGCGGCTAGCGGTGGAAGCGGCCAGGCTCGACGGTCATCTCTCCAGATTTGAATATTTGCCGTCACTGCTTGAGACGTCCCCGAGCGTTTTCCGACTGCTTGGCGATCCCGCCGATCCCGCGCTGCAGCAATCGGTTAGCCTGTACCTGAAGTCGATCAATCTGCTTGCGGGAGCTGACAACCTCTACGTCCTGGGCGTCTCCGGCGCGACGCTGGCCGCAGCTGATTTCGACCAACCGGGTACACCGTTTGGCGAGAACCTGTCCTATCGCCCATATGTGAGCGAGGCTCTCTCGAAAGGCCGAGGAGCGTTTTTCGGTGTCGGCATTACCAGCGCCCGCGCTGGCTACTATCTCTCCTATGCCCTGAAGGAGGGCGGAGTGACGAGGGGCATCGCCACCGTCAAAGTCAACCTCGATTCGTTCGAGCGCGCGTGGCGCGACATTGACAGCGATATTCTTCTGCTCGACGAGCGCCGGATCGCGATACTTTCCTCTCGCGACGAGTGGCGCTTTCGTCCAATGGAGCCGCTGTCGCTTCAGATGCACGACGAGATTTCGCGATCCAAGCCATACGGAAACCACGAGCTCACGCCGCTTCGATGGACCTTTGTTGCTCAGTTCTCGGAAGGCGCTGCACGCGTCACCGTAGAAAACGGCGCGGCCTACACCGTCAGCGAACGGCCAATCAACCACGGTCAGTGGAAGCTGATCCTTCTCGATGACGAGGCGCCAACACGGCAGACCGCGCTCATCATTGGCGCAATGTCGGGTCTCGCCGCCATTGTTGCGTTGCTGGTGCTTGGTCTCGTTGAGCAGCGCAGGCGAGCGATCAAGCAACGATTGGCCAACCAGGCGGCATTGCAGGCCGCAAACGACATGCTTGAGATCAGGGTGCAGGAACGAACCGCCGAACTGCGGGCTGCGCAGGATGAGCTTGTCCATGCCGGCAAGCTGGCCGCCCTCGGCCAGATGTCGGCCGGTATGGTGCACGAATTGAACCAGCCGTTGGCTGCGCTGCAGACCGCTGCCGACAATGCGATCTTGCTCGTTGATCGTGGGTCGATCGGCGATGCCCGTGGAAATCTCACCCGGATTGGCGAATTGATACGCCGGCTTGGGCGCTTGACCGGTCAACTGCGGGTTTTCGCGTACAAGTCGAGCAGCCCGCTTGACGTGGTCTCCGTTGAACAAGCCGTGGCTGAATCCCTCAAGATACTCGCCGCGCGCATCAAGGAGGGGCGAGTCGACGTCGTGACGGACATCGATGCGAATCTCTGCGTCGTTGCCGATCAGACGCGGCTGGAGCAGCTGTTGTGCAACATCGTGGCGAATGCGCTGGACGCTGTAGAGAGCGTGGAACAGAAGTCCGTCCTGATTCGAGCGACCAGGGAAGACGGGCAGATCCCTCGTTGCCGCGTCGCCATCAGCAACAGCGGTCCGGCCATCGCGCCCGACGTTCTCCAGCGCATGTTCGAGCCGTTTGTGACGACCAAGCCTGCAGGAAAAGGGCTCGGCCTTGGTCTGATGCTCTCCAATCACATTGCGCGCTCTTTTGGTGGTGAGTTGCGTGCGCGAAACCTGATGCCGCGTGGTGCCGAATTTGTCGTGATCCTTCCATTGGCCGACCCAACAGAGGCTTCGAATGAGCGATGACCAATCAATCGGAGTGATCTACGTCGAGGACGATGACGATGTCCGGATCGGCGGCGTTCAGGCGCTCGAACTTGCAGGATTTTCCGTTTCGGGATTCGTCTCGGTTGAATCCGCTAATGGAGCCGTTCGCTCCGAAATGCCGTTTGTCGTGGTCTGCGACGTGCGCCTGCGCGGCAAGAGCGGCCTTGACTGGCTGTCCGATCTGCGCCGATTGGACCAGGATCTGCCGGTGATCCTGATCACCGGGCATGGCGATATTTCCATGGCCGTGCAGGCAATGCGGAACGGTGCCTACGATTTCATCGAGAAGCCATGCTCCTCGGAGCAGCTCGTCTCGGTGGTACGCAGAGCGGCCGAAAAGCGACGGCTCACCCTGGAAGTACGCTCGTTGCGATCTGTCCTGGCGGACCGACAGGGCATCGAGGCGAGCTTGCTGGGACGGTCGCCGCAGATACAGGAAGTGCGCAGGCTCGTATCCACATTGGCCGCGACCAATGTTGACGTCACGATCTATGGCGAAACCGGAACCGGCAAGGATGTAGTTGCGCGCTGTCTCCACAATCACAGCGGCCGACGCCGCGGCAATTATGTTGCGGTGAACTGCGGCGGCCTCCCCGAATCGCTGGTCGAGAGCGAGTTGTTCGGCCATGAGGTGGGAGCATTTACCGGCGCCACCCGTCAGCGTATCGGAAAGATCGAATATGCGAATGGCGGAACGCTGTTCCTCGACGAAATCGAAAGCATGCCGCTGAGCGTGCAGGTGAAGTTGCTGAGGTCGCTGCAGGACCGATCGATCGAGCGCGTCGGCTCGAACAAGCCAATTTCCGTGGATTGCCGTGTCGTTGCGGCGAGCAAGGCGAATTTGCTCGAGCTGAGCGAGAAAAAGCTGTTTCGTGCCGATCTCTACTATCGCCTCGGCGTCGCATTCATCGAACTGCCGCCGCTCCGAGAACGGCGCGAGGATATTCCCTTGCTGTTCGAGCACTTCACGCTGGATGCCGCCAGACGGTTCGAGCGCGACGCGCCGCTATTGGACGAGCAGACGCTGTCCGTCTTGCTGGCCTATTCGTGGCCGGGAAACGTACGGGAGCTTCGCAACGTCGCCGATCGCTTCGTGCTTGGCGTGCTCGACGGCAAGGCGATCAACAAGTCCGGACTTGGCGCGTCGGATGTGTCGTTGCCTCGACAATTGGAAAACATCGAGCGGTCGATCATCGAGGACGCGTTGCGGCGCAAGCAAGGCGACGTTCAGGCGACCGCAATGCTTTTGGGTATCCCGAAGCAGACGTTATACGACAAGATCAAGCGTCTTTCCGTCAATGTTGACGGGATCAGAGAGGGGACAGTTGTTCGCTCCAGCTCCTGACGACAAAGAGCGGCCATTGCGAAGCCCCGAACAGGCTTGACGGCAGAAGCCATGGGACCGTTGAACAGCAGACAAGCTCTCGGCGCGTACGAGAGAAGGGCGCCAGACAGAAGCTGCCCGAACAGGAAACGAACGAGATCTTCAATCTTGCTGAGTGAGGGGTAAGTGATGAACCGACCATTCAACGTTCCTGACGAATTCGTCGATGGGTTCATGAAGGCGGGCGCGAGCCTGTGGCGATCGCTGGGGTGGGTGCCGAATGCCGATCGCGACGGCACGGCGTTCAGCTCAACCCTGAGTTCGTCAGGGCGTATCGCCGAGTTGCAGGCCGACCATCTGATGCGTCTGTACCAGCTCACGGAAAGCGTCTTCAAATCGGCTGCAGGAATGCAGACCGATGCGACGCTCGAACCTGTGCGCGGCGATCGCCGGTTCAACGGTACGGAATGGCGGGACAATTCGCTCTACAGTCTGTTGAAGCAGTGCTATCTCTTGAATTCGCGCTATTGCACTGACTTCGTCGAAGTGCTGGATCTGGACGAAAAGGAAAAGCATCGGCTGCGCTTCTTTACGCGCCAACTCGTCGAGGCGATGAGTCCGACCAATTTTGTTACCACCAATCCCGACGTCATCAAGCTCGCGACG
The DNA here is from genome assembly GCF_056174665.1 of Bradyrhizobium sp. WYCCWR15520. Taxonomy (NCBI): domain Bacteria; kingdom Pseudomonadati; phylum Pseudomonadota; class Alphaproteobacteria; order Hyphomicrobiales; family Nitrobacteraceae; genus Bradyrhizobium; species Bradyrhizobium sp. WYCCWR15520. The sequence continues at coordinate 143,744 of NZ_JBWBWM010000003.1, forward strand.
GATACCGAAGGCCAAAGCCTCAAGGCAGGTCTGGACAATTTGATGTCAGATCTTGGCAAGGGCAGTCTGACGATCACGGACGAGGGCGCTTTCGAGGTCGGAAAGGATGTCGCGGCATCCAGGGGCGCGGTGGTATTCGAGAACGATCTGTTTCAACTCATTCAATATGAACCGGCGACGGAGCAGGTGGCTGTGCGGCCCTTGCTGATCGTGCCGCCCTGCATCAACAAGTTCTACATTCTTGACCTTCAGCCGGCCAATTCCTTCGTGCGGTTTGCGGTCGAGCAAGGCATGACGGTCTTCATCGTTTCCTGGCGCAACCCGGATGCCTCTTGCGGGCATTTTGGGTGGGATGATTACGTCGAGCATGGCGCAATGCGCTCTATCGAGATCGCCCGTTCGATTTCCGGCGCCGACAAGGTCAACGTCGTCGGCTGGTGCGTCGGCGGAACGATCCTGTCGTCTGCGCTTGCTATCCTGCGGACGCAAGGCGACGAATCGGTCGCCAGCGTGACACTGCTGACGACCATGCTCGATTTCCGCGAGCCGGGTGATCTCGGCGTATTCGTGGACGAGGAAAGCGTGCGACAGCGTGAGCTCACGATCGGGAATGGCGGCATTTACCGCGGCGCCGAGCTCGGGTTCGTCTTCCAGACCCTGCGCTCGAAAGAGCTGATATGGCCGAACGTGATCAATAATTACCTGAAGGGGAAGTCGCCCGAGCGTTTCGATCTCCTGTTCTGGAATGCCGACGTAACCAATCTGCCGGGACCGATGTATTGCTGGTACATCAGGAACATGTACCTGGAGAACAATCTCCGGGAGCCTAACAGGTTGACGATGTGCAACACGTCAGTCGATTTGGGGCGGGTCGACCTGCCTGCCTATGTTCTCGCGACCGTCGAAGATCATATCGTTCCGTGGCGGTCCGCCTATCGAACGACGGGCCTGTTCGGCGGCGACACGCGCTTTGTCCTCGGCGCGAGCGGACATATCGCCGGTGTGATCAATCCGGCGTCGAAGAACAAGCGAAGCTATTGGGTGTCGACCGACCGGTGTGACGACCCGGCGACATGGCTGGCCGGCGCCGATGAAAAGCCCGGCAGTTGGTGGAACGACTGGATTGCCTGGCTCAAGCCATGGGCGGAAGAGCAACTGCCGGCGCGCACGCAACTCGGCAGCAACCTTTATCCTCCCGGGGAATCTGCGCCCGGCCGATATGTGAAGGAAAAGGCGGCCTGACGGGAAGCGAGACCTCGTTTGGCCGTTTCGTGCGATAGGCCCGCCGAATCTACGGTTGATGGGTGGAGGGCATAGTCGGGTACGAAAGCAGCGCTAGTCTGGCTGGAGCTAAGGCGTGGCAGAAGGCTGGTGGGCCGGGCAGGACTCGAACCTGCAACCAGACCGTTATGAGCGGCAGAACACTGCGTTTTTGTTCGACTTCGATCGCGTTCGTTGCGTTCCAATCAGGTTTGTTTCCTCGCACAGTGGTATCTCCCGCCGCTAATGCACCCGCGCGGCGTTTCCGCCGGGCTCTTCCATCCGAGACCGATGGGCCGATTACGCGCACCTCAACGGAGGTCGACACGCGCAGGTCTGTGATGGTCTAGGCGGCTGTAGTCAGTCGCGATGTCCTGGCCGGATCAGCAGCGGCGCGGCGCGCCGCTACCGCCATCCAGTCCCGCAACAGTCCCTTGTCCTCTTTGGAAAACGACGCTCGCCGCTTGAGATCCTCGAACGTGTCATCGGGATGGCATCGCTCGAAATCCTCTCGGATCAGCGATTCCAGGTAAATCCGTTCCTCCTCATTGGTTGGGGAGATACTGTAACAGGAGCTGGTCGGCATGGCTGACCTTCGGTTCCTGCATGATCCTGCTGTTTCAGTTATCCTTCCGTGCCGCGGACGATGGTTCTGCTCCGTGTCCGCCGATGGTCGCCGAACGGGCGGCGAGTGTCGAAAGTCGGCCGTCGGGGCGCGTTGTGCTCTCGGAGCATCTTTTGATAGAGCCTCACATAGTCCGTTGTCATTCGGGCGGCGGAGAAGCGCTCCTCGAAGCGCGCACGGATCGCCTTGCGGTCGAGGGCCAGCAGCCCGGGAATGGCTCGCACCGCCTCGTCGACGTCAGACACGATGCGGCCGGTTAGTCCGTCCTCGACGATCTCAGGGACCGACCCGCGGCGAAAGGCAAGCACCGGGGTACCACATGCCATAGCTTCGATCATCACGAGACCGAATGGTTCGGGCCAGTCGATCGGGAACAGTAATGCGGCAGCTTGGCCGAGAAATTCGTTCTTTGTGGTTTCGTTGATCTCGCCGACGAATTCGACGCCGCTTCCTTGCAGCATCGGAGCGACAACGTCGCGGAAATAGCCGTCATCTGCTTTATCGATCTTTGCCGCGATCTTGAGTGGAAGGCAGGCCGCCCGCGCAATCGCGATAGCACGGTCCGGCCGTTTCTCTGGGGAGATGCGCCCAAGAAATGCGAGGTAGCAGCCTTTCGGTTCGAAATTCGGCGTCAGTAGGTCGAGCGGCAGGCCGTGATGAACTGTCCCGACAAAGTTTGCGCTTGGCAGCGGCATCCGCTGCGCATTTGAAATCGATACCAGCGGCATGTCCGAGAAACGCCGGTAGAAAGGCATGTGGTCGGCAAGGTCCTGTCTGCCGTGAAGGGTGGTTAGCGTGCGCGCACGCTCCGGGCGAAACTGCGGGAAGTGCATGTAGTCGATGTGGAAGTGGAGGAGGTCGAAGTCGTCGGCGCGCTCACGCACCTTGTCGAGCATAATCATGTGGTGGGGCACTGCGTCGCGGACGTTCGGCTCGAGGCGTAAGGCGCGAGGCGTGCAGGGTACAAGTTCGGCAGAGGTGATGGAATCCTCGCTCGCGAACAGTGTCACCTGGTGCCCTTGCCGAACCAACTCCTCCGTCAGGTATGAGACGACCCGCTCCGTTCCTCCATAGAGCCGCGGCGGCACGCTCTCGTACAGCGGGGCAATCTGAGCAATCCTCATTTCAGTCCGTCCTTCGTTACTCTGGGCCGGGCTTGCCAATGGCCGCCCCGTTGTTCACGCGCTTGGCCGCGCCACCAGAAGTGCCGCGGCCCCGGATCTCTCACTGAGACTCCGACGATTCAGCGACATTGCTTTGACTTCTGAGTTGAGCAAGCTCCTCGGCCAGTCTGTGCTCGACGAACCGCCGCTCGTTTTCCGTCAAGTGCGTTGCGAGCAAGCGGCGATACCGCCGAACATTGGACTCACTGCTCCACCGTGACTTCGCCGAGATGGCGATGCGGGGCTGGCGATTTCTCGCTGCTTGCTGTGCTTGGGCGCTGAACCGTACGGCAGCGGCTCCGACCCCAGGCGCATTCTCCTCCTCGTCGAGCTGCCGCAACGCTGCGAGGATGTCCTCGAGATGCATGGGAGCCGCGAGCCCCGGAATCTTGCGAAGGGCTGGGCAGGAATCGACGGCGTACAGGTCCGAAGCCCAGGAGGAGAGAATGACCCGTTTCTCAGGAGGCGACAGCACCTCGTCATTCAGGACATCGGCTGGCGAATTATAGTGGGATACAGGATGAAATCGGGCATCCACGCTGCCCGTCAAACGATCAGGGCGGCTCATGTCTTGATCTCCTCTTGTTCCTTTCTCCAGGCGATGGCGGACGGCGGCGCTGACACCGCCGTCCTGGCACGTTAGTTGGTGGTGTTGATGGCGATCCGTTTGACACTCTGGCTGGCCTGCTCGGTCTTCGGCAGGCTCACCGTGAGGATGCCATTGCGGAAGTTGGCTTCGGCTTTGTCTTCCTGGACGCCATCGAGCGGGATACGGCGCTCGAACGAGCCGTAGTAGCGCTCGCTATAACGCCCGCCATTGTCGTGTTCGGCCTTCTTCTCACCGCGGATCGACAGGACGCCGTTGGCGATTTCGACCTGGACGTCCTTTTCGCTCAGTCCCGGAAGCTCGGCGGAAACCGTCACGGTCTTGTCGGTTTCGTTGAGCTCGATGCGCGGCCAACCGAACTGGCCTTCCATCAGCGGGGCGCCGAGCCGGCCGACGCTGCCGAAGCTGCCAAACCCGCGGAAGACGTCGTCGAAAAGACGATTCATCTCGCGGTGAAGCGTCAGAAACGGATCGTAAGCCTCGCCCCTCGTGAGCTGCTGGTTCTTATTCCACGGAATTAGATCGCGAATTGCCATGTTGGACTCCTTTCTGTCAGGTGCGCCGGCGGTGCGGATGCCGCCCCCGTGCGCACCAATGTCGTTAGACACCGACGGCGTCAGGCCGCCTGCTTGTGGGTGATCTGCTCGGCGCCGCCGATCGGAATGCTGCGGGGCTTCATGGCCTCGGGCAGCTCGCGGGCGAGCTCGATCCGCAGCAGCCCGTTATCAAACGCCGCCGTCCTCACCTGCACATAGTCGGCTAGGTTGAATTGGCGCTTGAAGCCTTTGGCCGGGATGCCGCGATAGAGATAATCGCGTTTCGCCTCGTCGGCCTTGCGGCCCTCGACGGTCAGCACGTTCTGCTCGGCCGTGATCGCGATCTCGTCCGGGCTGAAGCCGGCGAGCGCGAGCGAGATCTGGTAATGATCTTCGCCCAGCCGTTCGATGTTGTAGGGCGGATAGTTTTCCTCGACGGTCCTTTGTGTCTCGTCGAGCAGGTCGAAGATGCGATCGAACCCGATGGTCGATCGCCATAGGGGGGTGAAATCGAAGTTCCTCATAGCCAAGTCCTCCTAAGAGCAAGATGGATACGAAGGAGCGCAGGACACCGGTCCGGCGCCCAGTTCAGTCTGCCGGACCCGATCTGGCATCCGGCGCCGCAGCCTTGCGGCAAAAACAGAACTAGGAGAAAGGGCAATGGTTTCAAGGTTCTTGCTGAAATTTTTCTGGCGAAGGTTACGCCGCCAGGCGCTACAGTTCCGCTTCGGCCTCGCGGGCGAGACGCGTCGCCCTGCGGAGCTCCTTGCCGGAAAGGCCGTCCCGCTCCAGCAAGCTTCGGCAGTGCACAATGACCCGCCGTTCGCTCTCGATCAGGAAGCACGTACCGCGTCAGGGAGGGCGGATCGGGCCGCTAGGAGCCTTGGGGCCAGTGTGCCAATTCGAACATTGTTGCACTCGAGGCGCGACCCGCGAGCAGCGCCGATCGCGCCGCTTTGGGACTCAGCTCACTCGCGGGAGGCTGCGCTCATGCTCGGATGGAATTTGGAAGAGGCCGGGCTGCATATTGTACGGCAATAGCAAGGTATCGGTCTTGAAAAGCGGCGCGCTCGGCTTCCAGCTCATCCAGCGCATCGACTCTAAATAGGGAATGGGTGGGAGCGGAAGCAAGTTGCCAGCCCTGTCGAGCGCCGGTCTGGGCGTGCTGTCCATGCCCCATGCGCCAAGCGGCAGAAACATCGTCGCCATGGCAAAGGCGCCTGCGACGATCCTGCTGGCGCTGCGTCCGGAAGTCTCCGCACGAGCGGAGCCGAGTGTGTACGACCTGATCATCTCATCCTCCTGTCCTTGGAAAACTGATCCACGCGATCGTGAGAAGGCTGAGGGCGAACATGAGCCAATGCATTGCAGTCGCCCCGCTCTTGCGCGATCGATCTCGAATGCGAGTGCTCATCTGAGGCTCCCTGGTGCTTGTGTTTTCCTTTATCCTAGTGGTTGGGGAGAGAGCCCGGCCGTCTCCGGCCGGTCTCGTGCTTGATCAGAAGTCCATCGGCGGCGCGGCGGCGGCCGGCTCGGACTTCTTTGGCTTGTCGGCGACAAGTGCTTCCGTGGTAATCAGCAGAGCTGCGACGGAAGCCGCGTCTTGCAACGCGGTGCGCACGACCTTGGCGGGATCGATCACGCCGGCTTTCACCAGGTCCTGGTACTCGCCGGTTGCGGCGTTGAAGCCCCAGTTGTAGCTGGAGTTCTCGAGCAGCTTGCCGACCACCAGCGAGCCGTCCTCGCCCGCATTCTCGACGATCTGCCGCGCGGGCATCTGGATGGCGCGGCGCACGATCTCTACGCCGGCCTTCTGGTCGTCATTTGCCGTCTTGAGTCCGCTCAGTGCCTTCAGCGCGCGAAGCAGCGCCACGCCGCCGCCCGGCAAGATGCCTTCCTCGACCGCGGCGCGGGTGGCGTGCATCGCATCATCCACCCGGTCCTTGCGCTCCTTGACCTCGACCTCGGTCGCGCCGCCGACACGGATCACGGCCACACCGCCGGCCAGTTTCGCAAGCCGCTCCTGCAGCTTTTCGCGATCGTAGTCGGAGGTGGTCTCCTCGATCTGCGCTTTGATCTGGGCAACGCGGGCCTCAATGTCCTTCTTGGCGCCGGCACCATTCACGATGGTCGTGTTCTCCTTGTCGATCACGACCTTCTTGGCGCGGCCGAGCGTCTTGAGCGTGACGTTCTCCAGCTTGATGCCAAGGTCTTCCGAGATCGCCGTGCCACCGGTGAGGATCGCGATATCCTCCAGCATGGCCTTGCGGCGATCGCCAAAGCCCGGAGCCTTTACCGCCGCGACCTTCAGCCCGCCGCGCAACCGGTTGACCACCAGGGTTGCCAGCGCCTCGCCCTCGACATCCTCGGCGACCACGAGCAGCGGCTTGCCGGACTGCACGACGGCTTCGAGCAGCGGTAGCATCGGCTGCAGGCTGGATAGCTTCTTCTCGTGGATCAGGATGTACGTGTCTTCGAGCTCGACCCGCATCTTCTCGGCGTTGGTGACGAAGTAGGGGGATACATAGCCCCTGTCGAATTGCATGCCTTCCACCACCTCGAGCTCGGTATCGAGGCTCTTGGCTTCCTCTACCGTAATAACGCCTTCGTTGCCGACCTTCTGCATGGCATCGGCCAGGAAGCGGCCGATCTCGGTATCGCCGTTGGCCGAGATAGTGGCGATCTGAGCGATCTCCTCGTTGGAAGTGACCTTCTTCACATGCGCCTTCAGGTCCTTCACGATAGCCTCGACGGCGAGATCGATGCCGCGTTTCAGGTCCATCGGGTTCATGCCGGCGGCGACCGATTTCGCGCCTTCCTTCACGATGGCCTGGGCCAGCACGGTCGCGGTTGTCGTGCCGTCGCCAGCGAGGTCACTGGTCTTGGAGGCGACTTCGCGCACCATTTGCGCGCCCATGTTCTCGAACTTGTCCTCCAGCTCGATTTCCTTGGCGACAGTGACACCGTCTTTGGTGATGCGCGGCGCGCCGAAGGATTTTTCGAGCACGACGTTGCGTCCCTTGGGGCCAAGCGTGACCTTCACTGCATTGGCCAGCGTATCCACTCCCCGCAGCATCCGTTCACGGGCTTCGGTGGAGAATTTTACTTCCTTGGCAGCCATGTCTCTGCTCCTTTCTCGTTCGATGACTGCAGCTTCGGAAAGCGTACTCAGGCGGCCTTCCTGGCCGAGCCGGCCTTGTCGACCACGCCCAGAAGGTCGCTCTCCTTCATGATCAGGTAGTCCTGGCCGTCGATCTTCACCTCGGTGCCGGACCACTTGCCAAACAGCACGCGGTCTCCCAGCTTGACGTCGATTGGGATCAACTGGCCTTGCTCATTCCTCGCGCCCGGCCCCGCGGCGACGATCTCGCCCTCCTGCGGTTTTTCCTTCGCGGTATCGGGAATGATGATGCCGCCGGCGGTCTTCTCCTCGGCGTCGATGCGGCGCACGAGCACGCGGTCGTGCAGTGGACGGAAATGCATGCGCATCCTCCTTGTCAGGTCAGCGATGTCTAAAAAGCCGGGTCCGGAACCGGCCCCCAGGCGCAAAACGACCTAGGAAGAGAAAAAAAGCGCTTCAAGGGGTACGGCAAAAATTTTTTGTCACTCCGGACCTCCGACTGCCAAGGCCCCTTGAACGGCCATTTCCGCTCACCCAGCTTATCGGCGCCGAGGTCACCACTGGGGGCCGCCAGGCACATTTTGTCGGGGAGAAACCATGCAGCTTTTGCGTTTGCTCGGACGACTGACCGTCGTCTCGGGGCTGGTGTGGGCGCTGTGGGGAGCGCCGGCCGTCGCCCAGATTCCAGATCTGACCACAGGTCGCGTGGCGACCCTTGCGCCGCTCGTCAAGGAGGTCACGCCGGCGGTCGTCAACATTTCGGTGCAGGGGCGAGTGAAGGAAGACAACCCGCTCTACCAGGATCCGCTCTTCCGTGAGTTCTTCAACGTCCCCAAGCAACTGGAGAAGGAAGTCAACGCCACTGGCTCGGGCGTGATCGTCGATGCGCAGCGAGGCTATGTACTGACGGCGAACCATGTCGTGGCCAACGCCACGGCGGTGCAGATCAGGACCAAGGACGGCCGCAAGTTTGCCGGCAGAGTGGTCGGCCGCGACGCGCCAACCGATATCGCGCTGCTGCAGATCAGGGAGCCCGCCGAGTTGAAAGCCATTGCGCTCGGCGACAGCGAAGCGCTACAAGTCGGCGACTTCGTGATTGCGGTCGGCAATCCCTTTGGCCTCGGCCAAACCGTCACCTCGGGCCTGGTCAGTGCGCTCGGGCGCACCGGGCTCGGCAAGCACGGCTATGAGGATTTCATCCAGACCGATGCGGCGATCAATCCCGGCAATTCCGGCGGCGGGCTGATCAACCTCCGAGGCGAACTGGTCGGCATCAACACCGCGATCATCTCGCCCGGTGGCGGCAATGTCGGCATCGGCTTTGCAGTGCCGATCAACATGGCGCGCAAGGTCATGGAACAGCTTGCGCAAACCGGCCGGGTCGAGCGCGGGCGTATCGGCATTGCACTGGAGGATCTGGAAGCGCCGGCCGCCGGTTCGGTGCAGGGCGCCCGCATCAAGGAAGTCAGCCCCGGCTCACCGGCCGAACGCGCAGGGCTGCGCCGCGGCGACATCATACTCAAGGCCAACGACATCCCAATTCGCAGCGCCACGCAGATGCGCAACCTGATCGGACTGACTCAGGTCGGACGGCAGGTGCGGCTGACGATCGAGCGCGGCCGCACCACCGAAAGTGCCACGGTGGAGATTGTTCCGCTCAACGATCAAAGGCCGCGAGCGCGAGGGCCGGGGTGAACCGTCGTCTGCGATTGGGTCCCTGTGCAGAAGTGATTGTCGTGGAGAGACCGTAGCGCGATCGCATGTGGAGCGGCAGTTTAAGGACCGTAGAACTGATGCGATGAGCGACGAAACTATGCGTTTCTGATGCGGTAGCTCGACAGCCGGCCAAATGATGACCTGATAAGTGATCGTTTCGTGCGATGAGCCCGCCCAATCTGCGGCAGAACACTGCGTTTTTATTCGTCTTCGATCGCGTTCGTTGCGTTCAGATGAGGTCGTTTCTGCGAAACTGGTGCGGCGTCAATCTCAGACGTTGGCGCACGAACCCGCGACGTCCGCTTACGCTAAACAAATGCGGAGTATTGTTTGGATAAGACCCAGACTACTTGGCCGCAGCCGCTGCGGTTTCGCCCGGTGGCACAATCCGGAACATGAAGGTCGAAACCTTTTCCCCGGGTTTGAACGGACCGGGAGTCTGGTTGCTGACCGGGTTCAAACTTTGGAGAAAAGCCGCGATCGCCATGGCGTCCTCCGCTGTGAGTGTCGCAAAAGCGTGCCAAGGCATGATCGGCGCCAGGATGCGGCCGTCCGGCCGTTCACCGACCTGTATCGCCTTCACGATCTGCTCTGGGGTCCAATTACCGATGCCGGTCTTTCTGTCGGGTGTGATGTTTGGGCCCACAAAGACACCTTGACCCGGAATCTCGAAGCCCACATCCGAGCCGCCGAGAAAGCGTGACATGTCGGGATTCCCGAAGAAGTATCCCGGCGTGTGGCAGTCGTTGCAGCCGCCGAGCGTGACGAGATATTTGCCGCGCGTGATCTGTGAATCGTCGGCCATGGCCGCGAACGCTGGAAGCGCGATAACTGACGCGGTCACGAATGCAAGACGAACTGAAATCCGCAACATGATTTGCCTCCCTGGCTTCGATTGGTTGGTCTCTCCTCTGCACTCAGCTTTGCGCCTTATGGTTTGCGGCCGATCACGGCGCCGTTCGCGGCGGGTGCGTCGAACCAGATCGTCTCGATGTGCCGGAAGCCGGCTTCGTCGAGCCACGCCGAATATTCGGTCGGCGTGTAGTTTCGTCCTTCCGTCTCGATCAGCATGTTGAGGCTCATCAGCGCGGCCGGCGCCGGCGCGGTCTTTTCGTCATTGACGAGAAGCTCGCTGATGACGACCGCGCCGCCGCTCGCCAAAGCCTCGAAGGACCGGCGCAGCAACGCGCGGTTCTTCGCCTCATCCCAATCGTGCAGGATCATCGACAGGAGATGCACGTCGTGATCTCCGGGAAGCCGTTCGAAGAAGTTGCCGCCGGCGGTCTCGATGCGGTCGGTCAAGCCGGCCTCGGTAATTTTTCCCGCGGCGATCGCGGCCACATGCGGCAGATCAAATACGGTCGCGCGCAACTCCCCATACAGTTTGCAAAGCTCGATGTCGTACGCGCCCGATCCGCCGCCGATGTCCAGAAGGCGGCGGAAATGACTGAGATCCACGGCTTCGCCGAGCTTGCGCGCGGTCATCGTGGAGAGCGAATGCATCGCCTCCCAGAACAGTGCCAGCACCGTCGGATCCTCGCCATCGAACATCGAGGATTGCACTGCCGGGTCCCACGTGGTTGGCCGGTTCGTGCGCAGCGCCTCTGTGAGCCTCCCCCAGCCCGCGTAGAGCCGCTTGTCGGCCATCTGCACGAAGCCACCGAAGTAATACGGTTTCCCGCGCACGAGATAGGCTTCGCTTAACGGCGTATTGCGATAACGGCCGTCTGTTTTCTCCAGAAGCCCGAGTGCAGCGCAGCCGGTCAACAGCATCTCGGCCGGGCGTGGATGCAGGCCGAGGGCTTCCGCCAGCCCGGCAACTGTGATGCCGGCGCCGCCCGCAAGGCGGCTGAAGAGGTCCAACTCGTGCGCAGCGGCCAGAGTCTTGAAGGCCCAGAAACCGGTTGAAAGCGCCATCAGCGGGACGGCGGAAGGAAGCTCCGGCGTGGCGGCAGTCGGCTGATCGACCGCCCGCAGCTTTGTCTCGCCCGAGATCGAACCGGGCTGGCGGGCAAGCGTTGTAGTGCGCGCAGCAGCGCGCTGGAGATGGTCGAGCATGGCGCATTCCTCAGTGTTGACGGTTAGTTCGCAGCTTCATATCTCAGCAGGCCAAGTTACGGGGTGATTTCGGGATTCGGACAATCGGGCCGATAAGGCGCTGCGAGCGATTGCGGCAGCGAAGCGTAGCGCTCGCGGCATCAGCTCTCAAATGGCAGGCCGACATACTGCTCGGCGAGCGATGCCTGCGCACGCTCCGACGCAAGAAGGTAATCGAACTGGTTCTCGCGCATGCGCCGGTCGAACGGCGCTTCATTAGGGAACTGGTGGATTAACGTGGTCAGCCACCACGACATGCGCTCGGCGCTCCACACCCGGCGCAGCGCCATATCGGAATAGCCGTCGAGATAGTGGGTGCGGCCGGCCTTCAAGGCCTCGGTCAACGCGCGCGAGAGGTAGAACACGTCGGAGACCGCGAGGTTGAGACCTTTCGCTCCTGTGGGAGGGACAATGTGCGCTGCGTCGCCCGCCAGAAACAGGCGACCATAGCGCATCGGCTCGGCGACAAAGCTCCGTAGCGGCGCGATCGATTTCTCGATCGAGGGACCGGTCACGATGCTGTCGGCCATGTCCTTCGGGCAGCGCGCCTTCAATTCCTCCCAGAAGCGGTCGTCCGGCCAGTCCTCGATGCGGGCGTCGAGATCGCACTGGATGTAGTAGCGGCTCAGCATCGGGCTGCGCTGCGAGGCGAGCGCGAAGCCGCGCGAATGATAGCAATAGCAGATCTCCGGATAGGGCGGCGTCTCCGACATGATGCCGAGCCAGCCGAACGGATAGCCGCGCGCGAACGTGCGCAGCACCGACGCCGGGATCGATTGCCGGCTCACGCCATGGTGGCCGTCGCAGCCAGCGACATAGTCGCAATCGATCCGGCGGGTCTGCCCGCCCTTTTCGTAGGTCACGTGCGGGCGGTCCGACGTCAGCTCGTGCAGCGCGACGTTTGCCGCGTCATCGATCACGACGCCGCCAGCCGCGTCGCGCGCGGCATAGAGATCCTCGGTGATCGCGGTCTGGCCATAGGACATCATCGGTCGGCCGGTGAACTTGCGGGTGTCGATGAAGAAGTGCGGCTTGCCTTCCCACGCTATGCCCGAGCCGTCATGGACACGTCCCTCCCGATCCATGCGCGCGCCGAGGCCGACCTCGCGCAAGAGTTCGATCGTTCCCGCTTCCAGCACTCCGGCGCGGATGCGCTCGAGCACATGGCCGCGGCTCTGCCGCTCCAGCACGATGCTGTCGACGCCGTTGCGGGCGAGCATGTGGGAGAGCAGTAGACCGGCGGGACCGCCGCCGATGATGGCAGCCTGCGTGGTGACGATCGGTTGATCAGCCGCGCGCAGCCTTGTCTCGCCCGAGATCGAACCGGGCTGGAGGGCAGGCGTTGTCCTGTGCGCAGCAGCGCGCTGATGGTTGGGCATAGTGCTCTCCTCAGGTGTTGACGGCTAATTCGCAGCACTTGAGCCGCGCGGTGGTCTTCAGCACAAATCCACGTAGTCGCACTCTCGACGAGTGACAGACGCGAATTTCCGCCCGAGGCATGGACATCGGCGGCAGCAAGTGCGCGATGAACGGCGTCATTTCCAGAACGGCTTGGCTGCTTCGGCCATGGCGTCTTGCCGCGTCTTGCCGATGTCCTTGAGATGGTGGTCATCGAGCTCCGCCAGGGCTTGCCGCTGCCGCGACCGCTCCGAACACTGGACACACCAGCTTAGGAACCGTGTTCCCCATCCAAGTTGACTTGTCTCGGCGCCGTCGTGATGGTTGGACGCCGCGGCTACTTTCCGACTCGTGAGCGAATTGACGCCTGCGATTGCAAAAATCATCGGATGCTTCATGTGAAACCTCCTGTTCGATTTCGAGGTCAGCTTGCAGCAGCTTGATTAGGTCGGGCTGCGACCCGCGGCCGTGAATTGCTTCACAACTCACAGGCTCGTGTCTCCAAGTTGTGAGTTCGCGATGTTGCAAGGTCGGCGGAGGTCCGCTTCAATGCGATTTGCGGTGATGATTGATCTGCGATTTGGAAAGTGCGTGCGGGCGCGAAATGGAACGCGCCCGCCCTGCATCAGTCCGCCGACCTTCAACGGCCCGACACTAGAAGGCGAAGCGGTATGACGGAAGGTCCAATTTGCGCACCATCAATCAGTCCAATTCAGGCGCGTGACGTCGCCTCTAGCGACATCGGTCACGCCGCTTTCGGGCGGCGTCGAGGCACGCGTTCATCGAAGCATCCGCGCAGCCGCCTCAGCCCTTCGGCAATCCGCGCCGTCTCGATCGCCCCATATCCCAGGACGAGGCCGGTCGGAGGCTCCCTGTCCACTCGGCAGCGCGACATCGTATCAATGGCAACGCCGAGATCAAAGGCTCGTGATACGATCGCATCGATATGATCAGCCGACGCTCCTCGCGCGCAGGCGGTGATGTGCAGCCCGGTGCTCGATGGAACAAGGTCGAGGTAATCGCCAAAATTCCTCTTGATCTCCGCGGTCAGTATCGCATGCCGTTCGCTATAGATGCGGCTCACCCTGCGAATGTGGCGTGCAAATGCGCCCTCGTCGATGAACTGCGCCAGCGCGCTCTGCGCTATTGTCGCCGTATGCCAATCGGTGACGAACTTCGCCTTGTGTGCCGCCTCTCGCAGCGACGGCGGCACGACCATGAAGGCCAGCCGGAGCGCCGGCAGCAACGTCTTTGAGAATGTGCCGACATACACAACGCGACCGGTCGAATCGAGGGTCTGAAGCGGCTCGAGCGAACGTCCGCCGAAGCGAAACTCGCTGTCATAGTCATCCTCGACGACAACCGCGTTGCTGCGCTCGGCCCAGGCAAGCAGCGCACGTCGACGCGACAGGCTCATGGCTACGCCGAGGGGAAACTGATGCGACGGCGTCACGTAGACCACCCTGGCTTCGGCCGGCAGCGCCTCCACGACCAGACCTTCGCGGTCGACCGGCACACCGATCACGCGCGCGCCCAGCGCCTTGAGCAACTCCTTTAAAGGCCGATAGCCTGGATCCTCCATCGCAACGACATCACCGGGCCCGAGAAGCACGCGAGCGACGATGTCGAGTGCTTGTTGGGTGCCATTGGCCACGATTACGTCGTCGGGCGATGCGGAAACGCTGCGTGAGATGCCGATGTGGCGAGCGATCGCCGCGCGCAGGTCCGAAATGCCCGCAGGATTCTCGTAGACACCTGGCGCCATCTCGCGCGAGCGCAGCACACGGGCGACGATCCGCCGCCAGGCTCGCTGTGGAAACAACGAAACGTCTGGAAGACCGGTTCTGAAGTCGAAACGCGCCACGCGGTCAAAGCCTATCGGAAGCGGTATCGTCTCCCAAACTCCACGCACCCGAACCGCGCGGGCTGTCGATCGCCTTGTTTTCGACCCCGGACGTTTTGCCTCAAGCTGATGGCTGACGAACGTTCCGGAGCCTGGATGGGATGTCGCGAATCCTTCCGCAACAAGGCTTTCATAAGCAATCGCCACCGTCGATCGTGCAACCGTCAGCGCGGTGGCCAGTTCTCGCGTGGGTGGCAAACGCTCTCCAGGTCGAAGGCGCCCGTCCAGAATTGCCTGCCGGATCTGACGGTAGATCTCGCCACTGAGGTCACTTCGTCCAACAAGACTGACGTGAAAAGTCACATTCCGGGCTCTCTTTTTGCTCACATTGGACGGGGCAACCTCGCAAAAGGTGAACGTTCCATCATACCACTTCACCAGATGTGGAGATGGCAAACGAAGGTTCCCTGAGCGTGAAGCTTATCAGTCAAGGGCAAGGGCCGGTTGCTCGCGGAATGCATGGTCGTGGAACGCCCGCTCGTGGCGCAAGGCGGTCTATCGCGAAACATGGCCGACCGTTGACGGGCCGCGCGATGAACAAATCGAGCCGTGCGGTTTCGCCTGTTCGTGCGATATTGCCGCCGAGTCTTCGATTAAAGAGCAGGGACTTTCGCCAGGTCGTATGTGCAGAGGTAGTTTGATGGTCGCTGAAGCAGACCAGTGGGCGATGATGGAGTCGTGCCGCTGATTTGCCCGACGTGTCAAACTGTTTTCGCGGGATCGCTCAAAGCATCAGCCGCGTTGCTACTTTGCATGGGGTTGTTTTCGATATTTTGGTTGGGGGGCGCCGTTCGCCTTGCAGCTGCCTTCCGGAGATGATCGCAGGGTGGCTTGCCGAGCCGTAGGCCGCGCCCGCCTTCGCCCAGTGGGCTTCGGCGCGGCAGCCTTCGCTCGCTTCGCTCGGAGAGGTCAAGGGCTGGCCTGCCTAGCCGTAGCTCGCGAAGCGAGCGAAGGCTGGTGGGCCCGGCAGGACTCGAACCTGCAACCAGACCGTTATGAGCGGCGGAATAACGAGCGGCTTCGTTGAATTTCCTACGTTTTCGTTCGATTTCGATCGCGTTCGTTGCGCTTCGCTCACGCCTTTTCTGGTGCGAAGCTGGTGCGGTTGCCCAGTTCGCGGTTCGGAGGACCGGCTATCGCGTCCAGGCTCCCTGGCTGATGGTTCCAGGAATGTAAGGCCGACCCGTCCCTCACCCCTCCATCATTGCGCGAAGAAAAATATACCTCCACCATCCGTACGCACATGTGGCGAGACATGCTTGCGCGTGAATTCCCACGATGACGGATTTGCAGGTTTTCGCATCTTGTGCTCGCTCAGCCTTCGAACCGCCAGTTCGCTGTCACCCAGCGATAGCCGCCGTCCGACTTCCTGATGTTGCCGATGCCCGGAAACGGAAAATGGAACCCAAGCACCGGGATGCGGTCCGTCGCGGCGCGGTCGAACAAGCGCCTGCGTGCCTGCAGGGCGGAGTCAGGATCGAGATCGGGGCCGGGCCGCCAGGCATTGTCGATGTTGAGCAGGGGGCTATAGGCGGCATCGGACGTGATCAGCAATTGCTGCGCGCCGGAATGCACCAGGATCGCCGACATGCCCGGCGTGTGGCCGCCGGCGGCGATCGTCGTTACGCCCGGCAGCACTTCGGCGCCCGGCCGGTACAGCACGGCAGATTTCGCGACCGGCGCCACGCTGCGCTTGATATTGGCGATGAAGGCGCGCCGGAAGTCTTCCGGCATGGGTAGCCGCGACAGGTCTGGCTCATTACGGATAAAGAACGCAAAATCGTCCTCAGGAATATAGACGGCCGCCTTCGGAAAGGCGCTCGATCCGTCGGAGCGGCTGAGATTACCGACATGATCGGGATGGGTATGCGTGATCACGATGGCGTCGACGTGTTCGGGCCGCACGCCGATCGCCGCAAGATTCCGGAACAGATGTCCGCCATCGGGGCCGAGTGTTTGTGCCGCGCCTGCCTCGATCAGGATTTTCCTGTCACCGTTTTCCAGCAGAAGCGTGTTCAGGTTGAGCCTGAAGGTGTCGGTCGGCAGGAACGCATCGCTCAACGTCCTGCCGAGTTCCTCCGCCTGCGCGGTATAGGCGTAGATGCGCGGATTGCCGCTCAGCGTGCCGTCGCTGACGACGGTTGCCTTGATATCGCCAATCCGAAAACTGTAATGGCCGGAATTGGTCTTTGCCGCTTGCGTTTGCGCGATCGTTGCCGGCATGCCCAGCAGCGGCGTCATCGCTCCGGCCGCGCTGCCAGCGAGCAGGAGGCGGCGACTGATGTTCTGATGTGACGGCATGGCGGCTTCTCCGGGTATAGCGGCGATGGAAGGCTATGTACGTCGATCTATCGTCATCCACAAATATCATGATAGAATTAGCATTATGCGTTCAATGGATTTAGCCAAAGTCGACCTCAACCTGCTGGTGGTGCTACATGCGCTGCTCGAGACCGGCAGTGTCACTCGCGCCGCTGAGCGTCTCGGCAGCAGCCAACCGGCGATCAGCCGTGCGCTAGCAAAGCTGCGGCGCCTGTTCGGGGACCGACTGATGGTGAAGGCGGCAAGCGGCATGATGCCGACGCTGCGCGCCGAGGCGATGCGCGAGCCGCTGGCGAATCTGCTCGGCGGCGTCGAGAAATTTCTCCACAAGCCGAAATTCGATCCTTCCGCCACCGACCGCATCTTTCGGATCGCGACTACCGATTACGGAGCGCTCGCTATCCTGCCCAATGTCGCCGCCCAGTTTGCGCGCGAGGCACCTAGTGCGGCGATCGAGGTGGTCAGCTTCTCGCGTGATGTGTTTCGTATGCTAGCTGACGGTCAGGTCGATTTCGTGCTGTATGCCGACAATCCGGTGTCCGGCTCGTTTCGGGCGCGCGAGTTATTCCGAGAAAGTTTCGTGACACTGGTTCGGCAAGGCCATCCTTTGCTCAAGGAGATGCGCGGGGCGAAAGGCGTACTGCCGATCAAGCTATTCACGACCTGGCCGCACATCGTGGTCAGCATTTTCGGCGGGCAGGGCGGGCCGATCGATACCGCATTGGCCGAGCGCGGCCACAAGCGGCACGTCGCGCTGCGTGTCCCATATTTTGCAACAGCCGCGGTGATCACGGCAGCGTCGGATTACTTGGTGACCATGCCCTCGCGGGCGGCCCGGCAGCTTGCGCCGCGGCTTGGCCTCGTGATGCTGAAACCGCCGGCACAGGTGACGCCCTACGGCTATCGCTTGCTCTGGCACGAACGAAGTCATGACGATCCTGGCGCGGTCTGGTTGCGTCGGCTAATGATCGATTGTGTCAAATCGGCGGGCGCTGGCGAGGCGCAGGCCTAAACTGACCGCATAAATCTCAAACCCGGCATTCTATCGTAATGACTGAAGCCTTGACTCGCATCGCTTCCCGCTATGCCAGTCTCTTCGTAGGTTTGCGCGAAGCGCAAGGAAAGTCTGTCGTGGTAGCTTGGCCTCACTGGAGGGCAAAGTTCGCGCCGGTTAATCTCGCTGAGACATCCCACAATCGCGATGCCACAGCATCGTCTTCGGCTTGCGGCGGCACAAACGCGATCGTTGGCGAGCCGCGCGTTTCTCCCAGCCGATCGGGGCCATAGTACCCTCCGGGCCGGGCATCCGGAGAGGTCGCCGCGAACAGCGTCGGTAAGGCGCCTTGCGCCGGCGACTGAAATAGGAACCACATTGCGGTTCGCAAGAAGCCGGCAAAACTCATCCTGCCGGCGCCGTTCGGAATCAAATCGGTCCGCGATATCCCGGGATGGGAAGCGACACTCATGACACCCCAGCCGAAGACGTCGCTACGGCGCTGAAATTCAAACGCAAACATAAGGTTTGCAAGCTTCGATTGGCTGTAAATCGGCATCGGCTTGTAGCTGCGTTCCGCTTGTAGATTGTCGAAGTCGATCGAGCCGCCGCGCGCCGCTACGCTAGACACAGTGACGACGCGAGGCTCCTTGCCTTTTCGCAGCAACGGAAGAAGTTCGGCAGTGAGCGCGAAATGCCCCAGATAATTCGTCCCGAACTGCAATTCGAAACCGTCAGAGGTCACTTGCCTCGTCGGTGGCATCATGACGGCGGCATTGTTGATGAGCAGGTCGAGGCTTTTTCGTTCGGCTCGCAAACGGGATCCGAACGCCTTCACGGAGTGAATGTCCGCAAGGTCGAGCATCTCAAAGCGAACATCCGCGTCAGGCTGAATTGCTCGTATCCGCCCTAAGGCATCGGCACCCTTTGAAGCATTGCGGCCCGCGAGGATCACCTCCCCACCGGCCCGCGCAAGAGCGAGAGCGTGCTCGTAGCCCAGCCCGCCCGTGCCGGTGACTATGGCAGACCGTCCGCGTTGCGACGGAACGTCACTTTGCTTCCAAGCCGGCATCGATCTTCTCCCAGTGCAATGGCGATAGAGTGCAAATAATACACCGAGTGCGATTTTCAAGGAGGTGGTATCGCGCGCTTTACGCCGTGCGCTCTCAGACTTACGGAAAATCTCACCCGCCTAGTATCTCGACCGCCTCGCATCTTGCATGGCGTACTCACCGAATCGGTTTGAAGCGCTTTTCGCGGCATCACTGCGCCCGTCTGCGATGGCGTCGGCGCACGGCGGCAAGCCGCGCCAAGCGAAAACGAACGAGCAGCAGCGCGGACCGTAGTTTCGCAGTCGTAACAAGGCGCACCATGCTAAGCATGGGGAGAAGAGTGATCGCCCACATCCAACGCACGAGCCGGCCGGTCAGGAACGCCTGAATCGTTGGAATGAACTCATTGGCGACGATATTGACCACCGCCATGAGGCACGTCTTTGCGCCGAGACATGGGAAGGCATTCGATGCGATTTTCGCGAGATTGATATAGGGGTGCGAAGCGATCGCGTACAACAGCACGGCGATCCCGGCGTTGATGACGTAGGGCGATCGAAGCTTTCTGAATACGCTCGTGGAAATGCGAGCCCAGTTTTGCGATCCACGCAAGGAGTCGGCCGATTGAACTGCCGCTTCGGCGCGTGAGGCCGTTCGAAATCCGCGGCTCATGTATAATGCTAGGCGATCACCGCGCTTGGTGAGGTCGTGCACTTGCGCGCCTTCCGCAAGTCCTACAAAGCTGCGAGGAAAGGCTTGAGTGAGGTTATTCGCGAGCGAGCCCTTGCTAGACATCTCTAGTTATTCTCCGCTTGCACGGGACTGCCGAAAGCAGACCGGGCACGTTGTTTCTGATCGTGGCTCTCGACGAAAGCCATCGTGGATACGCGACTAAGTTAGCACTCGGTGCGAGATTGTATTGCACTAAGTGTAAAATTATAGGCGGCGAATTTATGTCAGCGGGAAAGCAAGAGGATCGTCGTCTGTCGATATTTCATGGCGAGAAGCACGAAAGCGTGAAGCGGAGCTGCACGGGGACACCACCCCGGCGAGTCGGCTATGGCTCGTGTGTTAGCGATGGGACGAAGCAGTGGTGATCGCAACGCGTGTTGATCGGCCGCGTCTGCTATTCAGCGGAGAGTTTTGTCGTCCGGCCTTCTGCAGGCGATGGAGCGGCCGCGCCCTTGTCTGTCCAACTCGGAGGAGCTCCAAGTCTCTCACCGATCATTCCTGCCAAACCCGGTGCCCTTCCGTAGGTTTCGCAGGCGGCCTGTTTCGGCGCGCCACCAAGCATCGTATGCAAGCTGTCCATCGACGGCAGTGACGACGAGGATCCAAATGGGGTGCTGCCCGTAACGAGCAGTTTGCTAAAGTCGGCACCAAATGCCGTGGAGAGATCATATGCATCTCCATCTGGCGATACCCGAGCAGAACTTGTGAAGGAATTCGCGCCACGGCCCCACACGATTGCGGCCTTTTGCCTACCTCGCCGATCCCTCGCTTCCGCTTCTACAGATAAGCTGCCCAACCCTATGGGAAGTCGCGGGACAGGCACGGGCACGCTAGGGGCCAAGACGATCCGTACCACGGACGCAGCTCTGGACGCGCCCGCGGCCGCAGGATCGGTTGACGCCGCATGCGTGATCACAGCGTGCACGGTCAGATCAGCCGGATCGGCGGGGCCGACGATCTCAAACCGCTCGCTCAGTCCAAAGCACAAGGCCCGATCGACAGCATTGCCAATGAGCCTGCGCTGATCTTCCGAGAAAGTGACCTCCGAAGCAGCTCTCGCGGAAAACTGCGTCTCTCTGATGCGTACCGTCCTGGCGTTGAGGACGTCATCCTTGTCAACGCGAATGACGGACTTCGT
This sequence comes from Bradyrhizobium sp. WYCCWR15520, assembly GCF_056174665.1. NCBI lineage: Bacteria > Pseudomonadati > Pseudomonadota > Alphaproteobacteria > Hyphomicrobiales > Nitrobacteraceae > Bradyrhizobium > Bradyrhizobium sp. WYCCWR15520. The sequence continues at coordinate 164,408 of NZ_JBWBWM010000003.1, forward strand.
CAGAACGCCGTCCGATGGCTTAAGTTCATCATAAGCGGCGAGAGAATTGGCCCTATTGAGCGGCGCTGTCGCGCAACCAGCTGTCAGAAGGCACAGTGCTGATGTCAGCCAGATGCGCAGCATCGGATGTCATCTCTGCACCGACCTCGAGGTCCGTTCGATATCTGCCGCTGGCTCGATTGCCCGCCCCAAGCGCGGACGATCGAAGTCTCGCTCCTGAGCAGCAACCCGATCGCTCGCGCTCGCCTCACGCAACATTGCATTCTGAGCCGGAGGCTGAGCAAGAATATTCTGCCAAGCGTGTCTCCAATGGGTCATACTCGATACATCGCCGGCAAAGACGTAATCTAGGAAAGCAAGGGTCAGGTCCCCCGTGGCATCCTTGACTATCGGGTTCAAGCCCGGTCCCCCGGTCAGGGGGCGGTCCGTGAAGATGCTATGAGAGCCGCCTCGAAACACGGCGAGCACCTTTCGCGGATTGGCGACGGCGTTGAAGATCGCGACACGATCACTCGCGGAAGAATAGAACCCCGGAATCTTTATTACGTCTTGAGTGGCGGTCACGTGGAGCGTGGGAACGCCCACATGGGCGAGCACGCCGGTCAGGTCCGTTTCGCCGTAGAATGGTGGCGCCGAAATCACGATCGCGGCCTTGTAACGGCGGTCGCGGAAATCGAGCCAGCGGCCGTTTCGAACGACCCGCGCGCCGACGGTCAGCAACGCGGTATTGGCGCCGTACGAATGGCCCGCAACGACAATTCGCTGGGTATCGATGAAGCGAGCGTAGGGGCTGGCACTCGCCAAGATGCGGTCGAGAGAAAACCTCAAATCGCCAACGCGGGCTGCCGCTTCGGTATCTCCCGTCGCGGTTTGCAACCGATCTACAATGCCAAGGGGGTTGCCGGACCAGATGGCGGAGTCGCTGCCGGTGTGCTGGACATGCAAGCTTGCAATGCCGTTTTCCGCCCAGCGTGTGGCAAGGTAGGTGTAGCCAGTTCGCGAACCACCCATGCCGTGCGAGAAGACAATGAGCGGCACCGGTTTCGATGACGCGTGAGCTGGCCAATAGAGGCGGACGGGGACTTGTCGTTCGCGAGAACTGTCGTTCCAATTGAAATCAATGGAGCGAGGGGTGGCCTGCTCGTGTTGGGCTGGGGCAGTCTGCGCACTCGCAACACTCGCTGGAAGCGCAGCGGCGATACTGCATGCCAACAGCATGGCGTTGACCCGGATTCTCATACTCTGCTCCTTGAGAGCGGGGCCCTCGCACGAAAATGAGGACACCAGACACAGTCGAACTGTTGGCCAGCCTGCACAGTGCCGACCTCACGATGGACGCGTTCTTGATCGTCGGCGTACGACCTAGCGTCCAAACCCAGCAACCGTCAATTAAAATTACACTTGGTGCAGTATTTTGCCGCAGTCGAACCGTGAGGCGTCGGATTGCGAAGCGCTTGCCTTCAAGTCTCCACTTTTAGATGGGCGAAACACTCTCGCAAGTAGCTGGCCACGGGTCGCTTTCCCTTGTCCCTGCTCCAATTGTCGACTGCGAGGCGGAAAGCACCGATGGAAATCATTGCCACGGTGCGCAACGCCAGGCGCCTCTTTGCTTGCGGCCACATCTCGCAGAGCGCTTCGAAAACCGCCTGCTCCTGCTTGGCGTACTTTATGTGGTCGCGGGCGCGAAGGTTCTCGTTCGACCGCATCAGGCGGTCGATTTCCATCATATGTTTGGCAGCTAAACCCGTCTCGTAGGTTGTCGTCAGCTTCAAGAGCGCGTTTTTGACAGCATCGAGCGGTGATTGCTTCGTCGACTGTTCGAGCACGGCCGCTCGAATGGCTTCCGCAGTGCCACTTTGCCAAGCCAGAAGAATTTCTTCCTTTGATTTGAAATAATAAAAGAACGTTCGACGGGAAATGCCCGCTTCTTCGGCAATAGTTTCGAGCGTCGTCGCCTCGTAGCCATTCGTCATGAACAGTTTCAAGCCAGTCTCTGCGATGCGCCAAAGCGTTTCACGGCGCTTGCGTTCGCGCAGACCCTCCTTCTTCGGGCTCGATTTTTCCGCGCTTTCCTTTGACACAATTGCCCCTTCGAACTTGCACTAAGCGCGATAAAATTTTCGCATTCAGTGCAGAGTTATCGCGGAAGCTCTCGCGACGCAAGCTAGCCTATCTCACCCCGGCTAATAAAACGAAGCTTTTGAATGACTTCGGGCAAATCCCTCTCGAAACTCACCATCCCGTTGCGCATATACTCGAGGAACGCCCGCATCGTCGCGCTGGTGTGCCGCTGGCCGTCGGCTTGCGGCCCGAGGACATCGACATCGTGGTGGTGTCGCACACGCACCCGGATCATGTCGCAATTTCCGGACGGCTGATGGCGGCAAGGCGTTTCCTCGCGCGACCGTGTTTGCGCCACGGGCCGACCGGGACTTCTTCGTCCGCAACCGATCCCGACCTTATCTACATGCCAGTCCCGCGGATTTCCGCCGCATTCGTCTCACCGAAGCCATCGAGACCGACTTAGACCCTCTGGCTGGAATGCTCGTGCACGAGTGCAGTGGCAAGCGCACGATCCGGAACCATTCGCCATGCACCGATACCAACATCATTCGATAGATAGTCCATCGTTGCGAAGCGCTTTCGCGCCTGCGCCGCACATGAGCGCTTATAAGCCTCGTTGGACTCACGTCATATATCTACCCGCATCGATGTGAATGGTCTGACCGGTCAGATATTCCGTTTCCATGATCATACGAACCGCGGGCCAGATCTCGTCAGGCCGACCCAAGCGCCCAAGTGGCAGTTGGTCCATCGCGTGCGACTGCATCTCACCGATCATGTCCGTCGCGATAAGGGACGGCGCGATAGCGTTCGCAGTGATTCGGTGCGGTCTGAGGTACGTGGCGTAATAGTGCATAAGGCCTTCCAGGCCGGCCTTCGAAGCTGCATAGGCGCCCCAATGAAGACGCTATCGTCCGCCTCATCGGCGCGATCCTGCTCGAACAGAACGATGAATGGGCGGTCCAGCGCGCCCGCTACATGACACTGGCAATCATCGCACCGTTGAGCGATGATCCCACCGTCAGCTTCCCGGCAATCGCCAGCTGACCGATCCGGCCCTTGCCGGCGAACGTGGTGACCCGAACTCAGCTACACCACGCCACGGGACACGATCCAGCCGTCCCTTGCGCAGGTTTGAGAAAGTAATCCGGCACACGTCCGGCGCGAGGTTCGAAATCGTCGAAAGGCAGGCATTCCCGCCTGCGGCGATATAGGCGAGGGCGGTTGCGTCATCTCCGGAAAGAATTCGAAATCCGGGCGGCAGCAACGCGCTCAGGCGGATGTGTCAGGCCTTTCTGCTCGTTGGCGACCCATTGAGCGCGACCATTGGGTCTTCGCATAGCGCCTCGTTGTCGCGCGGCAAAGAAGGATTTGATCTTCGACGAGACCATTTTTCATTTGGAAACGGCTGCCAACCTATTGAGCCTGCTGGAGCGTGTTTTGCCCGATTTTTCCAAATCCGCCTTGAATTCGTTTGATAATCAAACTGATTTTGATTCCGCCATTCGGAGGTTCGATCCCTCCCGCCCCAGCCAGCACTCAAGCTGCGCTGTTCGTTATGTAAGCAACTCTATTCCAGCCAAATTTTTTGGGCGCGTTTGGAAATGGAGCTTCTAATGCTCTGTCCAGAATCAAACTAAACGGCGTCGTGCATTACATCGACCATATTGGCTTCTCTCCGTGGTTTCATCCCAACATATACCGCGGACGCTAGTCGGACAGGTCTGTTACGCCCTCATCGTAGAATAGGGTAGTACGGCGAACAAATCGGACAACCAGTTCGAAACAATGCACTTGTGCGCAATTGACGCCGTCCTGCAGTTCGCCCAGCGGATAGCCTCGGGGGTTCGAGTCGTCTCTCGCTACCATCTTTCCCCACACCCCTCGAACGTTGTGGGGGTAGGCCTGCTTCCCCAGCAGAGCGTTCAAGCGTCCGACTATTTCACGGTGCGGCGCTTCATGGCGCGCCGCGAACTCGCCAGCCTCGACGAGCGGATGCTCCGCGACATCGGCCTCGATCCCGGCGTCGTCGACTACGAGGCAAGCCAGTCGTTCTGGCGGCCCGCTCGCGATTGACCCCGTCGTGCTGCGCTGGGGCCGCTGTACTCCGGGGGATCGAGCCTGACGCTCGACGCCTCCCAAGACAACCCAAGAGAGCCATGCAACGGCCGGGACCTGTTTCAGATCAGGGAGTTATCGCATACCTCAAAATGAGTTGCGTACCTCATAATGCCTCAGCTATGGTGGGCACCATGAAGGAGCAGGACGCCAACACGCCGCTGACGCTCAAGGGGATCGCACGCCAGGCCGGGGTGAGCCTCGCCACGGTGGATCGCGTCCTTCACAATCGCCCAGGCGTGCGGCCCGAGACGGTGCGCCGCGTCAAGGAGGCGGTCGAGCGGAACGCGTTTCAACCGCATGTGGCTGCGGCCGAACTGGCCCGCCGCCGGGCGCGTCGCTTCGCCTTCGTGATGCCGTCCGGCCCAAACCTGTTCATGCAGCAGATCCACTCGTATCTCGGCGAGATGTCGGCCTGGCTCTCGGCCCGCCGCCTCGCCGTCGAGATGGTCGCGACCGACGTGTTCGATCCCACCATTCTCGCTACCACGCTTGAATCGCTTGCCGGCGATTTCGACGGCGTGGCGGTCGTAGCCCTCGATCATCCAAGCGTCCGCGCGGCCATCAACGATCTCGTCGATGGCGGTACCAAGGTCGTTACGCTGGTGTCGGACGTGCCGTCTTCCCGGCGCCATCATTACATCGGCATCGATAATATCGCCGCCGGGCGCACCGCCGGCGCGCTGGTCGGCCGTCTCGTCGGTCCCCGGCAAGGCAAGGTCGCGATCGTCGCCGGCGCGCAAGGCTTGCGCGACCATGCCGAGCGCATCTTCGGTTTCAACCAGGTGATGGCGTCCGAGTTTTCCCAGCTCAACGTGCTGCCCGCGCTTGAGGGGCGGGATGAGGACGACCGCTCGGAACACCTCATGGCGAGGTTGCTGGGCAAGCATACCGACATTGTCGGCCTTTATAATGTGGGCGCCGGAACGCCCGGCGTCGCCAAGGCGCTCATCGACTCCGGGCGGGCGAACCAGTTGGTCTTCGTCGGTCACGACGTGACTGTCATGACGCGCAAGCTGCTGCTGCAGGGCGCGATGGATGCGGTGATCTCGCAAAACCCCGGACATGAGGCGCGCGCCGCCGTCCGCGTGCTGCTCGCGCTTGCTCGCGGCGAACCGATCTTGAGGGAACAGGAGAAAATCCGGATCGACATCGTGATGAGGGACAATCTGCCTTAGGGCCGATCGGCTGGGTGAATCCCGTCCGGTGAACGGCAGAATTCATAGGCAAGCTGTTGCGGGCAAGGCGACGCAGTTCGCACGCCGCAATCGAGGCGCGCAGGGAGGAATGTGCGTGTATCTGGGATTGGACGTCGGCACGTCCGGTGTGAAAGCCGTGCTCGTGAATGAGGCTGGCGCGATTGTCGCGACAGCCGCGCGCGAGCTTGTGCTGTCGCATCCCGCGCCGCTCTGGTCCGAGCAGGATCCCGATGCCTGGGTCGATGCGACGATCGGCGCCATCGACGATCTTGCAGCCGCGCATCAGCGCGAAGTGTCACAAGTTCGCGGAATTGGCCTGTCCGGCCAGATGCACGGCGCCACGCTGCTCGATGCGAAGGGGCAGCCGCTGCGTCCGGCCATTCTGTGGAACGACGGCCGTTCTCACGCCGAGTGCGTCGAGTTCGCGCGAGACTGTCCTTCGCTGCACGAGATTGCCGGTAATCTTGCGATGCCGGGCTTCACCGCCCCGAAGCTGATGTGGGTCGCGCGCCACGAGCCGGAAGTCTTTGCCAAAGTAGCGAAGGTGCTTCTGCCAAAAGCCTATGTCCGCTATCGGCTGACCGGCGAGATGGTCGAGGATATGTCGGACGCAGCCGGAACGCTCTGGCTCGATGTCGGCCGGCGCTGCTGGTCCACGACAATTCTGCAAGCAACCGGACTCGATGTCCATCATATGCCGCGGCTCGTCGAAGGCAGTGAGGTGAGCGCGCACCTTGCTTCCGACTTCGTGCGACGCTGGGGCATGGCATCCGGCGTGGTGGTCGCGGGCGGCGCGGGCGATTGTGCGGCCAGCGCGATCGGGCTGGGCGCCATTGCGCCTGGTGACGCATTCCTGTCGCTCGGGACTTCGGGCGTGCTGTTCCGGGTCACGGAACGGTTTGCACCCGCGCCCGCTTCGGCCGTGCACGCATTCTGCCACGCACTTCCTGGTCTGTGGCACCAAATGGGTGTGATGTTGTCGGCCGCCGCCTCGCTTGCCTGGCTCGCGACTGTCATGGCAACGCCGGCTTCCGCGCTGCTCGCCCCGCTCGGCGAGGTCGTCGACCGTCCGAGCCCGGTCAAATTCCTGCCCTATCTCGACGGCGAGCGCACGCCGCACAATGACGCTGCCGCGGCCGGCGCCTTTGTTGGTCTTCGCGGCGCGACCGGACGCGAGGATCTCGTTCAGGCAGTGCTGGAAGGCGTCGCCTTTGCCGCGCGCGACAATCTCGTTGCCTTGGGCGGCTATTTGCCGATCGCGCAAGTTGATTTCGTTGGCGGCGGCTCGCGCTCGGCGCTCTGGGCGCAGATCAGCGCCGACGTGCTCGGCATTCCCGTTCACCGTGTCGAGGAGGGCGAGGTCGGCGCGGCGCTCGGTGCGGCGCGGCTCGGCATGATTGCCGCCACCGGTGCCCAGCCATCGGAAGTCTGTGTTCGTCCGCGCCGGCTCGCGACCTTTGTGCCGCGTGCTTCGGCGGTCGCCGCCTATGATGAAGCCTATCGTCAGTGGCGAAAGCTTTATCCTGCGCTGAAGGAGTTTTCTCAGTGAATGCGCCAGCTCATTTCTTCACGACCGCTCCGGTCGCCTATGGCGGCCCGCAGACAAAAAGCCCGCTCGCGTTCCGATGGTACGACAAGGATCGCATCGTGGCGGGTCGGCGGCTCGAGGATCATCTGCGCTTTGCCGTCTGTTACTGGCATTCGTTCTGCTGGCCCGGCGGTGATCCCTTCGGTGGGGAGACTTTTTTGAGGCCATGGCACCACGGCTCTGATCCGATGGCGCTGGCTCGTGCCAAGGCCGGCATCGCCTTCGAGCTGTTCCGCCTGCTCGATGTACCGTTCTTCACCTTCCACGACGTGGATGCCGCGCCGGAGGGCGCCTCGCTTGCCGAATCCGTCGCCAACCTCAACGCTATTGCCGACGTCTTCGAACAGAAGATGGCGTCTTCCAAGGTGCGTCTACTCTGGGGTACGGCCAATCTGTTCACGCATCGCCGTTACATGGCCGGCGCCGCGACCAATCCGGATCCGGACATTTTCACCTATGCCGCCGGACAGGTGCGGGCGGCGCTTGAGGTGACGCATCGGCTGGGCGGCCAGAACTACGTGCTTTGGGGCGGGCGAGAGGGCTACGAGACCCTGCTCAATACCGACATGAAACGCGAACTCGACCAGCTTGGCCGCTTTGTCTCGCTGGTGGTCGAGCACAAGCACAAGATCGGTTTCAAGGGGCCGCTCCTGATCGAGCCCAAGCCGAAGGAGCCGACCAAGCACCAATACGATTTCGACGTCGCCACCTGCTACGGCTTCCTGCAGCGCTACGATCTTCTAAAGGACGTCAAGCTCAACATCGAGCAGAACCACGCCATCCTCGCCGGCCACTCGTTCCACCACGAGGTCGCGCTCGCCGAGGCGCTTGGCGTGTTCGGTTCGCTCGATGTCAACCGCGGCGACGACCTGCTTGGCTGGGATACCGACCAGTTCGCGATGAACGTGCCGGAACTCGCACTGGTGTTTCACGAAATGCTGAAGAGCGGCGGCTTCACGACAGGCGGGCTTAACTTCGACGCCAAGATCAGACGTCAATCGATCGATCCGGATGATTTGATCCATGCCCATGTCGGCTCGATGGACGCCTGCGCGCGGGCGTTCCTTGCCGCCTCCGACATGCTCGATGCCGAGGCGCTGACCAGGCCGGTCGCGGAACGTTATTCCGGATGGGCTGACGCGGAGGGGCAGGCGATCCTCGCCGGCCAGCGGTCGCTGGCCGATCTCGCCGACCGCGCACTGACGTCAGGGTTCGATCCGCAGCCGCGTTCGGGACGTCAGGAATATCTGGAATCTCTTGTCAATCGGTACGTCTGAGCGAGGTGATGATGGCAACCGCGCAAGAAGGCCGGCAACCGCTCCTGGCGCTGACGGGTGTTGGCAAGGAGTTCGGCGCGATCCGCGCGCTGCATGACGTCGACATGCAGGTCTTCCCCGGCGAGGTGGTCGGCCTGATGGGCGACAATGGCGCCGGCAAGTCGACACTGGTGAAGATCATCGCCGGCAATTTCCGGCCCACCCATGGCGAGGTCTGCTTCGACGGCAACGCGGTCCATTTCCACCGTCCCATCGATGCCCGCGCGGTCGGGATCGAGGTCGTCTATCAGGACCTGGCGCTTGCGGACAATCTCACGGCGGCCGCCAACGTCTTCCTCGGCCGCGAACTCAAGCGCAAATTCGGCCCGCTTGCCCTCCTCGATCACAATGCGATGGCGGCGCGCGCGCTGGAGCTGTTCGGCGAGCTGCGCTCCGAGACACGGCCGCATGACCTCGTCAAGCAGATGTCCGGCGGCCAACGCCAGGCGGTTGCGATCGCACGCACCCGCCTGTCGAACGCCAAGCTCGTGATGATGGACGAGCCGACCGCGGCGATATCGGTCCGCCAGGTCGAACAGGTTCTGAGCCTGATCCATCGGCTGAAAGAGCAGGGCGTGGCGGTCATGCTGATCTCCCACCGCATGCCCGACGTCTTCGCGGTCTGCGACCGCGTCGTCGTCATGCGCCGCGGCGAGAAGCGGGCGGACAAGCCGATCCGCGATACCAGCCCCGAGGAAGTCACTGCCCTGATCACCGGCGCGAAGGAGGCTGCGTGATGGCCATGCCGCTGGAATCCCCGATTTCCTTTACCAATGTCGGCCGTGTCAGGTGGTGGCAGCGCGGCATCTTTGCGTCCCAAACTGGCTACGTTCTGCTGGCACTGCTGGGGCTGCTGATCGTGATGCATTTTGCGAGCCCCTACTTCTTCACGCAGGGCAACATGCAGAATGTGGCGAAGAACTTTTCCTTCATCGCCATCGCCACCCTTGGCATCACTTTTGTGATCATCACAGGCGGCATCGATCTCTCCGTCGGCTCGATGATGTGCTTTTCCGCCATGATCACGTCGATGGTGATGTCGGGCCTGTCGACGCCGGACATGCCCGGTGCGTCGCTGTTCGTTCACATGGCCGCCGACGGCAAGACGGTGGTTGCCAACGTCCCGGGCCTGATCCTGCTGGTCTCGGTGCTGGCGGGGCTTGGCACCGCGCTGATCGTCGGGCTCGTCAATGGCTTTTGCGTCGCGGTGCTCGGGCTATCACCCTTCGTGACGACGCTCGGCATGCTCTCGATCGTGCGCGGTCTTGGTTACGTCGTCTCGAACGGCAGGGGCAGTTTTCCCGGCGGGCCCGATGCCGGCTATTTCTACGCGCTCACGTCGGGCGATCTGTTCGGCGTGCCGGCGCCCTTCCTCTATCTCGTCGTGCTTGCCGTCGTGATGGCTGTCGTGTTGCACCACACGGCATTCGGCCGTCACGTCTTTGCGCTCGGTGGCAATGAGAAGGCGGCCGAACTGACCGGCATTCCGGTGGTGCGGGTCAAGATTGAGGTCTACGTGATCTGCGCGTTTGCCGCGGGCTTGCAGGGGATCATCGTCTCCGGTTGGCTCGGTTCGGCGCCTGCCAACATGGCGACTTCCTATGAGCTCAACGTGATCGCCGCGGCAGTCATTGGCGGTGCCAACCTTGCTGGTGGGGCAGGCGGGCCGCTGGGCGCCATCGTCGGGTGCGTGCTGCTCGAGGTGATCCGCAACGGTCTCGTGCTCGCGCAGGTCAATTCCTACTGGCAGCAGGCACTGGTGGGCGTGATCATCATCCTGGCGGTGCTGGTCGACCGCATACGTTCGCGAATGATGTGAAATGGCTGTCCGGGCGGACAAAGCAAGCGTCGCCTATCTGCCTCCCGGAGCAGAAGAGTTTTCAGGATAGGCGTCAAAAATGTGGAGGAGAGAGTATGAAGCCAATCAGGAAGCTGCTGCTTGCCGGCATGGCGTTCGCGTTCATGGCCAGTCCGGCGCTCGCCCAGAACTACCGGTTCGCGATCGTGCCCAAGGCGATGAACAATCCGTTCTTTGACGTGGCGCGCGACGGTTGCCTCAAGCGCGCCAAGGAGCTTGGTAACGTCGTGTGCATCTATAAGGGGCCGGTCGAGCACGAACCCGCGACCCAGGCGCAGATCATCCAGGACTTCGTTACGCAGAAGGTCGACGGTCTTGCAATCTCGGTCGCTGACGTCGCGGCGATGACCAAGTCTATCGACGCGGCGACGGCAGCCGGCATTCCGGTCGTGACCTTCGACGCCGACGCGCCGGGCTCCAAGCGCATCGCCTATATTGGCACCAACAACAAGGATTTTGGCCTGGCGCTCGGCAAGCAGTTGCTGCAACTCCGGCCGGACGGCGGCAAATACGCCATCATCTCCGGCGGCCCCGGCGCCAAGAATCTTGCCGAACGCGTCGATGGTGTCCGCGAAGCTCTCAAGGGATCGAAGTGGGTCGAGGTCTCCGGCTCGCCGGCCTTCAGCAACGATGACCCGGCTCTTGGCATCCAGCAGATGACCGATCTGCGCACCGCGACGCCTGATCTCGCGGCGATCGTGCCGGTCGGCGGCTGGCCGATGTTCGCGCCCGAGGGCTACAAGGCCTTTGTCAACAAGAACAGGAAGGATATCGACGCCGGGAAGTTCACGCTCGTCGTCGCCGATACGCTGAAGATGCAGCTCGAACTGCTGCGCGACGGCTACTCCAACGCGCTTACCGGACAGCGCCCGTTTGAGATGGGCGAGAAGGCGATGGACACTCTGCTGGCAATCAAGAAAGGCCAGAAGGTTCCAGAGGTCATCTATACCGGTCTCGACCTCGTGACCAAGGACAATGTAGCTCAATTGTTGAAGTAAGAGCGTTTGCAGCCCCGGCGCTCTTCGTTTCCCTCTCCCTGCGGACACGCAAGCGGGAGAGGAGAGGCGTATTGCGAGCCGCGGAAGGCTGGTTTGAATGAGGCGGGTGCGGTGCGTGGCACGCGCGAAGCCGCGCGCCTTACACGTCGCTAAGGCTTGTCCACATGCTCTGATTGTTACTCGATCGGACCGCGGCGGCGATGAATTCCATTCCTTCAACTCCGTCAGCGAGCGACGGCAGGTCGGGAGAGGCAGCGTCTCCCGAGCGGATCAGTTGAGCAAACTGACTGTAAAGTGTGGCGAACGCCTCGAGATAACCTTCGGGGTGTCCGCTCGGCAGTCGAACCTGAATCGGAGGAGCGTCACCGGAGATGGCGCCGCCTCGCGTCAGAAGTTGCTTGGGCCTGCCAAATTCGGTGAACCACATCTGGTTCGGATTATCCTGGCGCCATTCAAGCCCGGCCTTTTCGCCGTAGACGCGCAGCTGCAGACCGTTTTCGCAGCCTACGGCAACCTGGCTGGCCCACAGCATCCCGCGCGCGTTACCTTCAAACCGCAGCAATATGTGCACGTTGTCGTCGAGCAGCCTGCCCTCCACGAAAGTCGACAGGTCCGCACTTACGGCCGCCGTTTTCAAACCCGTGACAAACCGTGCAAGGTTATAAGCGTGCGTACCGATATCTCCGATAGCACCGCCTTGTCCTGAACGAGCAGGATCCGTGCGCCAATCAGCCTGCTTGCTTGAAAGGGGGCGAGTTAGCCAATCTTGCGGATACTCGACTTGAACGACGCGAATCTTGCCCAAGTCACCATTCGCTACCATGGCACGCGCTTGTCGTACCAAAGGATAGCCCGTGTAATTGTGCGTCAATAGAAACTTCGCGCCATTCTTTGGCTTGATTTTGGCCAGCGCACGAGCGTCATCGAGCGTTGACGTAAGCGGCTTGTCGCAAATCACATGAATTCCAGCCTCAAGAAATGCCTTGGCCGGCGCATAATGCAGGTGATTGGGTGTAACGATTGAGACGGCCTGAATGCCGTCTTCGCGGGCAGCCTCTTTCGCCGCCATTTCGGCAAAGCTTGCATATATTCGGTCTTCGGCCAGCCCGATCTTGCTACCAGATTCTTGGGCTAGATCGGGATCGGAGGACAGAGCTCCCGCAACCAGTTCATAATCGTCGTCAATTCGCGATGCAATTCGGTGCACGTAGCCGATGAAGGCTCCGATCCCGCCACCGACCATTCCCAACCGGATCCGCGACGTCTCGCTGCCTCTCATGACATGCCCTCATCTGGCCGCAGACCAAGCATTTTCAGATTTGCTTCCCTGTCTATGCCGGAGCTTGCAAAGTCGTCGAAAGCTCGCTCGGTTACCCGTATGATGTAGTCGGAGATCAACCGGGCTCCTTCCCGAGCGCCATCTTCCGGATGCTTCAGCGCGCATTCCCACTCCAGCACGGCCCACCCCGCGTAATCGTAGGCCGTGAGCTTCGAAAAGATCGATCGAAAGTCAACCTGACCGTCTCCAATCGATCGGAAACGTCCGGCGCGGTTGACCCACGACTGAAAACCTCCGTAGACACCTTGCCTGCCGGTTGGATTGAACTCGGCATCCTTGACATGGAACGCCTTGATCCGCTGGTGGTAGATATCGATGAAATCGAGATATTTGAGTTGCTGCAGCACAAAATGGCTTGGGTCGTAAAGAATATTGGCGCGAACGTGGTTCTTCACTTGATCGAGGAACATTTCGAAAGTCGTCCCGTCATGGAGATCCTCGCCCGGGTGCAATTCATAGCAAACATCGACGCCGTTGCGATCGAACTCATCGAGAATTGGTAACCATCGGCGGCCAAGCTCACTAAAGGCATCGGCGATCAGGCCATCGGGGCGTTGGGGCCAGGGGTAGATGAAAGGCCACGCGAACGCGCCCGAAAAAGTTGCGTGGGCATTCAGACCAAGGTTGCCCGAAGCCTTTGCGGCCCATTTCAATTGTTGAATGGCCCATGCCGTCCGAGCTGAGGAATTGCCATGGACGGCAGCCGGCGCGAAACCGTCAAAAGCACTGGAGTAGGCCGGATGCACAGCGACCAGTTGCCCCTGAAGGTGCGTCGACAATTCAGAAATCTCGAGTCCATGACGATGGACTGTGCCACGCAGTTCATCCGCATATGTTTTCGACGTCGCAGCCTTTTCCAGGTCAATAAAGCTGGAAACCCAGCTGGGTATCTGCACGCCCTTGTATCCAAGACCCGCTGCCCAGGCGCATATGCTGTCCAACGTATTGAAAGGAGGAGCTTCGCCGGCGAACTGAGCCAGGAATATTGCCGGTCCCTTGATGGTGCGCACAATTAATCTCCTCTCTCTTGTCTTCGAAGCGCCTGAGCCTGACGGCTCTGGACCTCACCGCAGTTCTGCTTCTTAACCCACGGCGCGACATGGTCACGGTTGAAGGGATCGCGCCGCGCCTGTCCTTCGTCTACATCGCGACGGCGAGATATTTCGCCTCCATGAATTCGGCGATGCCGTGTCCTTGCCCGCCTTCGCGTCCAATGCCGCTCTGCTTGACGCCGCCGAACGGGGCGGCCGGATCCGACATGAGGCCGCGATTGAGCGCGATCATACCAGCTTCAATCTTCGCGGCTACACGCATGCCGCGGGCAAGATCACGGGTGTAGATGTAGGCGGCGAGCCCGTATTCCGTGTCGTTCGCCCGTTCGATCGCCTCGCTCTCCTGTTCGAAGCGCGAGATCGGTGCCACAGGACCGAAGATTTCCTCTTGCGCCATCGCGGCGTCGGTCGGCACGTGGCAGAGCACTGTCGGAGGATAGTAAAATCCCGTCCCGCTCCCGACCGAGCCCCCGCACAGAATGCGCGCGCCGCGCGCGACGGCGTTCTGAACCAGCCGGTCGATCTTATCGACGGCCTTTTTCGTGATCATCGGGCCGCATTCGGTTGCTGCTTCGACGCCCGGGCCCACTTTGAGCGCCGTCATGCGCTTTCGAAGCCCTTCGGCGAAAGCGTCGTGGATGCCGGATTGCACATAGATGCGGTTTGCGGCGGTGCAGGCTTCGCCGGCGTTGCGCATTTTCGCTACCATCGCGCCGTCGAGCGCAGCCTCGAGATCGGCGTCGTCGAAGACGATGAACGGCGCGTTGCCGCCGAGTTCCATCGAGCACGAGATGACGTGCTTGGCCGCTTCAGCGAGGAGGAGGCGGCCAACTCCGGTCGAGCCGGTGAACGACAGTTTCCGCACCCGTGGATCCGCCAGCATGGCGGCGGTGGCCGGAGCAGGATTGGAAACCGTAAGGACGTTGACGACGCCTGGGGGAACGCCGGCTTCTTCATACAGCGCAGCGAGCGCGTAGGCCGTGAGAGGCGTCTCGCTCGCGGGCTTGAGTACAACCGTGCATCCTGCTGCTAGGGCGGGAGCGATCTTGCGGGTCGCCATGGCCGCCGGGAAGTTCCAGGGCGTGATCAAAACGCAGACGCCGATCGGCTGATAGTCGACGATGATGCGGTTCGTGCCCGAAGGAGCGAGGCCGAATTCGCCGGTGATGCGCACGGCTTCCTCAGCGTTCCAGCGAAAGAACTCGGCGGCATAGGCGACCTCGCCGCGCGCATCGCGCAACGCCTTGCCGTTCTCGATCGATATCAGCGCGGCGAGCGTTTCCGAACGCTGCGTCATCAATTCGAAGCAGCGCCTCAAAATTTCGGATCGCTTGCGCGGCGGCGTCTGGCTCCAGCCGGCTGCCGCCCGGGCGGCGGCCTCCACCGCTGCCTCGACGTCGACCATGGCCGCATCGGGGACCTCGGCGATCACGCGCTCGGTGGACGGATCGACCACCTCGATAAGGCGGCCGTCAGCGGCCTGCCGCCATTGGCCGTCGATATAGAGGCCGCGCGAATAAGCGCGGAGGTCGATGGTTTCCTGGTCGGTCTTGAATGTGTGCTGGGGCATGTTCATGATGGGGTCCTGTCAGCTGGCGCTGCCGGCGAGATCGCCGTCGTAGGCGGCTTTCACCAGTCGTTTCATCGCGGGAAGGTCGAACGGGCGGGGATTGTTCTTGATCAGCCGATCGATGCCGAGGGCGAGTTCGGCGGTCCAATCGATCTTGTCGGAGGGAAGTCCAAGACCGGCCAATGTAGGAGTGATCCCGATCGCCGCGAACATACGGCTGATTTCTTCAATCGTCGCGCCGGCCATCTCGCCGTCGCTCCGGCTCGAGCGCTCGAGGCCGAGAGCGACTCCGACTTTGGCGATTTCGGTTGTCGTCGCGGAGCAGTTATAATTCATCACGTAAGGCAGCATGGTCGCGACGCCGAGCCCGTGCGGCGTGTGGGTCAAGGCGCCGATCGGGTATTGCACCGCGTGCGCGGCCGCTGTTCCCGCGGTGCCGAACGCGCAGCCGGCCGCCAGAGCGCCCATCATCACATCCGCCCGCGCGTCCTCGTCGGCGCCATCGCGGCAGGCCTTCTCGAGACTGCGTCCCAGGAGCTTGATGGCGAGCAGAGCGAAGTGATCGGTAAGCGCCGTCTTGCCGATGAAAACATGTTTCTGCGGCAGGTCGAAAGCGACACCGCGTCTAACCGCAGTGAAGGCCTCGATCGCGTGGGTCAAGGCATCGGCCCCGGCGATTGCCGTCAGGGACGGCGGACACGTCATCGTCAGTTCGGGGTCGCAGATCGCAGCGGCTGCAATCAGGTGCGGACTCGAAATGCCGATCTTCAAAAGTCGATCGGGATCGGAGATCACTGCGACCGGCGTCACTTCCGAACCGGTGCCCGCTGTGGTCGGCACGGCGATCACTGGCAGGATCGGACCCGGCACTTTGAACTCACCGTAGTAGTCCTGAAGCTTGCCGCCATGGCTGATCAGCAAGGCCGCGCATTTCGCAAAATCGAGACAGCTGCCGCCGCCGATGCCGATCACCATATCGGGCATGAAGCTCCGCGCTTCCTCAACGCAGACGCCGACCGTGTCGAGCGGCACGTCCGGCTGCACGCGATCATGAACGAAGATCTCAACCGACGACGCCTTCAGGCTCGCGACGATTTCGGAAAAAACGGCGGTGCCGGCGAACCGCTCGTCGGTGCATAGCAGCGCCCGACGTCCATGTTTGGCAGCGACGGTGGAAAGCGCATGGCGCTGACCTTTGCCAAACAAAATCTCGCGGGGCAGCCTCAGGGCGGCGAACAGGGTCATAGTGCATATCCTCTGGCGACCGACGAATGGGATTGTGCGAGACCGTTGAGTTCGCTCCAGAGGCGAGGCTCAATCTCAAAGCCCTTCGCCGCGAGAGGGTGGGCCACGCTGTCGCCGGGGCTGCCGACAGGCGCGCCGGTCTGGATGGGCGGCGCAGCGCGAACCCGGATAGCCGGAGAGTCTCCGTACCAATTCCGAAGCGGAGCCCGGATCTATGATGACGTCGCCCTTGTTGCAGACGAATTCTGCATCGAGCCTGCCGCGGACGTCGGGCGCGAGTGCTGCGACCATTAGGCCGAGTTCGGCTTCACCGAGCACGTCGGCACGGTGAAATTCATTTTCTACCAAGGCATTACGCTCCATGAGCAAGCCCACGCCCACGCCTGGGTCTGGCACTGTTCAATCTTCATCGATTAAATCCTATATGATATAGGATTGAATATCGTACAAGATCATGCTAGAAGCGGTCAGTGTCAAGAGGCGGGGCCGAAATCGATGAGCGTCACCAATCCTTCTGCAGCCGGGGCCGCCAGCGGGCAGATCGATCGCCCCACCAGCCTGGCCGGCGACGTGTATGAGGCGATTTTTGCGCAGCTCATGTCGCTCAAGATCGCGCCCGGTGCGCGCATCACCGTTGATAGCCTCGTTCGCGAATTCAACGTGTCGCAAACGCCTATCCGTGAGGCGCTAGGTCGGCTCGAGGGCGAAGGGTTGGTGCAGAAGACGCACTTGATCGGCTATCGCGCGGCGCCGCAGATCACGAAGCGCCAGCTTGATGAAATCTATGAGCTTCGATTGCGTCTCGAGCCCTACAGCGCCGCGAAGGCGGCGACGCGTTTGGACGATACGAAGCTGGCGATGCTTCGCGAAGCGGCCGGCATGATGGCCCGCCGGGAAGGCAAGGACGAACGCCTGCGGTACTCGAACTTCGCGCGGCAGGACGCCGACTTTCACGACAAGATCCTGGCCTGCGCTGAGAACGAACTCATTCGTCAAGTCATCGCTTTCCAGCATACTCACTTTCACATTTTTCGTCTCATGTTCCATTCGCGCGTCACCGAAGAGGCTCTCGACGAGCACGAAGCCATACTGGCGGCCTTCGCGGCTGCGGACCCCGTGGCCGCGGAGGAAGCGATGCGCGTTCATATTGAACGCTCTCGCGATCGCCTGCTGTCAGCGTTCGATTAGGTCGCCCCCCGATGTCGATAAACGTCGCGATAGGCAGAGCAAAAGAGGTTGTGCGGCTCGGAAGTGCCGAAGCGAAGGTAGTTAAGCCCGTCCTGCGGGCAACGAAGCTCTCGAAGCAATACGGCTCAGTCACCGTGCTTGCGGAACGCGGAGTGACTGCGTGTTGGCGACGAATAGGAATTTGCTACGGCGGTGGTCTAGGAAATGGCAATGGGACAGTTTGAGAAATCTGCACTGCGTTTGACAAATGTAGGCAAGTCATACGGCCGCGTGCGGGCTCTCGAAAACCTGTCCTTCAGGGTGGCGGAAGGTCGTTTCTTTGTATTGTTTGGGCCGAGTTCGGTTGGCAAGACGACGACGCTCCGCACAATCGCTGGTCTCATCGCGCCCGAACGCGGGCACGTCGAGATTTTTGGCAAGGATTGGACCCATGAGCCGATTGCGGGCCGGGGCGTGTCAATGGTGTTCCAGTCCTTCGCGCTCTATCCGCACCTGACCGTTTACGACAACCTCGCCTATCCGCTGATCGAAGAAAAGCGCCCGCGTGAGGAGATCGATCGCCGCGTGAAGGAGACGGCGACGATGCTCCGGCTCGACACGAAGATCAATCGAAAGCCCAATACGCTTTCGGGTGGCGAACAGCAGCGCGTGGCCTTGGGTCGCTCCTTGATACGCCGCCCCAGGATCCTGTTGCTGGACGAGCCATTGACCAATCTCGACGCGAAGCTCCGCCATGAGATGCGGGCGGAACTGAAGCGCCTTCACCGCCAGTTTGGTCTCACCATCGTCTACGCCACACCCGATGAGCTCGAAGCCCTCTCGATGGGTGAGGAAATCGCAGTGATGCGCGACGGCGGCGTGGTGCAGATCGGAACGCCGGACGAACTTTTCGAAGCGCCATGTGACCTGTATGTGGCAAGCAAGATCGGCTCGCCCCACATGAACATGATCAAGGGCAGACTGGCCGCAGACAACGCCGCCCTCGAATCCGCAATTGGGCCATTGCCTTTCGCGAAAAAGCTGCAAGCCGCAGAAGCAGGCGAAGCGGCCGTGGTCGGCATCCGTCCGAGCGACGTGCGCTTTGCCGGGAAGGGCGAGCAAGGCCTCAAGACCAATATTTCCATGCTTGAGCCGCTCGGGGACGTCACGATCGTATCCGTGGAAGCCGGCGGCGAAACGCTGCGCATGGTGTTGCCGGAATCTGCCGCCTCGGGTTTGCAGCCTGGCCAACAGGCGGCGGTTATTCTCGATCCAAGAAAATTCTACATCTTCCGCGCTTCGAGCGGACGGATGATGGTCTGAGGCGAGTGATTTAACAAAAAAAGAAATCTAAACGGAGGGAACCAGGATGACTGCGACAAGGGTGATCAACAGCATAGTGATGGCGGCCGGGCTTGCCGCTTCGCTGGTGCTGGGAACGACATTTGCTTTCGCCGCTGATGTGACGCTGACGATGGCTGTGCCGGATTGGCCACCAACGCGCATCATGAAGAAGTTTTTCGACGAGCAGTACAAACCAGAGTCCGGCAACACGGTGAAGCTCCAGGTGGATTTCATTCCGTGGCCAGATTTCTATACCCGCGTGAATGCGTCGCTCACATCGGGCGAGCGGAAGTATAACTTCATCGTTTCGGACTCGCAGTGGCTGGGCGCGTTCGTCGAGGGCGGCTATTTCCGGAAGATCAACGATCTGCTCAACGCAGATCCCGAGTTCATGAAGACGTTCAAGGACATCCATCCGAACGCGCTGAACTCCTACTCAACTTATCCGCACAAGTCGGAAAATTACTACGGCTTTCCGCAGTTTCCCGATGTGCTGGTGAACTTCGCGCGAAAGGACATTATCTGCCACGAAGCAGAACAGAAGAATTTCATGGCGAAATTCAACCAGAAACTTCCCTGCACGGGCGAAGAGCTCGACGCCATGACCTGGGACGACTTCAGGAACGTCGGCGAATTCTTTCGCCGCAAGAAGGGCGAGATGCTGGCCGGCAAGCCTGCCGAAGACGATTTTTACGGCATCGCGTTTCAGGCGGGCAAGAGCTACGACTTCTCGTCGATGCAGATCAACGGCTTTATTTGGCAAATGGGTGGTGACATCTGGGATGAGACCCAGGCGCCCAACAGCAAGGCGGAAGGTGTCGTGAACTCGCCGGCGGCCGTGAAGGCGCTGGACAAGTATCTGAGCCTGATCGCATACATGCCGCCTCTCGCCAAGACGGGCACGATGGACATCTTCAAGTCCGATGAGCTGTTCCGCCAAGGTAAGGTGGCTATGAGCGTCAACTGGATCGGCCTTGCCGAAGCCTCGCTTGATCCGAAAACTTCGAAGGTCTCAGACAGCCTGGTGTTCGGCATGATGCCGGGAACCAAAGGTGCTGACGGCAAGCTGGTCCGCTGGTCCAATATTGGCGGCCAGCCCTTCGTGCTGACCACCTGGACGACCGACGCACAGATCAAGGAGGCAGTGGAATTCGTGAAGTGGTGGCTGTCGTCGAACATCCAGCACCAGTTTGCGGCGGCCGGCGGTCAGTCTGCCATCAAGTCCGTGTACTCGGATCCGAAGTACGTAACTTACCGCCCCTGGAACAGGACCTGGGCTCCTTCGCTGGATTGGCAGAAGGACGTGTGGCACGTGCCGCAGTTCTTCGAGCTGCTGACCCAGCAGCAAGACCAGTACGATCTCGCCATTACTGGCAGGCAGGATGCCAAGACGACTTCGGACAATATCGCCAAGTTCCAGCAGCGCCTGCTCAAGGAGGTGGGGCTGATCAAGTGACATGACACGTGAGCTCTGCGAGCAGCAGCAATTGCGAGCTTGGCCGGGGAAGGGGCTTCGTCCTCCTCCCCGGCCACTTGAAAGACAAGGCCAGATGCCGACCGCGGTCGCACGAGGCCGCTCTGCAACGCACAGGAATTGCTTTTCCACGGAAGTTTCATGCAACTGATGTCAGGCATACAATCTGCCAAGACTCAATCTGCCAAGACTGCACCGGCTCTACTTGAGCTTTCGGCCGGCAACTGGCGGCTTGCAGTTCTCGTGGGGCTTGTTGTCTCCACACTTGCGGTGGTGGCGCTGCCGGCGTCCGGTTCCTTCTGGGTCGTTGGCGCCATGTCCGCTTTGGTCGCCGCGGCATTCGCGGTGAATGCCTACCGCCGTCGCTATTATGGCGGGCTGCTGGTCGCGCCCGCCATCGCCGTTCTATTCGTGATGAACATCTTCCCGCTGCTTTGGTCCCTCGGGCTTTCATTTTTTGCCTACCAGTCGAACCTGCAGTCCATCCGCTTCGTCGGCCTCAACAACTACATCAAGGTTCTGACCGACGAGGTCGCGGCTCCGGCCAACTGGAGCGCCCTCATCAACACCGCCATGTTCGCGGTGTGCACAGTTTCTGTACAGATGATCGTGGGGTTTCTGCTGGCGATGCTTTTTGCCAAGCAGTTCCCGCTGCGGAAATATCTGCTGATTCTGGTTCTCACACCGATGATGCTGTCGGTCGTGGCCTCAGGTGTCTTCTTCACCTACTACTATGATCCCACCTTCGGCATCCTGAGCTATGTGATCAATAGCCTCGCGGGCGGCCAGTTCATCGTCATGGACAGCAAGGCGGGCGCTGTGGCCGGTATCGTTTTTGCCGACGCCTGGATGTGGTCGCCCTTCGTCATGCTGCTCGTGCTGGCGGGCCTCGTGTCCGTGCCGAAATATCTCTACGAGGCTGCCGCCATCGACAGGGTCTCCGCCTGGCGGCGCTTCTGGAGCATCACCTTCCCCTATATCCGTGGGCTCCTGATGTTGGCGCTGCTGTTCCGCACCATCGAAGCCTTCAAGCTGGCAGACCTTGTGATCGTGCTGACCAAGGGCGGAAACGACACAATGACGATCTCCTACCACTTGATCCGAATTGCCAACGAACAGAACAAGACAAGCGAGGGAGCCGCCATCTCCTACATCATCCTCTTCATAGTGATCGTGCTCACGAACCTTTATCTCTACGTTGCCAATCCCAAGAACAGGGAAGCCTGAGCCATGACAAACAGAGTTTCTTTCTGGGAGCGGATTGGCTTTCGTAGCGCCGGCGGCATCGCGGAGGCGGGCTGGGGCCGCACGCTCGTCGTGGCGATTGTCAGCTTCGTCTACTTCCTGCCGGTCCTCTTCATCATCTTCACGGCCATAAAGCCGCAGGGGCTGGCGCTTTCAGTGCCGCCAACGCTTTCGCCTACCTCATTCTTTGGTCTTATCCCCGATCAGTTTGTCTTCACACCGACGTTGGACAATTTTGCCTCGGTCTTCTCCCGCGTCATGACGGCGGGTGGCCAGCCGGAGTCCACCGGGTTTGACCGATTCTTCTTCAACTCCATCGTGATCGCGTCGGCATCCGTCCTGCTTGCCCTCGTTATCGGCACGTTGGCCGCCTATGGCTTCTCGCGCTATCCGCTCAAGGGCAACGATACCTATCTCTTCATCATTTTGACGACCCGTATGCTGCCTGCGATCGTCGTCATCATTCCGGTGATCTTGATGTTCCGCGCCGTGGGCCTTTCTGGATCCTATCTCGGCATCATCATGCTCTATACGGCTTTCAATCTCGCCTTTACCGTGTGGATGATGAAGAGCTTCTTCGATGAGCTGTCGACGGACGTCGAGGATGCAGCCCGCATCGATGGGTCGTCAGAAATCAAAGTGTTTTTCAAGATTTGCCTGCCGCAGGTTGTCGCGGGTCTTGCCGCAACATTCGTTTTTGGCCTCATCCTCACCTGGAACGAATTCCTGTTCGCGCTGCTCCTGACGGGCCCTGATACACGCACCGTGCCTGTTGCCATGAACCAGGCCGTGTCTTCCGGCGGGCGCGGAACGGACTGGACGCTGCTGGCTGCCATTGAAACCCTGTTTCTTGTTCCCGTGTTCCTTGCCACCTTCTTCTTGCAGGATCACCTGCTGCGTGGCGTCACGTTCGGCACGGTCAGGAAGTGATCATGTCGACCATAGAAATACGCGACCTCACCAAGAAGTTCGGCGCATTTGTTGCCGTCAAAGATGCCAACCTGTCCGTGGCTGCAGGTGAAATTGTTTGTCTGCTCGGTCCTTCGGGCTGCGGCAAGACGACTACGCTGCGTACGATTGCCGGCCTCGAACGCGCCACGGCAGGGGACGTCGTCATTGCGGGGCAGCGCGTGAATAACCTGCCGCCGGAGAAGCGCGACATCGCAATGGTCTTCCAGTTCTATGCGCTCTATCCGGCGCTGAGTGTTGGGCAGAACATTGCAATGCCCCTTCACCGCGAAGCAATTGGGAGCACGGAAGTGGCAGCCCGCGTCAGGAAGGTGGCTGACATCTTGCATCTTCGCGATATCCTGGACCGGTTGCCAGGACAGATTTCGGAGGGCGAGAAGCAACGCGCCGCTGTTGCCCGCGCCATTGTTCGGGATCCCAAATGCTTTCTGTTCGACGAACCTCTCTCGCGGCTCGATGTGGAGCTGCGTCACTCCATGCGCGGCCAGATCAAGGCCGTGCTGTCAAATCTCACGAAAGCCACTGTGATAGTTACCCACGACCAGCTTGAAGCCCTGACCATGGCGGACCGCATTGCCATCATGCGCGACGGGCTGATCGAGCAGGTGGGAACCCCACACGAGGTCTTCGCAAAGCCCGCCAACGTCTTTGTTGCGAGCTTCATCGGCACGCCGCAGATGAACCTGATCGACGCACAGTTCAAGAGCTACCGCAACGGCAAGGCGAAAGTGGTCTTCGACGAGCAGGATGTCGATCTGAGCGTCCATCCCGCGGTCGCAAACCTGGAGGCTGGAAAGGTCACCGTGGGAATACGCCCGCGAGCTTTCACCGTTGTCTCCGAGGGCACCAGGGACACGATCGACGCCATGGCCGAGCTCATTGAGCCAATGGGTGCCGAGACGCTTATTCACGCGCGCACCAAGACGGGCAGCGACATCCGGGTCGTCGTGCCGCGTGACAAAAGGGTGAAGATTGGCGAGGCGCTCCACCTCGTTCCAGATCCCGCGCAAACCCACGTGTTCGCAGACGACGGAAAGGCGGTGCGCGCATGAGAAATGGCGAGCAAGGCAATGGCGGAGTGACGCCGACGGCGGCGCGGGCGTTGGAATACAGCATCATCGGGCTTGGCGTATTCGCGCTTCTGATGATCTTTCAGCCGTTCAACATCTCGCTTTTCACGGTTGGCTGCGCGCTGATCGTTCTGGCGGGGCTTGTCAACAACCTCCTGCCTCTGGCGCAACCTGGTGTACCCCAGCGCTCGCTGGTAACGGTGGCCATGGTCGTCGCCATGATCTTCTGCATTGTGCTGCTCGCTTCCATCGTTGTCGCACATCTCTACGGCGCATTCTTCCTCAAGCCGCCGGATCCCGACACCGTGCTGGGCAAAGTTCAGCTCAACGCAACGCCTTGGTACATGCATGGCTTCACATGGACCATTGCGATTATCGCTGCTGCTTTGGCTGGACTCATCACGCTGCAGAGTCGCCGCAAGGAGTGAGTCTGCACCCTGCCGATAAACCGCCCTCAATCAACAGACCCGTGCATTAGGGGGGATCGTTTTCTGATACTTTTAGTCACGAATGTACCAATCAACCTCGTTCAGGAGCATGAAAGATGAGCGCGTCTCCGCAAGCCACGGCCTTCGACCGCATGCAGCAGCTAATGTCCTCTTCGCCGGTCCCATCCATTTCGACGGAACTGTTGGTGACGGCCGACGGCGAATTGAACCGAGAGCTCAAGAGCTTCCTGCTTAATCCACCTACAGATCCAAGTCTGCTCAAGGGCAAGCGCATCGCCATCTGCTGCACCAATGGCGTGGAGGAAGTGGAGATTCTGGGCGCTCATCGCTGGCTCACCGAGCACGGCGCCACAGTTCATGTTGTCTCGCCCCGCATAGGTGAGTTTCATCCCACGCTTGGCCTCCGCTTCCCGCCACAATGCGCCACCCATGTCCTCGCCATCCGCCTCATGGAAAATGCAGGTTGGCTGAAGATCGACCGCTACACGGACGAAGCGAGGGCTGAGGATTACGATGCCATGCTTCTGCCGGGCGGATGCTGGAATCCTGATGCGCTGCGCATGGACGAGCATGCG
Source organism: Bradyrhizobium sp. WYCCWR15520 (assembly GCF_056174665.1). NCBI lineage: Bacteria > Pseudomonadati > Pseudomonadota > Alphaproteobacteria > Hyphomicrobiales > Nitrobacteraceae > Bradyrhizobium > Bradyrhizobium sp. WYCCWR15520. The sequence goes on from NZ_JBWBWM010000003.1 coordinate 189,048, forward strand.
CGCGCGTTTGTGTGCGCCATGTATGAAGCGGGCAAGCCCACATGCGCCATCTGTCATGGCCAATGGGTTATGGTGAGCGCCAAGATCCTCAAAGGCAAGCGCGCCACGGCTGTGTGGAATATACAGATCGACCTCGAAAACGCCGGCGCTACAGTCCTGGACGAACCCTGCGTGGTCGACGGCAACCTGATTACGGCCCGTTTCCCTTATGACCTGCCGCGCCTGATTGACGCGATGGTGAAGCAGCTGGTGCCGGCAAGGGGCTAAGCCAGCGGAACTGGCCCCGGATCGCCTGCTGTGGGAAAGCTCGATGGGAAGGCGCGGATGAAGTACGGATTCAATCTGCTGCTCTGGACAGGGCATGTCACCGACGAACACGTGCCTGTGCTGGAGGCGCTCAAGAGGACGGGTTATGATAGCGTGGAGGTTCCGATCTTCGAAGGCACGATCGATTCCTACGCAAGGCTCGGAGAGCAACTTGCCAGGATGGATCTCGACGTCACGACCGCGAGCGTGCTGGGCGCGGGGCACGATCCACTCTCGGGCGACAAGATGGAGCGGCAGGCTGCGGTCGAGCGGGCCAAATGGGTCGTCGACTGCACCAAGGCGCTTGGAGGGTCGATCATCGCCGGCCCGATGCATTCCGAACTCGGTCGCTTCACCGGAAACGGGCCCACGGCGGATGAGCGCAAGCGCGGGATCGAATTCCATCGCCGCGCTGGCGACCATGCCGGAAAGCACGGCATCAGCTTTGCCCTTGAAGCGGTGAACCGATTCGAATGCTACTTCCTCAACACGATGGATCAGTTGGCCAGCTATCTGGACGAAGTCGATCATCCCGCAATCAAAGGGATGTACGATACATTCCATGCCAATATCGAGGAGAAGGACCCGGTCGCCGCCATAAATACAATCCAGCGGCACATGATCCATGTCCATATCTCGGAGAATGATCGCGGCACCCCGGGGAAGGGCCATGTGCCGTGGGGGCCCACCTACAAGGCGCTGAGGGCCGCAGAATATGATGGTAGGTTGACGATCGAAGCCTTCGGCCGCGCCGTTCCGGCGCTCGCCGCCGCCACCCGCGTGTGGCGCGACTTCTCCCCCAACGAGGAGGAGGTTTATGAGTTCGGGCTCAAGGGCATGCGGCAAGGCTGGGCCGAGGCCGGGTCCTGAATGTCAAGGTCTACCTCATCGGCACCTGTGACCGCTGACAAAAGGACGTCGTGCTCATCTCGGAAGCGCTGACGCGTCGTCCGGCGTACTAGCGCGGCTTCTCCGCCGCTACGTTGATGGCTGGCTCCTTATTTCACAATGTCTGAACGCCGTTCTTGATGCCGTCGGCGATCTGACCAATCTGCTCCTCGTTGATGATAAGAGGTGGCGACAGGATCAACGTATCGCCAAGGGCGCGAACAAAGATCCCGTTTTCGAAACAATGGTTCGCCACGGCCCGCGCCCGTTGACCGGGTGCATTTGGCGCAGATTCGATCTCTACGGCCCCAAGCAGGCCGAGGTTGCGAATATCGCGGACCACGCCGCCGGCGCTCCTGATGTCGTGAATGGCGGCTTCCCATTTCCCGGCGATGCGCGCGACTTTCTCGAAGATGCCTTCCTCCTGATAGACATCGAGGGTGGCAAGCGCGGCGGCGCAGGCAAGCGGGTGGCCGGAGTAGGTGTAGCCATGGGCGAACTCAACGGTGGCCTCCGGTCCCTGCGACATGGCCTCGTGCACATGATGATGAACCAGCACGCCTCCCATGGGGACGGCGCCGTTGGTCATTCCCTTGGCGCAGGTGATGAGATCCGGCGTGACGCCCAGAGCCTGCGCGGCAAAGGGCGCTCCCAGTCTACCGAAGCCGGTGACAACCTCGTCGAAGATCAGCAGGATGCCGTGCTTGCTTGTGATCTCGCGCAGTCGCTTGAGATAGCCTTTGGGCGGCGGAAGCACGCCGCCGGCTCCGGCGACGGGCTCGACGATGACGGCTGCGACCGTCGATGGGTCCATCGCGGTCAACAAGCCCTCCAGCGCATCCGCAAAGTCGACACCGTGCTCGGGCTCTCCCTTGCTGAACGCGTTGCGGGTGAGATCATGTGTGTGGGGCAGGTGTGATACCCCCGGAAGCATGACCCCGAACTGCGCCCGCTGCCATCCGATGCCCGAGACCGAGAGCCCGCCGAACCCCATCCCATGGTAACTGCGCTGCCGCCCTATCAGGCGCTGGCGATGACCTTCACCGCGCGCCCGGTGATAGGCCAGCGCCATCTTCAGGGCGGTGTCGACCGCCTCCGAGCCGGATCCGGCAAGGAAGATATGGTCAAACCCTTTCGGCACGATCTCCATCACTCGATTCGTGTAGTGGAATGCGAGCGGATGCCCGAGCGAGAAGCTTGATGCGTAATCGAGCTTGCCCGCCTGGTGGCGAATGGCCTCGATGATCTTGGGATGGCAATGCCCTGCGTTGACGCACCAAAGGCCGGCGATGGCATCGAGCACCTGCCGGCCGTCAGGGGTCCTGTAGTGCATCCCCTTGGCCTCGACAAAGAACTCCGGTGCCGACTTGAAGCGCCGGTTCGGGGTCATTGGCATCCAGTAGGCGCCAAGGTCGTTCGGAGGAATGTCGAGGTTCGCTTGCTGCATTTGCGTTACTCCAGTCCTTGTTTGCCGTGGACGGTGACCCGGCGTCAGCGCGCCGAGGCTTGCTCGGCCGACTTGATGTCGAGGTTCCTGTTGATGTCTCCGACCAGGTCGTTCGTCGCGATCTCCTTCGCTTCCATGGGCTGCTTGAGGATCTTCGCCCGCACCAGCCAGTCGACGTAGCTTTGGTAGATCTTGAGATCGCTCTCACCCCACTGCTCGCCTGGCTTGTCGAGCGTCCACTTCTCGGAGACGGTCTTGAGCAAGGTCGTGGTCCTGTCGAGTGCAGCGTCCGGAGTCAGTCCCGTCGGCACGACCTGGGGATAGACCTCCTGGAAGATGGCGGCGGCCTGGCGCGTATTTTTCAGAGTATATGCGACGCCCAGCGTGTATGCGCGCGCCAAGCGTACCAGCAGATCGCGCTTGTTCTTGACCGAGTCAGCGCTCGCCACGAGGCTATTAGCCGGGAAAGAGTCGATCAGTGGATCTTCGAGCATGCGCATGGGGACGCCGGCAAGGCCCATCAGCGTATATTGCGTGTCCCACTGGCTGACGGCATCGATCTCCTTGCGCTGGAGCAGGACGACGCTCTGTGCCGGCTGCCCTGATACGACGATGCGGATGTCGCGATCAGCGTCGAGACCGGCATCGGTGGCTGCCGACCGGGCCAGCACGACGCCTGCCGAGGCCATGGAGGTCACCCCGATTTTCTTGTCCTTTAGATCCGCATATTTCTTGATGGGGCTGTCGACCGGCACGGCGACGCCAAAAATGTTGCGGCGGTAGGCGGTGTAGAAGACCTGCGTCTTCACGCCAGTCTGCTGAAGGATCGCGACCGGTTCCGGGGTGGCGACGGCGGCCAGCACCTCGCCTGTCGCAACGTTGCGGACGCAGTCCGAAGATCCCGGAAAATTCACCAGTTCGACTTCGATGTCCTGCTGTTTGAACCAGCCAAACTTCGTGGCAACGGCGATCGGAGCGACCCCGTGTGTTATCACGCTCGTACACCAGCCGAGGCGCACTTTATCCAGTGCGAGTGCGGGCGAGATCGAGCCTATAACGGCAATCACCGAGCAAAGGGCGAGGCCAGCACCCAGGTGGCTATGACGCATGTTACTCTCCGGTTCTGTTGCACGTGGGATAAGGTGACATTTAGTCAAGTCCGTTTGTGTCGTGAGCAGAATGCACTGATAAAAGCGGCAGCGGCGTTCTCGGAGGCCTCCAGCGAATAGCCGCCCTCCTGCACGATGAGCGTCGGAAGCTGTAGATCGGCCAGCAATTCGCCGACTCGTGCAAAGGCGTCCGTTGAGACATCGAGAAGAGACAGCGGATCGTCACGGTGGGCGTCCCAGCCAGCCGACACCACGAGCACCTCGGTCTTGTGCGCACGTGCAGCTTCGACAAGCTTTCGGCAGGCATCGAGAAAGATTTCGTTGCCGCTGCCGGGAGCAAGCGGCACGTTGACGTTGGCGCCGTACCCCTCTCCCTCGCCGTGCTCGTCGGCGTAACCCGAGAAGTAGGGATAGTAGGTTGTGGGGTCGGTGTGCACGGATGCGAACAGCACGTCCTTGCGATCATAAAAGATCGCCTGCGTGCCGTCTCCGTGATGCGTGTCGAAATCAAGGATGGCCACTTTGCCTGCCCGCTTGCCGATGAGATCGGCGGCAATGGCAGCGTTGTTGAGGAAGCAGAAGCCGGAGGCGCGGTCGGTGAATGCATGATGTCCCGGCGGGCGGCAAAGCGCGAATGCAGAGGGAGCACCATCAATAACTGCGTGCGCCGCAGACAGCGCGGCCTGCGCCGATTCGTAGACCGCGCTCCAGGTGCCGGCGCCGATGGCGCAGTTGAGGTCGCCGATGTACCAGCCCGCCTGGGCGTTGACCACGCTGCAAGGCGGTCCGGACGAAGGGCGCAGCGCCGATCCCTTCCCGCGATACGGATGCGTGTTCGGCAGGACCTCCGGTCCCGCCTTGGGGTTGGCGGCCCATCGCGCGTAGCTGGAGGCGAGAAAGTCCACATAGTCGCTGCTGTGCACGGCTTCGATGGCGTCGCGGCCATGATCGGCAGGCGCCACTTCCTTCAGGCCGGCCTCGGTCAGCCTGCGGGCCAGTACTTCCAGCCGATCGGGGTTCTCGACGGGCGGGGTGAGCCTGCCGAGCAGCATGATCTGCTGGGGACGATGCTTAAGTTGACGATTTGAATAATAGACGTTCATGGCAAGGTCACCGCTGTGACGCGGGGAGCGCGCCGTCGGCTTGGCGCGTCTTCGGCTCGGCGGCGGCCGTGTCGGCGGCGGCTTCGGGGTCAACCCGCCCGGCGGCGGCTTCGGGGTCAACCCGTCCGAGACGTTCCCAGAACAGCACGCGGTGGCGGATCATGATCAGGGTTTGATTGAGTACGAGCCCGACGACCGCCAGGATGATCAGGACGGAAAACGATCCGGCGACGTCCATCATGAAATTCATGCTTTGCATCAGCATGCCGAGCCCGGCGTCCGCGCCGAGGAACTCGGTGACAACGGTGCCGATCAGCGACAGGGCCATGGCGATCTCGAGGCCCGCCATGATGAAGGGCAGCGCGCTCGGAAACCGCAGCATAGTGAATACCTGTCGTTCGCTGCCGCCGAGCGAGAGGATGAGATCGATGCGGTCCTTGTCGGCAGAGTTCAGTCCGGAGATCGTGTTGATCATCACCGGAAAGAAAGCCACCAGCGCCGCTGTCACAATCTTCGAAGTGACGCCGAGCCCGAACCACAGAACGAACAGCGGCGCGAGCGCGACCTTCGGCATCGACTGGAACATGATGATGTATGGGTAGATGAAGTAGGCGAAACGCCGGTTGAGCGCGACGGCGACTCCAAGTGCGAGGCCGAGGGATCCGCCAAGCGCAAAACCGGCGAGCACTTCAAACAACGTCACGGCGCCATGATAGAGATAGAGCCCGCTGGTCAAGCCGCGCCACAGCCCTTCGGCGACGGCGGATGCAGACGGCAAGATGAAGGCGGGAATCTTGAAGAGAAACGGGCTTACTTGCCAGATGACGAGTACGAGGCACAGCAGCAGGATGCTCAAAATACGATTCCTGGCGGTGTCGAGGGAGGAGAGGTCAGGCATCAGTCCATGGCTCCAGCTGTGCCGAAATGGGCGCGGATGCGGCGGACGTATTCGCCAAATGGCGGCGTGGCCATCATGTCGAGCGTCCGTTCACGAGGAAGGTCGATGTCTAGCACCTCCGCGATCCGGCCCGGCCGGGGCGTCATCACAACGACCCTGTCGGCGAGAAACACGGCCTCGGAGATCGAGTGGGTGATGAACAGGATGGTCTTGCTCTGGGCCATCCAGAGGCGCTGCAATTCAACGTTCATGTGCTCGCGAGTCATGGCGTCGAGCGCTCCGAACGGCTCGTCCATGAGCAGCATCGCCGGATCATGCACCAGGGCGCGCGCAATGCCGACCCGCTGCTGCATGCCGCCGGAGAGCTCGGCGGGATAGCGCTGTTCGAATTCACTCAATCCAACAAGCTCGATGAGCTCACGCGCCCGCGACAGATACTTCTTTCGATCAAGCTTCTGGACGTCGATTGGGACCAGCACATTGTCGAGAACGGTGCGCCAGGGAAACAGCACGGGTGACTGGAACACGACGCCGATGTCGTGCCGCGGCCCCTCCAGCTTGCGATTGCCGAACCAGACAGTTCCCGTGCTGGCCGGAATCAGTCCTGCGAGAATACGAAGCAACGTCGATTTCCCGCAGCCTGACGGGCCCACAACCGCGACGAATTGGCCGAGGCCGATGTCGAGCTTGATATCCTGAAGCGCGGTTACGACCGGCCCGCGACCGCCGAACAGCTTGCCGACCTCGTTGATGCGGATGAAGTCGCGCGTGCTCGATGCGACGGGCGGGCGGTGCTTGGGACCCGCTTCCGCGGTGGATGCACCTTTCAACAGCGTCATTGCTGACTTCCTTCCAACTAAAGAGCCAAGGACATTCCATCCTTGCGATGGTCGGACGCTCCGAACATGATTCCGCGGTGGTGATCGATCCAGATTGCTTGCGCCCCCCCGATCGGAAGATCGGACCAGACAACCGCGTGTCCGCGGCGGGCAAGTTCGTCGAAAGTAGCCTGCGAGATTGTTCTCTCGAGCGATAGCGTTCCGTCGAAGGCAAATGAACGCGGCTCGTCGCTCGCCGCCTGAATGTCGAGCCCGCGATCGAAAATTTGCGAGAGAAAGTGCGCATGGCCCGTGGCCTGGTAGTGGCCTCCCATCACCCCAAACGGCATGATCGGCTTGCCGTCGCGGAAAACCAGCCCGGGAATAATCGTGTGCAGCGGCCGCTTATGGGGCGCGATGACGCAGGGGTGCTTGGGATCCGTCCGAAATCCGCTTCCCCGGTTGTGCAGCAGAACGCCCGTCGTCGGTTCGAAAATGCCGCTTCCGAAAGGCGCGAACAGCGAATTGATCAGCGACACCGCGTTGAGGTCGCGATCAACAGCGCAAACATACACGGTGTCCTTGTGTTCGGTCAGGTCCCAGTGTTCGGGCAGCGAGGCCTTGCCGGGGTCGATGCTATCTGTGGTCCGGGCGGTAAAAGCATCAGAAAGAAACCGCGCAACCGGCACGTCGCCCTGCGTCGGATCGCAGAAGTAGGAATCGCGGACGCGATACGCCGCCTTGGTGGCCTCGGCAAGAAGATGGATACGATCCGCCTCGCTATGCCGGTCGTTCCCAAACGACAGATTTTCGACGACGCGCAGGATCATGAGGGCGGCGAGACCCTGTCCGGGCGGCGGACACTCGTAGACCTCGTATCCGCGATAGCGGGTCTCGACCGGCTCCACGTAGTCGCAACGATGCCGGGCGAAATCCTCCTCCTGATGCAGGCCACCAGCCTCGCGCAGTTTGGCGGTCAGGGCCTTGGCCACTTTGCCGGAGTAGAATCCGGCCGCACCCTCGCGACTGACGCAACGCAGCGTCTCGGCAAGCGCACGGTTGCGGAAGAGGTCGCCAATGGCCGGTGCGCGGCCGCCGGGGAGATAGGCGGCGCGGGTCGCCGGATCCACCGAGAGCTTCTCGATCTGCCGGCCCCAATCCCAGGCGACGCGAGGCGTCACCCGCATGCCTTCCTCGGCGAGGCGGACCGCGGGCGCAAGGACCTCTGAAAGAGGTTTTGATCCGTGGTCACGGTTAAGCGTGCACCACGCCGAGATCGCACCGGGTATCGTCACTGCGTGCGCGGAAGTCGGTGGAATTTCACGGATGTCGCGGTCTACATACCATTCGGCTTTTGCTGCGCCCGGGGCCCGCCCCGAACCGTCAAGCGCGATCGGCGCGGCACCGCCCATCGAGAACAGAGCGAAGCAGTCGCCGCCTATGCCGGTCATGTGCGGCTCGACAACGGCCAGTACGGCGATGGCCGCGAGGGCAGCGTCGACCGCGTTTCCGCCGGATCGCAGCACATCGAGGCCGGCCATGGACGCCGCCGGATGCGACGTGCAGATCATGCCGTTCTCGCCAACCGCCGTCGATCGGCCTTGCTTCGTGAAATCACGCACCGCCTGGAGCCTCCATGGAAATTTGCTGGGCGGCGCGCGCAAGGCGCGGCCCGATCTCATTCTCGAGCTGCGCGGCCGTGACCTCAGATGGCATTCCACCGCAATTGAAGGCCAGAACCGCGCCGTCCGCCGTCACCACGGGAGCGCCGACCGCATAGACATCCGGCTGACGGTCACCGAGAGACACACAGAAACCACGCTTGGCGATCGACTCGAAGGCCGCGTCGATGCGCGCGCGCACGCCGCGCCACTCGTTGCGCGGCCACTGCAGTCGGATCCGCTGCAACAATGCCTCGCGCTCGTCCTCTGCCAGGGCGAAAAGATAGGCGCGACCCATGGCCGAAGTCTCGATCGGCAGCCGCGAGCCAAGGTCGAACCTTGCCGGACGCATCTGCGGATGATGCGCCGTCTCGATGGTGAGCATGACCAATTGGTCGCGCATGCCGACCGATGCAGGCAAGCGCGAGAAATCCGCGATTTCCTGCAGGACGGGGCGGGCGGCGATGCGGTGGGGCATGCCGGCGAGCAGCGAATGGCACAAGGCGACGATACCGGCGCCAAGCTGGTAATGCCCAGTGCGGGGAACGATCGACAGGTAGCCCAGCGCGGCAAGTGTCTGGCTCAAACGCGAGATCGTCGGCTTCGACAGGCCTGTGCGCTCGGCCAGCTCGCTGTTGCTGAGTGAATTTTCGCCGGGCCTGAACGCCCGCAGCACGGCCAAGCCGCGTGCCACCGCCTGCACGAGCCGCACGTCGTCAGAGGATGCCTCCAACGTGCTGGTGCTGGTCTTCCGCTCGACGGCAGTTAGCCTAGCCATGGAACCCTTACTGCATATTTCAGAATTTAATTTCGCTCTCCGAAATTAATTGAGTCAAGTGCGTGTGAGCAAAAACAAGAGGCAAAGGCCGATGGGAAATCAGGCACGGTGACTTCAAATCGAAATGGGTCGAAGTCATTGCTCGCAACTGCGAGACAAAATCCGACCGGCATGGTCCCTTGTGAATGGAGGGGCTCGGGCGCGTCCGACGACATGCGGCCGCTCGGCAGCGGCAACGCGATGTTCTCAATCCTGCATCAGACGGTCTTCGTGCGGACGAAATCTTGGGCGTGTTTGGAAAATATGACAATTCCCCAACATCTTCAGTCGGCGCCAAGAACCAGGCGGACAGATCCGTACTCAGTGTGCGTGATGCGGAGCTACGCGGCTCGGTTTGGCAGGAAACTTGCGGCAATTTCGGTCCGGAATTCCGTTGCTGAACCGCTGCCTCGTCGTTCAGACAGGTCTCAATCGCGCGCAGCTGCGAAATGTCCGATCGTTTATTGAGTCGGCTTCAAAATTGCACAACTTCCAAGCTGAATACCGCAAGCCGCAGGCCTCTCAAGCCGCTTACGCGCGTTTTCCCATCCGCATCGCGCTTCTATCGCTTCGCGGCACCAGGGACACGACGGCGCACATGAGCTGGCCGCATCGATGCGACACCGGATCTAATTCCGATCATGTCGCCTTGCGGGTTCAAGAACTTGACCCTGGTCGCCGGATTCAACGGTCACGGCTTCGCGCTGGCGCCCGCCGTAGGGCAGGTCATTTCGGGTCTGATTCTCGATGGCATCGCGCCGCTCGATCTCGATGCTTTCCGATTGTCCCGGTTTTCCGAGGGGCGTCTGGATAGGCAATCCGGTGCCATGTGAGCTGAGTTGGAGGAATGCCCTTGAGGAACAATGGAGCCTGCCGCTACGCGGCAGGTTCGACGTCGATGTTTTCATGGACCTCGAAGTGGCGCCGCTGCAACTCGGCCAAAAAGGAGGGAACGTCGTAGTACTCTTCCGGTCCCCAGACGCCGGCTTTGCGCTCTTTCGACAGCAGCAGTTGTACGCCGATCGAAAGTCCCATCGACGTGCCGGCATCGACAAAACCATCGAACGAAGGATGCGGATGGCCGATCACAGCGAAATTCAGCGTGGTCTTCTTCCCTCCGCTCGTGCCGCGACCGATCGCGAGATGAATTTCGTGGCTCTGCTGTGCAGGAATGCGATGACGATTGGTGGCAATGTTGCGCGCGATCACAGCTTCGAGGAACTCGGCCGGCGTGATCTTGGCGTTTCCGACCTTGATCGGTTGATCAAAGGCTCCGAACCCGGCCTTGATCAATCCTGTCCAGGCTTCGTGCTCGCGGTGCGGCAAATGCAGCTTCCAGGTGAATTCGCGAATGCCCTTCTCCCGAATACCTTCCGCAAAGGGTACGGTGAGTGGTTCGGAGTGTTGGGTATACATGAATTCGGTGCGGCCCCACGGTTCGGGCAGGAGAAGTATTTCCTTCCCGGATTGCGGAGCGACTTCCTTCAACGAGCCGTCGAGGAATTGCATCGAGGGATTGGCATATTCGCCGAGAATGGTGGAGACACTGTAGGGCGGCACAAGAATCGGATTTTCCTCTCCGACCAAGGTAGCGGCCCAATAGAGATTGATGCAATCAATCGTATCCAGCCGCTCAGCCACTGCCTTGCAGATCATATTGGAGACGCCCGGATCGGCTCCAAGTCCCAACACGGCGGTGACGCCGGCCGCCTTCCACGCGTCATGTTGCTTCTTCTGTTGGACGGTGAAGACGCCCATTCCACCATAGTCGACGTAAGTGCGCCGGGCTCGCAGACACGCTTCGAAGATCGCCATCTGATGACCTGCGAAGGTGGGAACTGCGTTGATGCACAGGTCGTGTTCCTTCAGCAGCGCTGCCAGCTTCTCGGAATCATCGACATTGAGCTCGATGCCCCTGAGCCGTGGATCCGCAAGTTCGGCAACAAGCTTGCTGGCGCGCTCGGCAGCGAAGTCGGCCACTGTGATCAAGTCGATGGCTCGGGACGAGTAGGGTGCGACCAGGTCCCGCACCGTGCCGCTCGCCATGGCGCCGGCGCCACCCAGAACAAGTATTTTCGCCATCAGTTTCCCTTTCGTCTTGCGAAGCCTTAAGCATCAAATTTTTAGCTAAAGTGAAATTTAGCAGCCTGAGCGGTCGCAATGCAAAGGGTTTTTGGGGGGTGGATCAATAGATAGGCGGCGTGATGATCCAGTGGATGTAGGTCATCGTGGGGCCGGAATTGACGTAGCGGTGGGGCGTTTCCGAATTGAAGCTGAAGCTGTCGCCAGGATTGAGCAGATATCTTTGGGAGCCGAGGAAAAGCTCGAGCTGGCCATCGATGATGATCCCGAACTCCTGGCCTATGTGGCTGTCGAATTCGGTTCCTGACATGCCGCCGGGAAGGAGGTAGGCCACGAAAGCCTGTATTGGAGTCCCTTCGTCGGGTGTCATTATTTCCATGTGCATGCCGATACTGTCGAGATTTAGCACGCGTCTCATGTGCTTTCTCGTGATGTGACGGCTCTCGCCCGCATCTTCAGCGTCGGTCCTGGCGAAGAGGGAGCTCACGGAGACGCCGACAGCATCGGCGATCTGCCTGAGCGATCGCATCGAAGGTGTGGTCAGGCCCCGTTCGATCTGACTGATCAGCCCGATCGACAGTCCAGTGGCGTCCGCGACGTCCTTGAGGCTCAAATCTTTGCTCTTCCTGGCCTCCCGCAGAAGGCCGGCCAGGGCCGGATTGCGGGCCGGACTGCCCTTTGGGCTCGGCCTTTTCGGACCCGCTGGCGGGGTTAACCCTGACTTGCCCGCTTTTCGTTCGTCTCGCTTCATTTTCATTCTTGCTAAAATTTCAGTTTTCTGTCGTACTCCACCGGGAAGGCGAATTCCAGCCGGAACCGCCCGTCTGGCTGTCCACCCAGTGAAGTGCGGATTTGCATTGATGATCAAGATGGCGATCGAGGTCGGGGGTACCTTTACCGATCTAATTTGGATTGAAGGCGATGACGTCCGTTCGCACAAACTGCCCTCAACCCCTCATGATGCGTCGGTCGGTGTGATCGATGGTCTTTCACAGTCCCTTGGCCATAACCTTCCCAAGCTGACGCACCTGTTTCACGGATCGACGGTGGCCACCAACGCGGTCATCGAGCGGAAGGGATGCCGCGCGGCGTTTCTGGCGACCCGCGGCTTCCGCGATCTCTTGGTCTTGCAGCGACAGCTTCGTCCGAACGTCTACGCGATCGCCTGCAAGAAACCGGAGCCGTTGATACCCCTCAAGCGCTCCGTCGAACTGACCGAGCGCATGGACGTTTCTGGGCAAGCCGTTCTTTCACTCGACGAAGACGAATTGTGTCGGACGATCGACCAGTTGATCGAAAAGGAAAAGCCGGAAGCGCTTGCGGTCTGCCTGCTGCACTCCTACCGGAATCCCGAGCACGAGCAGACAGTGCGGAGGATCGTGAACAAACGCTATCCGGATCTACCCGTGGTGCTGTCGTCGGACGTGCTGCCGACATTCCGCGAGTACGAGCGGGCGTCGACAACGGTGATGGCGGCCTATCTGGTGCCGCTGGTCGGTCGTTATCTGCGCCGCCTCGAGGATCATCTCGGCGAGCGCGCGCCCGGCAGCGGTCTATTCGTGATGCAATCGTCGGGCGGTGTGCTTCCGAGCTCCGGATCGCATGGCCGGGGCGTCGAGATGCTCAATTCGGGGCCGGCGGCCGGCGTGATCGGGGCGACGCGGATATCGGACGTCATTGGTGATCGCAACGTCATTACGCTGGACGTAGGCGGAACGAGCGCGGACATCTGCCTGATTGCGAACGGTGTTCCCGGCATTACTGCCGAGACGGAAGTGGACGGACTGCCGGTCGGTCTACCCAGCGTCGACATCGCAAACATAGGCGCAGGCGGTGGCAGCATCGGGTGGATCGACGAAGGCGGAATGCTGCAGGTCGGGCCCCGCTCGGCGGGCGCAAAGCCGGGCCCTGCCTGCTACGGACACGGCGGCAGCGCTCCTGCCTTGACCGACGCGCTGGTGCGCCTTGGATGGATCCGGCCGCACCGTTTTCTCGGCGGCAGGATGACATTGCATCCGGAAAAATCCGACCAGGCGCTGAAGACGCTTGCTGAACCGCTCGGCCAGACCGTCGACGAAATGGCCCAGGCGATGGTCGAAATCGGCACCGCGCATATCAGCCAGGGAATTCGCCTCGTTTCGGTTCAGCGCGGCCACGACCCAAGGGATTATTCGCTCTACGGCTACGGGGGCATGGGGCCGATGATCAGCGCGCTCGCTGCTTCCGAACTAAAGATACGCCGCGTCGTGATTCCACCTTATCCCGGCTTGTTCTCCGCACTGGGTCTCCTCGTCGCCGACGTCAAGCGAATCTACCGCGAGACCCGATTCTTGCCCGTGGATGGCGAAAGCCCCCGGACAATCGCAAGCACATTCCGCCAAATGCACCGCGAGCCGGAGTCGGAGTTCGTCAAATACGGCTATGCGGCAGAAGATATCGTCTACGAATACGCGCTCGAAATGCGTTATCAGGGGCAGGGCTTCGAGCTGTTGACGACGATCGACCTGAATCGCCTCGATCACGAAGGCGTCACTTACCTTCGCGAAGTGTTCGGCGCCGCTCACCAAGCCCGCTACGGCTCGACTTCCCGCGCCGCGCCGATCGAAATCGTGACATTCCGTCTGACCGCGCACGTGCCGACGCCTTCAACGGTGCTGAACTCGTTGACCCAGATGAGCGAAGAGAAAAGCGAGGCAGAAATCGAGAAGGGGCAGATCACCTTCGGAGGCGGAAAAGTCGCGTGTCGATTCGCCTGGCGCGGCAGTTTGGCCCCGGGCTCGGTCGTCAAGGGCGCCGCAGTGATCGAGGAGCCGACAGCAACAACGTTCGTACCGCCGGGATGGATACTCACCGTCGACAAGACCGGCGCGCTCATTCTCACGCCGGAATCCTAGGTCATGCGCACGAATCTCAATCAAGCGACCTTCAACATCATCAGCCACGGGCTGCACGGCATGGCGCAGGAAATGGGCGAGAAGCTAGTGCGATCGGCCTATTCAACCATCATCCGCGAAGCCAGGGACTGTTCGACATCCTTTCTCGATCGCAATGGCCGCATCATCGCCCAGGCACAGTTTTGCCCGATCCACATGAACTCCTTCGGCAAGGTATTTGAGGCTTTTGCCGCGAAGTTCGATCTCTCGACCATCAAGCCAAACGAAGGTCTGATTACGAACGATCCCTATCACGGTGCCCAGCATCTCAACGATATCGTTCTATTCACACCGGTTTTCTATCGTGACAAGTTGCTGGCGTTTAGCGCATCGCTCGGCCATCATATCGATGTCGGAGGCGGCGCGGCCGGCCCCAACGCGAGCGCCACCGACGTGTTCTCGGAAGGCCTGCGTATCCCGCTATGCCGGTTCGACGTGGATCGCGATCTCGGCGACGGCCTTCTGGAACAATTCATCAGAATCAACGTCCGCCCGCCCGACGACGTTATGGGCGATATCTATGCACAGCTGGCCGCCAATCGGACTGGTCAGGCTCGCTTCATAGAGATGCTCGATCGATTCGGCGAGGAGACGGTGCTGGCTGCGGCGCGCGATCTTCAGGATTATTCCGAGCGGCTCGCCCGCGACGCCGTGCGCGCAATTCCTGACGGGGTTTATCGCGCTGAAGATTTTGTCGACGACAACGGATTCACAGCGGATCCATTACGGGTTGCCGTCAAAATTACCATCGATGGCGACGAGATCGAAATCGATTTCGACGGCAGCTCCCCGCAAACGAAGGGAATGATCAATTCACCGCACGCATCGACAGTATCGGCGGCCTATGGAGCAATTGCGATCTTGCTGGGGGGAGGGCGCATTCCGGTGAATGACGGTCTCTATCGGCCGATCCGTTGCGTGAAAGTACCTTATGGATCGTTTCTCAATCCTAGCCAGCCCCTGGCGGTAAGGGCCCGCAACAACGCATGCCATCGGGTCTACAATTCGATCATGCTCGCGATGTCTGAAGTGGTTCCGGACCAGGTACTGACGTCCGGTCACGATACGACGAACGCGATCGGCATGGGTCATATGGGCTCCGATCGATACCGTGTCTACATGGAGGTCGTCGGTGGAGGGTGGGGCGCCTCGGCCGGCTCGGACGGCGCGGACGTCGTCGATGGCTACGTGGGAAATTGCTCGAACGTACCTGTCGAGTCGCTCGAGGCCGATTACCCCTTCATGCGTGTGGAGGAGTACGCGCTGCGCCGCGGCTCGGCCGGTGCGGGGAAGCGTCGCGGAGGCCTGGGTGCGCGACGGGTATATCGCATCATGGATGATGGCGTAACGTTCAATTCCTACTCCGATCGTTTCAAGATACCGCCATGGGGATTGTTCGGCGGCAAGTCCGGCGCGAAATCCCGGTTTGTCGTTGAACGCGATGGCGAGCAGATCACGCTTCCGTCGAAAGGCAACACGGAGCTTCAACGGGGCGATCGTCTCGTAATCGAGACCGCCGGCGGAGGCGGATATGGCGATCCACGGGATCGCGATCCCAGGCACGTTCGGGACGATTGTGAGCAAGGTCTGGTCATGGCGGAAGACACCTCCGCGATGATCGATCGAAGCATCGTCCGATGAGATCGACGGGGCGTTTTCACCAACGATGAGGCATCACCCATGATCATTCGGTACTGTGTCGGTATGAGCGTTGTGGCTTTGCTGGGGCTTTCCACTATCGTGCCCTGCGACGCCAAGATCGAGAAGAATGTCGTCAAGATCGGGATCCTTAACGATATGAGTGGCCCCTATGCCGACTTGGGTGGTCCGGGCTCTGTGGTCGCTGCCCAGATGGCTGTCGATGATCTCGGAGGAGCTATCAATGGTGTGCCCGTGCAGATCATGTCTGCCGACCACCAGAACAAGGCCGACGTCGGATCGGCAACAGCACGTCGTTGGTTCGACGTCGACGGTGTCGATGCCATCGCCGACGTGCCGGTCTCGTCTGTTGCCTTGGCAGTGCAAGAGGTCGGCCGACGGGCTCGTCGCATCACGCTGATGCAGGGATCGACATCGGATCTTTCCGGGAAGGCCTGTTCACCCTATAGCACGGCGTGGCAGGACGACACCTATGCCTATTCGAAGGCCTCCGCACAAAACACCGTAAAGAATGGAGGCAAGACCTGGTTCTTCGTAGAAGCCGATTATGCGTTCGGCCATGCGTTGGAACGGGACGTCACGGCATTCATAACCGAAGCCGGCGGATCGGTGGTTGGAGTAGCGCGACATCCAATCAATACTTCCGACTTGAGCTCCTTCCTTCTGCAAGCGCAGAGCTCCAAGGCTCAAGTCATCGGACTTCTGAACGGCGGGGCCGATTTGATCAATTCGATCAAGCAAGCCAAGGAGTTTGGCATCACCGACAGCGGACAGAAGCTGGTCGGATTTCTTGTGTATCTGACGGACGTCCACAGTTTGGGCCTGGACGCGACGAACGGATTGCTGCTTTCCGAAGGGTTCTATTGGGATCAGAACGACGTAGCTAGGACCTGGTCGAAGCGCTATTTCGAAAAAACCAAGCGAATGCCGACGAAGGAGCAAGCATCTGTCTATGCGTCCATCACGCACTATCTGAAAGCAGTGAAGAGCGCTGACTCAGTAGATGCGGATGTGGTCGCGGCGGAGATGCGAAAGGCTCCAGTCGACTATTTCGGCAATGCCGGCTCGATTCGCGTCGACGGCCGGGTTCTCTATCCCATAACGTTGTACCAAGTGAAATCCCGCAGCGAATCAAGGGGAGCTTGGGACTACTATAAAGCGGTCGGAAATGTAGAGGCAGATCGTGCGTTTCGTCCGCTCAACGAAGGCGGCTGCTACCTGGTCAAGTGAGTTCAACCTACCGGCATTGGCGGATCCTGTGAAGGCAATCGGGCAATGCATCCGCTCTGGCAACCACAGGACTCCGACCTGCCGGCTCTCACCGAATGCGGCATGCGCGTTCTGGCTGCCGTCGGACTTGCAGTGAATCTTGGAGCAATGCTTTCGATTTGGCTGGCGAGCTAGATCGGACCGGCAGTCCAGTTTGTTGCGGCGCATCTCGTAAGCGTCCGAAGCTCGATCAGGGAGACAAAGTGGTGAGATTTATTGGTCATCATGTCGGGGGTCGACACTTTACCAGCAAAGGTTCGCGCACGCAGGCCGTGTTCAATCCCGCGACTGGCGAACAAACCGGGGTGTTGTCTCTGGCAAGTAAGACTGATGTCGGCTGCGCAGTCGAGATTGCATCGAACGCATTCGAAGCTTGGGCTGATACCGCGCCGCTCCGGCGCGCAAATCTGCGATTTTGTACCCAGGATTTTCCACGCTGGTTCGCCCCATGGTAGCGGTGCCAGCCAGTGTGGCGAATTGCGGTTGAAACCAATTACAGTACAAGCGTCGCGTTCGAAATTGCGTGCTCGGCATTGCATCTCCGGTGATCGAGTTCCATTCACTCAAACCGTACCATGCGCGATGGGTCGGGCCCATGGAGCTAGCGAATGGCCAACAATGCTTCCTGCCGCAGTTGCTGCGAATATTGCTTCGCCCCAAATATGAGCGCCTCGATCACCTGATTGGACCGCGTGCGGCTTGGTTTCACCAATTCCTGAAGAATCAGGCCGTCAATGCCCGCGAGTATGAAGCGTGCCAGCGAGGTACAGCCAGCGGTCGAAAGTTCCGGCTTTTCGGATTTGCTGGTTAGTTGATCCCGGTAAAGCCGCAGGTAGGCCTCGTATTGCTGATCAGCGAGCCATTGGGCCCCCTCACGCAAAGCGTACAGCGTCAGCTCGTACTGTACGATCTGGCGAGCGCGCGACTGCATGATGGATCGCCAGGTGCCGCGAATGAGAATCTCGATGCGCTCGTCGAGATCGGGCTCGGTGCCAGCGCGATCTTCCCGCAGTCGCTCGGCGATCTCGTCGATCAGCGCCTCCAGCACAGCGACGAGCAACGTGCTCTTGCTTTCGAAATGATAATGCAGCGTCGCAAGCTGAACATTTGCCTCGGCGGCAATGCCCCTGGTGGTGGTTCCGATAACGCCGGTCTTCTCGAGAGCTTGCAGCGCGCCCTGGATGATTTGGGCCCGCGTTACGTCGCTCTTCGTCCTCAGCTTTCTCATGTATCCGATGTTTCTGCGAAGTGCGTTGGGCTGTCAAATGCATCCTGGCTGCATGTCAGCAACTTGCCTCAAAATTGGTCGCTTGACTAAATTTGGTCGCTTGACCAAAATGTTGAATGGCATAGGTTTGGATGGGACGGTCGAGAGACCGGCGAGCGGATTCATAGCTTGAACGAACACGTCCATCTTCAACAGGAAACGACGAAGACTTTCGCCGCGCAGTAGTGCGGCGCCGCGCCTGCGCATCGCAATCGAGAAAGCTGCAAATACGGGAAGCAAGAGATGATCAGAGTGGACGGCGAGCGCCTGTGGTCGGATCTGATGACAATGGCGGCTATCGGCGCGACCGCGAACGGCGGGTCGTATCGAACGGCCCTGTCGGATGCCGATCGTGATGGACGCAATCTGTTCGTCCATTGGGTGAAAGAGGCGGGGCATGACTGTCACGATCGACAAGATCGGTAATATCTTCGCACGTCGGAGCGGCATGGATGACAACCTGCCCGCCGGTCATGGTGGGCAGTCACCTCGACACTCAGGCGCCCGGCGGGAAGTTCGACGGCGTCTTGGGGGTATTGGCCGGTTTGGAAGTCGTGCGGACCCTCGACCGTGCCGGCATTCGGACGCGCCGTCCCATCGAGGTTGTGAACTGGACGAATCAGGAGGGGGCGCGTTTTCCACCGGGGGTCGTCGGCTCGAACCTGTTTGCCGGCCGAACTACGCTGGAGGCTCTGCTCGCCACCCGCGACCGAGCCGGCATCTTCATGGGCGACGAGCTCAAGCGCATCGGATATGCGGGCGAGGCGGAGGTAGGACGTCGTCCCGTAGACAGCTACATCGAATTGCATATTGAGCAAGGGCCGGTTCTCGAGGCCGCCGGCGTCCAGATCGGTGCGGTGACGCACACCTCCTACCAGGGCGGCGGCATCATCGAGATTCTCGGCGAGAACGGCCACTCTCAGACCACCCGAATGTCGAAACGACGCAATGCCCTGGTCGGCGCCGCGAAAATAGTGCAGGAAATCGAACAAGTCGGCATGGCCCAGGAGCCGCATGGGATGGCCAGTGCGACGGTCATCGATATCTGGCCAAACAATCGCATCAATATCCCGCACAAGGCAGTCGTTCAGTTCTTGACGGTGCACGCAGAAGCGGGCGGGCGCGACGGCATTCTCGACGGCATCGAACAGTTGGAGATGGTTGGGCGAGAGCATCGATTAAGCGTGTCATTCTCGCGCAATCCGCAGCGTCACCGCTTCGAATTTCCGAACGAACTCGTCGAGATGACTGAAAAGGTCTCCAGGCAACTCGGCTACACGTCAATGCGGCTGCCGACATGGACCGCACATGATGCGCTCAACATGCATGTGGTATGTCCGACAGCGCTGATCTTCGTGCCATGCCGCGACGGTATTTCGCATAGCGAGTTCGAGTGGTGCGAACCCGACCACGCCAAGGCGGGTGCAGATGTTCTTGCCAACATGGTGCACGAACGAGCCCAACAGCCCAGGGATTGAGGCCGGGGGCCGGTCGGGCTGGCCTGACGTCCTACAGTAGATTGCTCAACGTCCCAAATGGTCGATGAGGCCGTGACATCTAGTTGGGTTCGGTCATTTTGTTGAACAGCGTGGGCCGCGTCCAGATCTTGCCGACACGGACGTAGCCAATCCGATAAGTACCTGTGTTTAGCCTACGCTGCCAGTTTGAGCGCTACGCGTTATCATGCGCATCCGCCTTGTGGACATCGCCGATGTGCACGTTCCGCTTGCAGGTTCTCGACCGTCGAAAGGCTATTCCGACCACAGGAATGCAACCCCCCTTAAGCTCCGATTCCGAAATTGCCGCCGAATCTACGATCACATTGAGAGATCGTAGTCAGATCGAAGCCAAAGAAGTAGCTTGAGAACAGCTGAAGCAGGCGCTCGGCGCAACGAAGTGAGGCATTTCTGGTGCGGTGGCCAACTGGCCGTGAAATGAAAAACAGCTAAGTCCTTGATTTACTGGTGGGCCCGGCAGGACTCGAACCTGCAACCAGACCGTTATGAGCGGCCGGCTCTAACCATTGAGCTACAGGCCCCGCCGCGGAGCGGCCGCGGGAAGGGCGGCCGGCAACGGTGCCGCCATCGTTTACAGGCATGACAGCGATACGGCAATGCCGGGTTGGGAGCCAAGAACAGGCTTTCATCGGGCCCCGCGCTTGCCTACAACCTCCATTGCATCATTCGTCACCGAACGCTTGAGGCTAGAAATGAAATTCGCTGGGATCGTCTGGGCCGGCCTGCTCCTGTTCGCCGGCGCCGCCGCGGCGCAGGAGGGAGGCAAGGCCATTACCAAAACCACAATCAGCCTGGGGACCGCGACGCCGGGTGGTGGCTTCCCTGTTTATGGCAATGCGTTCGCGGAAGTCATGAACGCCGCCGATCCGGCGCTCTCGATCGAGCCGCGCAACACCAAGGGCTCCAACGAGAACATTCCGCTGCTGGAATCCGACCAGCTCGACATCGCGCTGATCGCGGGAGAGCCCGCCTACGAGGCCTTCATGGGCATCGGCCGGCCAGCGACAAAGCTGAAAATCCTGACCGCGATGTATTCCAGCCCCGGCATGTTCGTGGTGCGGGCGGACAGCCCCTACAAGACGATCAAGGATCTGGTCGGCCAGCCGGTCGCCTTCGGCGCCAGGGGCTCGGGCCTGCCGATCCTGTCGCGTTACATCCTCGACGGCATCGGGCTGAAGCAGGACGAGGACTTCAAGTCGATCTATCTCGACCGTGCCGGCGACGGTCCGGCCATGGTGCAGGACGGGCGCGCCGCCGCTCTGTGGGGCGCCGGCATCGGCTGGCCGGGTTTTGCCGCGATGGCGCAGGCGCCCGGTGGCGCCCGGTTCATCGCGCCGGACGCGGCCGAGATCGCGCGCGTCCGCGCCAAGCACACCTTCCTCAAGCCATTGACGGTCCCGGCCAACAGCTATCCAAACCAGACGGCAGCGATCGATTCCATCGGCTCATGGAGTTTTGTGCTCGCCCGCGAAAGCCTGCCTGATGACGTTGCTTACCGCCTCGCGCGCACGCTGCATGCGCAGGAGGCGGCGCTGTGCAAGAAGCTGCCGCAGGCCTGCGAGACCACGGCCGCGAACACCGTTGCCGCCGCACCGAATGCGGCGCTGATCCATCCCGGGGTGATGAAGTATTTTAGGGAAGCAGGAATAGTGAAATAGGCGAATAGCGAGTGGCGAATAGCGAATGGTTCGCTTTCGCCACTCACCACTCGCGTCCTATTTCTTCGCCATCGCGCACGCCGGGTCCGGCGGGCCGAACGCTTCGTCGCCCGGGATCTTGGCGAGGATCTGATAATAGTCCCACGGATATTTCGATTCCTCGGGCTTCTTGACCTGCACCAGCCACAGGTCGTGCACCATCAGATTGTCCTCGCGCAGTTTGCCGTTGCGGGAGAAAAAATCCTCGATCGGCTTTTCGCGCATCTTCGCCGCGACCTTCAGCGGCTCGTCGGTGCCGGTCTCCTTGATGGCGTTGAGATAGCTCGTGACCGACGAATAAACGCCGGCCTGCCACATCGTCGGCATCCGGTTCATCTTGGCGAAATAGCGTTTTGACCATTCGCGGGTCTTGTCGTCCATGTCCCAGTAGAACGATGTTGTCAGCAACAGGCCTTGCGCTGCCGGTAACCCAAGCGAATGGATGTCGGTGATCAGCGCGAGCAATGCCGCCATCTGCTGACCGCCCTTGAGCACGCCGAACTCCGCGGCGGTCTTGATCTCGTTCATGTTGTTCGGCGGGCCGGCCGCGATGCCGATGATCTTGGCCTTGGACGCCTGCGCCTGAAGCACGAAGGATGACAAATCAGGCGTGGCGAGCGGCGGGCGCACCGAGCCCAGCACCTTGCCGCCATTGGCGGTGACGACGCTGGAAGCGTCGCGCTCCAGCGAATGGCCGAACGCATAGTCGTCGGTGATGAAGAACCAGCTATCGCCGCCGCGCTTCACCACCGCCTGCGCGGTGCCGACCGCGAGCGAACGGGTGTCGATCACCCACTGCATCGCATAGGGCGAACAGGATTTGCCGTGGAAGTCCGCGGTGAGGGTCGAATGCGTGATGAACAGCTTCTTCTTCTCATTGGCGATGCCTTGCACCGCAAGCCCCACCGCGGATACCGGCACGTCGACGATCAGATCGACCTGATCGACGTCGTACCAGCGCCGGGCGATGCCGCCGCCGATGTCAGGCTTGAGCTGGTGGTCGCCGACGATGATGCTGATCGGCTTGCCCAGCACCTTGCCGCCGAAATCGTCGATCGCCATTTGCGCTGACGTGACCGAGCCCTGGCCGGTCGGCGTCGCCGCCGGGCCGTTCATGTCGGTGAGGACGCCGATCTTGACCACATCGTCTGAAATTTGTGCGAGCGTCGCGGTCGATGCCAGCATCGCGGCCGCAAGCACGGTAAGCCTGGATAGGTTCCTGGCGAACATCCCTGTCTTCTCCCTGGAATCGGCGCGTTGGCCGTTGGTGTTTTTCGGGCGGTTGTCCCGCCAATTGGTCTCAATTGCAACTATTTTGCCCCCGCGTCAATGTGGCCGAATGGAGCGGTTCGCCCCCTGAGCGGTATCTGGTTCTGTTTCCTTTCGGCGCGATTCAGGGCATAGGGCGAACCATGACCACGCCGCAGCGCCTGCCGACCTCCCTTACGCCGCTCGATAAGGCGCTCGACGCCCTCCTGCAGAGCGTAGGGCCCGTCGCGCCGGCAGAACTAACGCTTGTCGAAGCGCTGCGTTGCATTGCCGCCGAGATGCCGCCGCTTCAGGCTTATCCGCCCCGCGACGTCGCGGCGGTGGACGGCTACGCATTTTTTGCGCGCGATCTCGTCGGCGCATCCTCCTATTCGCCGTTGCCGTTGTCGACGCCGCCGATCTGGGTCGAGGCCGGCGATGCGATCCCGGAGGCTTGCGACTGCGTACTCGATTCCACTTCCGTCGATGTGTCCGGTCCGCTGCCGCAGGTGCTGCAGGAGGCGATCCCGGGGCAGGGCGTCCGCCGGGCCGGCGGCGATATCGCCGCGGGCAGTTTTGTCGTGGAAGCCGGGCGGCGTGTGTTGCCGCGCCATCTCCTGATCGCGCGCGCTGCCGGCCTGAAGCGCTTGAAGGTCCGCCGTCCGCGGCTGCGCATCGTCAATGTTCCCGGTCGCAGTGTGACGGCGGACCTGATCATCGAGAGCGCGCGAGCTATCGGCACCGAGATCGTCTCTTCCACTGCCGCAGGGCGCGATGCCGGATCAATTGCGGCGGCACTGGATGACGGCGCATGCGATCTGCTCCTGATCGTCGGCGGCTCCGGCGTCGGCCGCACCGATGCGGCGGTGACCGCATTGGGTGCGCGTGGCGAAGTCCTTGCGCACGGCATTGCGCTGCAGCCCGGCCGCACGTCGGCCGTCGGGCGCGTCGGCAATACGCCCGTCATCGTGCTGCCGGGCGCGCCGGATCAGGCGCTAGCCGCATGGTGGACGCTGGCGCTTCCCGTGCTCGATCGCCTCTCGGGCCGCCGCCCGCGCAAGACAGTCAATTTGCCGCTGGCGCGCAAGATTGCATCCAGCGTCGGTATAGCCGAAATCGTGTTGCTGCAGCGGAAGCGGGATATGTGGGCCGCGCTAGCGGTGGGCGAATTGTCGCTGGATGCGATCGCCCGCGCCGAAGCCTGGCTCGTAGTATCAGGCGGCTCGGAAGGATTTGCGGCAGGCAGCCCAGTCGATGCCTATATGTTGCGGGAGTGAAATGAGTTCAGGCATGACCAATACGTCCTCGCCGAGAGATCGCGACAATAACGAGCAGGATCAGTTCCTGACGATCCTGTCGCGTGAGGATGCGCTGGCGCGTTTCGAAGCCGCCTTGTTCCCGCGTCCGGTGCCGGGAGAGAAACATCCGCTCGCCGACGCGCTCGGCTGCGCGCTTGCCGAAGACGTGACGGCGCCGGTCGACGTGCCGCCGTTCGATCGCTCCAACGTCGACGGCTTTGCGGTGCGTTCCGCCGATCTCGCTTCCGCCGGTGAGGCTTCACCGGTGCGCGTGATGCTGAACGATGAGGTGATCGCCTGCGGCACTGCGCCGACACGGCCGGTCTTGTCCGGAACAGCCACGCCGATCGCGACCGGCGGTCAGGTGCCGCGCGGCGCCGACGCCGTCGTCATGGTCGAGCATACGCAGCCAATGGGACATCGCGTGATCGAAATCCGCCGCGCCGCTTCGCCCGGACAGTTCGTGTCCTATGCCGGTTCCGATATCGCCCGCGGTGAGGTTCTGCTGCGCGCCGGCACTGTCATCGGCTCGCGCGAGATCGGCATGCTGGCGGCCTGCGGAATCGCGAATGTGGCCGTCGCGCGCAGACTGCGCGTCGCCATCATCTCGACCGGTGACGAACTGGTGCAGCCCGGCCAACCCCTGCGGCCAGCTGCGATCTACGACACCAACGGCGCGATTGTGACGGCCGCGATCTCGGAGAACGGTGGCGAGGCTCGCTTTTTCGGCGCGATCCCCGACGACGAAGCCCAACTCGAAGCCGCGATGCGCGAGGCGCTCGCAAGCAGCGACATGCTGGTGCTGTCAGGCGGCACTTCGAAAGGCGCGGGCGATGTCTCCCACCGCATCATTGGCCGCCTCGGCAAGCCCGGCATCATCGCCCATGGCGTGGCGCTGAAGCCCGGCAAGCCGCTGTGCCTGGCGGTATGCGACGGCAAGCCGGTGGTCATTCTTCCGGGCTTTCCGACCTCGGCGATGTTCACTTTCCACGACATGATCGTGCCGGTGCTGCGGCGAATGGCCGGCCTGCCGCCGCGTTCGGACGCCAAGGTCAATGCGCGCATGCCGGTGCGGATCGCATCCGAACTCGGCCGCACCGAATTCGTCATGGTGTCGCTGGTCGAAGGGGCGGACGGGCTGATTGCGTATCCTACGGGCAAGGGTTCCGGCGCCATCACCTCGTTCGCGCAGGCCGACGGTTTTCTAAAGATCGATGCGCTCGCGGACCAGATGCCGGCGGGCAGCGAGGCTGAGGTGACGCTGTTCACGCCGCATGTGAGGGTGCCGGATCTCGTCATCGTCGGCAGCCATTGTACCGGGCTCGACCTCGTCACCGCGCCGCTGGCGCATGCCGGACTCGTCGTGCGCTCGATCGCCGTCGGCAGCCTCGGCGGGCTCGCGGCCGCCAAGCGCGGCGAGTGCGATTTTGCGCCGATCCATTTGTTCGACGAGAAGAGCGAAACCTACAACACGCCCTATCTTGCCGAGGGTTTGGAACTGGTGCCCGGCTGGCGTCGCATGCAGGGCATCGTGTTTCGCAGGGGCGACCGGCGTTTCGAAGGCTTGAGCGCCGAGGAGGCGGTGCGCGCGGCACTCGCCGACTCCGCCTGCATCATGGTCAACCGCAACCAGGGCGCCGGTACGCGCATCCTGATCGACCGGCTGCTCAGCGGCGCGCGCCCCGACGGCTACTGGAATCAGCCGCGCTCGCACAATGCGGTGGCGGCAGCCGTCGCGCAGCACCGCGCCGACTGGGGCATGACCATTGCGCCGGTCGCGCATGCATCAAACCTGGGTTTCATTCCCTTTGCCGAAGAGCATTATGACTTCGCGCTGGTGGCGGCGCGCAAGCAGAGGCCGGCCGTGCAGGCGTTTCTCGATGCGCTGGCGTCGGAGGCAGCCCGCACGGCGCTGCAGCAGGCGGGTTTCCGGCCGGCCTGACGCGCTCGCGAAGTATAAGAAGCCGCCAACAGAAGCGGCTCGGGGCAGGGATGGAAATGGCAACACCGCTATCGATTGCGATTGTCGGCGCCGGCATGGGCGGGCTCGCGACCGCCGCGGCGCTGCGGCGGGTCGGCATCGACGTCACCGTGTACGAGCAGGCCACGCAATTCGCGCGGATCGGGGCCGGCATCCAGATCGGCTGCAACGCCATGAAGGTGCTGCGCGGGCTTGGACTTGAAGCACGGCTGCGCGCGCAATCCTTCTATCCGCGCTCCTGGAACAATCGCGACTGGCGCACCGGCGACGTCAAGTTCGACATGATTTTTGGCGAGAGCGCCGAGCAGAAATTCGGCGTGCCCTATCTGCTGGCGCATCGCGGCGATCTGCATGCGGCGCTCGCCAGCGCCGTTCCCGATCGATGCGTCAAGCTCAATCACAAGCTGGTCGGCCTTGATGAGACCGGCGAGGGCGTGCGGCTCGCCTTTGCCAACGGCGAAACCGTGACGGCCGATGCCGTGATCGGCGCCGACGGCATTCATTCGCTGGTGAGGGACATTCTGTTCGGCGCGTCGCCGGTCAGCTTTACCGGGCGGATCGCCTATCGCACGACCTATCCCGCCGCGCTGCTCGGCGGTGCAAAAATCGACGACTGCACCAAATGGTGGGGCGAGGACCGTCATATCGTGATCTATTACGTCAAGCCGGACCGCAGCGAGATCTACCTCGTCACCAGCCAGCCGGAGCCGGATTTCCGGATCGAGTCATGGTCGGCGAAGGGCGATGTCAGGGAATTGCGAAAGGCCTTCGTCGGCTTCCATAGTCAGGTCGAGAAGGTGCTGGCGGCGTGTCCCGACGTCCACAAATGGGCGATCGTCGATCGCCATTCGCTGGAGCGATGGACGGATCGCAACGTCACGCTGCTCGGCGACGCCTGCCATCCGATGACGCCCTACATGGCGCAGGGCGCGGCGATGGCGATCGAGGATGCGGCGGTATTGTCGCGCTGCCTTGACGGAGTGGAGCGGGAAGGCGTCGCGAAGGCGTTTCGCCGCTTCGAGGCGACGCGCAAGGCGCGGACGGAACGTATTCAAGCGACCTCGCGTGCCAACACCTGGCTCAGCGGAAAGACCGATACCGACTGGGTGTATGGCTACAACGCCTGGACGGTGCCGCTGGCGGCGTAAGTTCTCGTTAGGCTTGAACGCGCAACAACTCGCTGATGATCCGTGGCTTCATCCAGCCGACATTGTCGACAATCTCCCGGCGCAAGGCGTCCTGTTCGGCTTCGTATCGCTCGCGTGTGATGCCGCGGCCGCCGGTCGCGGTAATTCCGAATGCTTCCAGCGCGGCATCATGGCGCCGCTTCCATTCGATCACGCGCCTGGTCATGACTTCCGTAACCGCCGGCACCGTGCCGGGATGGCCTGCCAATTCACAGGCCTCCTTGGTGCGGACATCCGCGGCCAGCATGAGCACGTTCCAGTCATCGTATCCGATCAGGTTCATCTGGGCATACAGAAACGCACCATGTTCGCCGTCCCAGATAGTGTGGTCGATGACCAGAAAAGGCACGGCGCGGCAGTAGCCGTAGCGCGTGGTCATGTCGCGGTTGAAAGCCTCGGTGCGTTGATCCAGCCGCTGCTTGGCCGCGGCGAAGAGAGCGATATAGTCATCTGCCGTCGGCAGAATGTTGCGCGCATCATCCGGTGCAAAGCCGACTTCCCGCAGAAATTTGCCGATCTTTGGATCGTCCCAGAGTTCTTTGGGGAAAACGCGGGTCACACCGTCCGCGTCCGGCGCCGGACGCATCGTCTCCTTGAATTCGGCAAAGCTTTGCTGGTTCGTGCCGAAAGTCGTCCTGCGTCCGAACATTGCCACGGCTCCGCGTTAAATCCGTCGCGGCTAATGTATCGGCGAGTACATTAAATCGTATTTAATACGAACCTGAAATCACGACCGATTTCATCAATACATAGAGCCCGGTGTTGCTTGCGAGGCAGGTAAAGGAAGTGGTTACGCTGTTCGGCCTCGGCCAGCGCGCGCTGTGCCGACGGCGTCAGGATTTTCACAGTCGCCGGCACCTCGACGACCTTGTCGCTACCCGTCCACATTCTGGCAAGCTCGCGCATCCGAGAAACGAGCAGCGCGATATCCAGGACGAAATCGATCGCCCTGACGAAAAAGGCCAAAAGACCCCAGACGATCTCGCTCATCGGCAACTCTCGAGCCTGCGGGACATGGACGGTAGTCGTAAACGTCCGTGATCGGGTTCAGTTCGGCAGGACGCCGCTCCCGCCACCGTGGCGCGCCGCAGGTCGCGCCGCGTGAACCTGACAGGTGCCGGCCGCGACCAAGCGGGTGGAAAGGAAAGCGACACGGCGTCAGGCGATGCGGTCGATCGCGCGAATGATGTCATGACGCTGTCCCACCATCTAAATTTCCGCAGGATCGCAGCTCTCGTCGCCGCCGCCGGCACTCTGTTCTGGATCTATACCTTCCATGCGACCTACCCGTCCCCTGGCAGCGACGGCGGTTTTCATCTGATAGCTATTCTTCTGCTTAGTGCGATCTTCGGAATATTCTTTCTGCCGGCGTGGTTCCTCGTCGCCATCGGTCGGTTGCCGAAATTAGCCACCGCCTGGGGCCTGTGCGGCCTGATCGCATTCGCGGTGATCTGGTTGGCGCCCTGAGGGAATTCCGCAATCCTGGTTCTTCTCAGGCCTCCGGGGCCGCGTCCAGCGCCGCCAGCCGTTCGGCTTCCGCGATGTCATCCACCGTGTTTGCATTGAAGAAGGGATCGAGCGGCTCGGTCGGCCAGGCCACAGTGGCAAGCTTATAGCGCGCGGTCCAGCGGTCGATTTTCCTGATGTCCTCGACGACAAGCGCATGGCGCAGCTCGTCGCGTAAGGCGACGCTCCATAACCCGATGACCGGATGCGATTGGCCGCTGGAAGCGGCGACCGCGAGCTGAGCATTTTCATCCATCAGCGCCTGATGCAGGCGCGAGCCCAGATCGCGCGGCAGGAACGGACAGTCCGCGGCCGCGCTCAGCACCAGAGCCACTTCAGGCCGGTTCGCCGCCATCCAGTCAAGCGCGGCCAGGATGCCGGCAAGCGGGCCGGGGAAATCGGCGACGCCGTCGGCGATCACGGGCAGCCCAAACGCAGCAAAGCGGGCGGGATCGCCGTTGGCATTGAGGATCAATCCGTCGCATTGCGGCGCAAGCCGCGCGATCACGCGATCGAGGATGGTGCGACCGGCGATCGTGCGCATCGGCTTGTCGCCGCCGCCCATCCGCCGCGCCAGCCCGCCGGCGAGCAGAACGCCAGGAATCTTACTCGTCACGTTCTTCGCCCTTGCGCTTGTGCCGCTCGGATTCCTCCTCGACATAGTCGAGGTTCTGATCGAACACGATCCGCTCCTGTCCCGACAATACGATGAAGCGTTTGCCCCTCGTGCGGCCAACCAATGTCAGTCCGACCTGCCGCGCCAGTTCGACACCCCACGCCGTAAAGCCCGAGCGCGAGACCAGAATGGGAATGCCCATCCGCACCGTCTTGATCACCATCTCGGAGGTCAGGCGGCCGGTGGTGTAGAGGATTTTGTCGGCGGGATCGACGCCGTGGCGATAGATCCAGCCCGCGATCTTGTCGACGGCGTTGTGGCGGCCGACGTCCTCGGTGTAGCAGACGGGCGTGCCTTCCTTGCACAGCACGCAGCCATGGATCGCGCCGGCTTCCAGATAGAGCGAGGGCATGGTGTTGATCGTACGCGTCATCTCGTAGAGCCATGAGGTGCGCAACTCGGCCTTCGGCAGCGCCACGCTTTCCACTGCTTCAAGGAGATCGCCGAATGCGGTGCCCTGTGCGCAGCCTGAAGTCTGCGTACGCTTCTTCAGCTTGGCCTCAAAATTGGTGTGATGCTCGGTGCGCACCACCACCACCTGCAGGTCGTCGTGATATTCGACCTCGGTGACGACATCGTCGTACTTCAGCATGTTCTGGTTCAGGAGGTAGCCGAGCGCCAGATACTCCGGATAGTCGCCGATCGTCATCATGGTGACGATCTCCTGCGCGTTCAGGTACAGCGTCAGCGGCCGCTCCACCGGCACCCGGATTTCGACCGCAGCACCCGTCTGGTCGGTTCCGGCAACGCGCTCCGTCAGCCGCGGATCCTCAGGATTCGGCACGATCAGGGGGGCGGGGGCTTTTTCCATCTTCATCATAGGGTACAGCGTAGCATGACATTATCTGTAGGCTGATATAAGCACCGGAGCTAGCAAGTCACGGTTTACTCCGTCATGGCCGGGCTTGTCCCGGCCATCCACGTCTTTCTTTCGGCGATAGTGCCAAGACGTGGATGCCCGGGACAAGCCCGGGCATGACGATCTACGAAGAACTGCCGGCGCGGAGTATGAAATGAAAGTAATAGGCCTCGCGGGATGGAGCGGTGCCGGCAAGACCACCTTGCTGACCCGGGCGATTCCGCAATTCGCAAAACTGGGGCTGCGCGTATCCGTGATCAAGCACGCCCATCATGCCTTCGATGTCGACGTGCCCGGCAAGGATTCCTGGCGGCACCGCGAGGCCGGCGCGGCCGAAGTTCTGGTGTCATCCGGCCGGCGCTGGGCCCTGATGCATGAGCTGCGCGGCGCGCATGAACCGCGACTGCCGGAACTGCTCGCGAAGATGTCGCCGGTCGATCTCGTTGTCGTCGAGGGCTTCAAGCGCGAGCCGCATCGCAAGATCGAGGTTTATCGCGCCGCGAATGACAAGCCGCTGCTGTTCCCCGACGATCCCGGCATTGTCGGCATTGCGACCGATACGGCGGTTGAAACCATGCTGCCGACTGCCCATCTCGACGATATCGAGGCCGTGGTGGCGATGATGTTGCGGTCGGCGATCTCGCTCGAAGACGTGCTGGCGAAATGCGAGGGCTGATCAGGCACATGGCGCAATTGTCCGACGATTGCTTTGCCTTCGGCGGTCCGATGATGTCGGTCGATGAGGCCGTCGGCCTCATTGCCACGCGCGTGACGCCGGTGGTGGATATCGAGACGGTTGCGCTCGCCCGCGCCGACGGCCGCATTCTTGCACACGAAATTTTGGCGCCGCTGCCGCTGCCGCCCTTCACCAATTCGGCCGTCGATGGCTATGCGATTTCGAGCCGCGACCTGCCGCAGAAGGACGAACAGGCATTTCCCGTTATCGGCCGCGTTCAGGCGGGCAGTTCCGCGTCCGCACCGCTCAAGCCGGGGCATGCGATGCGCATTTTCACCGGCGCGCCGATGCCTGAAGGCGCCGATACCGTATTCATGCAAGAGGACGTCCGCCTCGACGGCGACAAGGTCGTTCTCCCTGCCGGCCTCAAGTCTGGCGCCAATGTACGCCCCGCGGGCGAGGATATCCCTTCAGGCTTTGCGGCCTTGCAGCCCGGCCAGCGGCTGCGGCCGCAGGATGTCGCGCTTGCCGCGGCGTTCGGCCTGACCGAGCTCGATGTCGTCAGGCGCCTGCGCGTCGCCGTGTTCTCCACGGGCAACGAGATCGCTTCGCCCGGCGAAGCGCGCGCCGCGGCGCAACTATTCGACTCCAACCGCTTCATGCTGATGGCGATGTTGTCGCGACTCGGCTGCGACGTCAGCGATCTCGGCATCATCAGGGACGATCGCGCTTCGCTGGCCCGCGCGCTGCAGGAGGTCGCCGGCAGCCATGATTTGATCCTTACAACCGGCGGCGTCTCGACCGGCGAGGAGGATCACGTCAAGGCAAGCGTCGAAAGCGTCGGCCGGCTGGTGCTGTGGCGGATGGCGATCAAGCCGGGACGGCCCGTCGCGATGGGCATCATCAACGGCACCCCCTTCATCGGATTGCCGGGCAATCCGGTGGCGAGTTTTGTCACTTTCGTTCACGTGGTGCGGCCGACCATTCTGGCGCTATCGGGCGCGCGGCCGGAGCCGCTTCTGCCGATGCCGGTTCGCGCCGCCTTCAGTTACAAGAAGAAGATCTCACGCCGTGAGTATGTTCGCGTCAGCTTGCGCCAGGCGACCGACGGCGGGCTGGATGCGGTGAAGTTTCCGCGAGAGGGTGCGGGCCTGTTGTCATCGCTGGCAGACACCG
Source organism: Bradyrhizobium sp. WYCCWR15520 (assembly GCF_056174665.1). NCBI lineage: Bacteria > Pseudomonadati > Pseudomonadota > Alphaproteobacteria > Hyphomicrobiales > Nitrobacteraceae > Bradyrhizobium > Bradyrhizobium sp. WYCCWR15520. Next base: position 221,126 of record NZ_JBWBWM010000003.1, read on the forward strand.
ATGGCCTCGTCGAACTTGGCGAAGACGTCACGCAGGTGTCGCCCGGCCAGACGGTCGGGTTCCTATCCTATGCAAGCCTCATCAACTGATGTCCGTTGACGATGCGGTTCCCCTTCGCCATGGTCGGCGCATGACGACGACAAAACTCGATCTCGCCGGACTGAAATGCCCGCTGCCGGCGCTAAAGACGCGCAAGGCACTGAAGACGCTGCCGCCGGGCGACCGGTTGGAAGTGCTCTGCACCGATCCACTGTCGGTGATCGATATCCCGAATCTCATTCGCGAGACCGGCGACAAGGTCGAAATAACCGAGCGCAGCCAGGACCGCATCGTGTTCCTGATAGAAAAAACAAATGGGCCGATAGAAAAGACGAATGCATGAAGGATAAGGCCGCACGCGTCAATTAGACGACTTCACTACGGCGCGTGATTGCCGGGTGCGACAATCGGACCTACAACTCCCGGCATGAACCTCCCGACATCGAAGGCGAGTGCGGCGATATCCCCCGCGGACGAACCGGCGGCCAAGCCAGGCAAATCGGCTGGCGGCCCCGAGTTCGGCGCGCTGGCGCAGGCCTCGATCCTGATCGTCGACGACGAGCCCGGAATGCGCAATTTTCTGGTGCGCACGCTGGGGCCGCGCTGCAAGCACGTGGAAGAGGCCGCCGACACCGACGAAGCCTCGCGCAAGCTCGACAAAAATCGATTCGACGTCGTCATCCTCGACAACATCATGCCGGGCAAGAACGGCGTCGACTGGCTGGCGGAGCAACGGGCCGTCGGCTTCTTCGCCGACGCCATCCTGATCACCGCCTATGCCGATCTCGACACCGCGATCCAGGCGCTGCGCGCCGGTGCGGTCGATTTCGTGTTGAAACCGTTTCGCTCGAACCAGATCCTGAACGCTGTGGCCCGCTGCCTCGACCGTGTCAGGCTGCAGCGCGAGAATTATGTTCTGCGCTATGCGCTGCGCGCATCCTCCGACCGCACCTTCCTGCGTGACAATCTGATCGGAGAATCGCCGGCGGCCCGTAGCGTGCGGGAAACCATCGCCCGTGTTGCCCGCCTGCCGACGTCGATCCTGCTCACCGGCGAATCCGGCACCGGCAAGGAAGTTGCCGCGCGCTCGATTCATTCTCTGTCCGACCGCGCCGACAAGCCGTTCGTGCCGGTGAACTGCGCAGCGATTCCCCCTGAAATGATCGAGGGCGAGCTGTTCGGACACATCAAGGGCGCTTTCACCGGCGCGGACAGCGGCCGCGAGGGTCTGTTCCTCTATGCCCACGGCGGCACGCTGTTCCTCGATGAAATCGGCGAACTGCCGCTGCCGATGCAGAGCAAGTTGCTCCGCGTGCTGGAGGACCGCCGCGTCCGTCCCGTCGGCTCCGAGCGTGAAGTGCCGGTCGACCTTCGCCTCATCTTTGCGACCAATGCCGATCTGCAGAAGGAAGTGGAGAGGGGGCGCTTCCGTGCCGATCTGTATTACCGCCTCAACGTCATGCAGATTCATCTGCCGCTGTTGAAGGATCGCGGCGATGACGTGCAGGAACTCGCCACCATTTTCATGAACAAGCTCTCGATACAGCTCGGCATGCCGCCGGTTCCGATCGATAGCTCAGTGCGCGCCGCACTGGCGAGTTACGATTGGCCGGGCAATGTGCGCGAGTTGCGCAACCTGATCGAGCGCACCTTGATTCTCGGCGCGTTCCCGGACGATTTCGCCGGACCGAGAGCCGATGGGCAGTCCGCGGCTGCCGACAGTCTTGCGGATCTGGAGCGCCGGCACATTCTTTCGGTGCTGAAGGAGACCGGCGGCAACCGCGAGGAGGCGGCGCGGCGGCTCGGGATTTCGCGCAAGACCATCGATCGCAAACTCGCGTTATGGAATGGCTGACCGGGCAGGCAGCATCGACGCGCCGGTACGCGGGCAATCCGTCCGCTTCCGCCTGCTTGCCATTGCACTGCTGCCGATGCTGGTCATCCTGCCGCTTCTGCTTGGCGTAGCCATCTATCGCTGGAATGCGAGATTTGACGCCACGCTGATTTCGAAGGTGAACGGCGATCTCACCATCGCGCATCAATATCTCGCCCGCATTCTGGAAAAGACAGGTGTTCAGATCCGCGGGCTCAGCCTCTCGTTCCGCTTCCGCGAGGTGGAAGAGCGTGAAACCCTCGCCGCTGTGGTGGACTTGCTCGAGCAGTCCCGTAAAGAGATCGGCCTCGACTTTCTCTATCTGATGGACGCCGCTGGCAAGGTCGTCGCCTCGTCACCCCCGCTCAAGGGCGCGCCGAGAGCCGACTGGCCGATCATCAGGTCGGCATTGTCAGGCGAATCCACGTCGACGGGCATCGACATCTTTACCAACGACGAACTCGCGGCGATCTCGCCCGCGCTGGCCGAGCGCGCGCGTCTCGATCTCGTGCCGACGCCAAACGCCGTACCGACCGATCGCAGTACGGAAACGAGCGGCATGGTGGTGCATGCTGCTGCCCGCGCAACGGCGCCCGGAGGAGGGCCGGCCGCGCTGGTCGGCGGGATTCTGCTGAACCAGAATCTCGAGTTCATCGATACGATCAACGACCTTGTCTATCGCGAAGCGAGCCTGCCCGAGGGCAGCCAGGGCACGGCGACGCTGTTTCTCGACGACGTGCGGATATCGACCAATGTCCGCCTGTTCGAGGGACGGCGCGCGCTCGGAACGCGGGTGTCGGCGGCAGTCCGTTCGGCGGTGCTGGGGGAAGGGCGTACCTGGCTGGACAGCGCTTTCGTCGTCAACGACTGGTACATCTCGGCCTACGAGCCGCTGGTAGACACTTATGGCAAGCGTGTCGGCATGCTCTATGTCGGATTTCTGCAGAAGCCGTTCAACGATGCGAAGTTCGAGACGCTGCTGATCATCGCGCTTGCCTTCATCGTGATCACGGGGGCAACGGTGCCGATTTTCCTGCGCTGGGCGCAATCGATTTTCATGCCGCTCGAACGGGTCACGGCGACGATCGGCGAAGTCGAGAGCGGCAACCTGTCCGCCCGTACCAAACTGCCGGCGTCGGGCGATGAGATCGGCCGCGTAGCTGTTCATCTCGATACGCTGCTGGACCAGATTCAGGAGCGCGATCGCCAGTTGCGCGAGTGGAACGAGGAGCTGAACACGCGGGTCCGCGAGCGAACGCGGGACCTCGAGCATGCCAATCTGAAGCTGGAGGCGACCACCAAGCAGCTCATCATGTCCGAAAAGCTCGCCGCCATCGGCGAGATCACCGCGGGCGTGGCGCACGAAATCAATAATCCCATCGCGGTGATGCAGGGCAATCTCGACGTCATCCGCAGCGTGATCGGTGCCGACGTCGACAAGGCCAAGGTCGAGTTCCGGCTGCTGGATGAGCAGATCCATCGCATCAGCCAGATCGTCATGAAACTTCTCCAGTTCGCCCGGCCGGAGGAATATGCCGGCTATGTCGAGCGCCATGCGCCGGGAAGCGTCGTGCTGGATTGCCTGCCGCTGGTCCAGCATCTCCTGAACAAGACCGAAATCAATGTCGTGCGGGAAGATCGGGCGAGCCGCCTGGTCTTGATGAACCGCACGGAGTTACAGCAGGTCGTGATCAACCTGATCGTCAACGCCATCCACGCCATGCCCGACGGCGGCACGTTAACTCTCCGCTCCTTCGACGCCGATCGCGATGGGAACCCGGGCATTGCGATCGAAGTGGCCGACACCGGTATCGGCATGAGCGCGGACATCATGGAGAGGGTGTTCGATCCCTTCTTCACATCCAAGCGCCGCGAAGGCACCGGCCTTGGCCTATCGATCAGCCAGACGCTGGTGAAGCGCCAGCGCGGCCAGATCACCGTCGAAAGCCAGATCGGCTCAGGCAGCACATTCCGCGTGTGGCTTCCTGAAGCGAGCTGACCGGACATTTTGTCCGGAGGAGGTCCGGACATTTTGTCCGCCGACGCGGGAGCCCTCCCGCTAAGTGATTGATTTTCTGTATCGCGCCATTTGGCACGTCGATTGCTGTCTTCCTTCTCTGGGAGTGGAGTGGGGAGGGTGCGATGACCGAGTGTTCGCTCGCAAAGTTGGCGACTGCGCGAACGCGTTCGGTTGCTTGCTGCTTTCCTGACCCGCTTGCGCCGCACTTCAAACGACTTTGCTTCGACACCCACTCCGATCGGTCGCATGCGCATCACAGGCCCTGCGCATACGGTCCGCGCCTCGCGGCTCCCTCACTTTCAACTTTCCCACGATGTGCCGGTAAGGCCACGAACCCGGAGGTTTTTCTATGAGTACAGCCGATGCCACGCTTGCACCGTCAGGTGCGCTCGGGCTCCTCGACAAGGAGCGAACGATCGCGACAGCCGGCTTCAACCGCTGGCTGGTGCCGCCGGCCGCGCTCTGCATCCATCTCTGCATCGGCATGGCCTATGGCTTCAGCGTGTTCTGGCTGCCGCTGTCGCGCGCGATCGGGCTGAGTGCGCCGAAGGCCTGCCAGGACATGACGCTGGTGCAGGAGCTCTTCACCACCACCTGCGACTGGAAGGTCGCCAGCATGGGCTGGATGTACACGCTGTTCTTCGTGCTGCTCGGCATTGCCGCCGCAGTGTGGGGCGGCTGGCTCGAGCGCGTCGGGCCCCGCAAGGCCGGCTTCGTTTCGGCGATGTGCTGGTGCGGCGGGCTCTTCCTCGGCGCGATCGGCATCTACACGCATCAGCTTTGGTTGCTGTGGCTCGGCTCGGGCGTGATCGGCGGCGTCGGTCTCGGCCTCGGCTACATCTCGCCGGTGTCGACGCTGGTGAAATGGTTCCCGGACCGGCGCGGCATGGCTACCGGCATGGCGATCATGGGCTTTGGCGGCGGCGCCATGATCGGCGCGCCGCTGGCCAATCTCCTGATGAACTATTTCAAGACCCCAACCTCGGTCGGCGTCTGGGAAACCTTCGTTGCGATGGGCGTGATCTACTTCGTGTTCATGATGATCGGCGCCTTCCGCTATCGCATTCCGCCGGCGGGCTGGCGGCCCGAGGGCTGGACGCCGCCGACCAAGGCCAATGCGATGATCTCGCAGAACCACGTTCATCTGAAGGACGCGCACAAGACGCCGCAGTTCTGGCTGATCTGGTGGGTGCTCTGCCTCAACGTGTCGGCAGGCATCGGCGTGATCGGCATGGCTTCGCCGATGCTGCAGGAAATCTTCGCCGGCAAGCTGATCGGATTGCCCGATGTCGGCTTCAATCAGCTCGACGCGACGCAGAAGGCGACGATTGCAGGCATCGCGGCCGGCTTCGCCGGACTGCTCTCGCTGTTCAATATCGGCGGCCGCTTCTTCTGGGCCTCGCTGTCGGACAAGATCGGACGCAAGAACACTTACTACACGTTCTTCATCCTCGGCATCGTGCTCTACGCGCTGGCGCCGACCTTCGCGGCGATGGGCTCGAAGCTGCTGTTCGTGCTCGGCTTCGGCATCATCCTGTCGATGTATGGCGGCGGCTTCGCCACCGTGCCGGCCTATCTCGCCGACATGTTCGGAACGCAGTTCGTCGGCGCCATTCATGGCCGTCTGCTGACGGCCTGGTCGACGGCCGGCATCATCGGTCCCGTGGTCGTGAACTACATCCGCGAGTTTCAGCTTGCGGCCGGCGTTCCGCGTGACCAGCTCTACAACACCACGATGTACATCCTGTGCGCGATGCTGATCGCGGGCCTGATCTGCAACTATCTGATCAAGCCGGTCGATGCGAAGTGGCACATGAGCGATGCCGAGGTCGCCAAGCTGCAGGCCGCGACGGCGAACGCCGGGGCTTCGGGCCCGTCAGGCTCCTATGGCATCGGCTTCGGCGGGCTCGACGCCAAGGCCGCGCTGTTCTGGGCCTTCGTCGGCATCCCCCTGGCCTGGGGCGTGTGGAAGACGCTGGAAAGCGCCGTCAAGATCTTGTGACCTTTCACGGCGTCGCGGGCAAGCGACCCGCGACGCCGTTCTCGATCCGTCTTTTTTCAATGCCGAATTCAAATCGAGCTATCAAAAATCCAGATCAATGCGCATTCGCAATCGCAGCATGAGACGGCTTTATTGATCTCTGGACTAAATTGGCGTTCTCATCGGCCCAGCAGGCAGGCGGAGAGAGCGTAGTCGCTCCGGCGGGGACAGGATCGAAAGCTCGCGGCCTGTGTTGCCTTAAATAGCTGATAAATCTCTTGGCATCTGGCATGCCACGAACTAGAGTTCTTCCAGATTGTCAGGGAACGAGACGTTTCGATGGATCACGACGTACACGACCTACAAAAAGTCCGGGCGTTCGAACATCCGGGCGCGGGACGGAAGCGGGCCAAGGCGACACCGAAGGGCCGTCAGGTCGACCCCACCGCCGCCCACGAGATCGAACTCCTGCTCGGCGACCGGCCGCGGCGCCGCGATCTCCTGATCGAGCACCTGCACCTGATCCAGGACAAGTATCACCAGATCTCGGCGGCGCATCTCGCGGCGCTGGCCGACGAGATGATGCTGTCGTTTGCGGAGGTGTTCGAGACCGCGACGTTCTATGCGCATTTTGACGTGGTGAAGGAAGGCGCGCCCGACATCGCGCCGCTGACCATCCGCGTCTGCGATTCCCTGACCTGCGCGATGATGGGCGCGGAAAAGCTGCTGCATGAATTGCAGGACAGGGCCGGCCCCGGCATTCGCGTGGTGCGCGCGCCCTGCGTCGGCCGCTGCGATACTGCGCCCGCCGCCGAAGTCGGTCATCACTTCGTCGATCATGCCACGGTGGCGAACGTGCTCGCTGCCGCCAAGGCCGGCGACACCCATGCGCATCTGCCGAAATATACCGACTACGACGCCTATGTCGCCGATGGCGGCTACAAGCTTTTGAACCGTCTGCGCTCCGGCGCGATGACGAAGGAAGATCTGCTGAAATCGCTCGACGACGCCTCGCTGCGCGGGCTCGGCGGCGCGGGCTTTCCGACGGGGCGCAAATGGCGCGCGGTGCTCGGCGAGCCCGGCCCACGGCTGATGGCGATCAATGGCGACGAGGGCGAGCCCGGCACCTTCAAGGATCGCTTCTATCTCGAAACCGATCCGCATCGCTTCATCGAGGGCATGCTGATCGGCGCCCATGTTGTCGAGGCCACCGACGTCTACATTTATTTGCGCGACGAATACCCGGCCTCGCGCGAAATCCTCGAACGCGAGATTGCAAAACTGCCGCCTGGCGGTCCCGTGCTGCACATGCGCCGCGGGGCGGGCGCCTATATCTGCGGCGAGGAATCCTCGCTGCTCGAATCGATCGAGGGCAAGCGCGGCCTGCCCCGGCACAAGCCGCCTTATCCGTTCCAGGTCGGCCTGTTCGGCCTGCCGACGCTGATCAACAACATCGAGACGCTGTGGTGGGTGCGCGACATCGTCGAGAAGGGCGCCGACTGGTGGAAGAGCCACGGCCGCAACGACCGTCATGGCCTGCGCAGCTATTCGGTTTCAGGCCGCGTGAAGAATCCCGGCATGAAGCTGGCGCCCGCAGGCGTCACCGTGCGCGAACTGATCGATGAGTTCTGCGGCGGCATGGCAGATGGGCACACCTTCCACGCTTACCTTCCGGGCGGCGCGTCGGGCGGCATTTTGCCGGCCTCGATGGACAACATCCCGCTCGATTTCGGCACGCTGGAAAAATACGGCTGCTTCATCGGCTCCGCGGCCGTCGTCATCATGTCAGAGCAGGACAGCGTGAAGGGCGCGGCCCTGAACCTGATGAAATTCTTCGAGGATGAAAGCTGCGGCCAGTGCACACCGTGCCGGGTCGGCACCCAGAAGGCGGCGCTGTTGATGCAGCGTCCGGTCTGGGACCGCGAATTGCTCGATCAATTGAGCCAGGCGATGCGCGATGCCTCGATCTGCGGGCTTGGACAAGCCGCCTCGAATCCGCTGACGTCAGTGATCAAATATTTTCCGGAAGAATTCGTGCCGAGAGAGGCCGCGGAATGACCAAGATTCAATTCGAGCTCGACGGCAAACAAGTCGAGGCCAATGCGGGCGAGACTATCTGGCAAGTGGCAAAACGCCACCAGAAGGAAATCCCGCATCTCTGTTATTCGCCTGAGCCCGACTACCGGCCCGACGGCAACTGCCGCGCCTGCATGGTCGAGATCGAGGGCGAGCGCGTGCTGGCCGCGTCTTGCAAGCGCACCCCGAGCGTCGGCATGAAGGTGAAGACCGAGAGCGCGCGCGCGGTCGCCGCGCAGAAGATGGTGATGGAATTGCTGGTCGCCGACCAGCCCGCGCGCGAGACTTCGCACGATCCCGATTCGAAATTCTGGAACTGGGCCGAAAAGGTCGAGGTCACCGAGAGCCGCTTCCCGGCCGCCGAGCGCTGGTCGAGCGACACCAGCCACCCCGCAATGAGCGTCAATCTCGACGCCTGCATCCAGTGCGGCCTGTGCGTGCGCGCGTGCCGCGAAGTGCAGGTCAACGACGTCATTGGTATGGCCTATCGCAATGCCGGCGCCAAGATCGTGTTCGACTTTGACGATCCCATGGGCGAATCGACCTGCGTGGCTTGCGGCGAATGCGTGCAGGCGTGCCCGACCGGCGCGCTGATGCCGTCGGTGATGCTCGACGAGAAGCAGACCCGCGTCACTTATGCGGACAAGAAGGTGGACTCGCTGTGCCCGTTCTGCGGCGTCGGCTGCCAGGTCACCTATCAGGTCAAGGACGAGAAGGTCATCTATGCCGAAGGCCGCGACGGCCCGGCCAACCATAACCGCCTTTGCGTCAAGGGCCGCTTTGGCTTTGACTACATCCACCACCCGCATCGGTTGACCAAGCCGCTGGTGCGGCTGCCGAACGCGAAGAAGGACGCCAACGACCAGGTCGATCCGGCCAATCCGTTCACGCATTTCCGCGAGGCGTCGTGGGAAGAGGCGCTGGATATCGCGGCCAAGGGCCTCGTGAAAATTCGCGACGAGAAGGGCGTCAAGGCGCTCGCCGGCTTCGGCTCGGCGAAGGGATCGAACGAGGAAGCCTACCTGTTCCAGAAGCTGGTTCGTACTGGCTTCGGCTCGAACAATGTCGACCATTGCACCCGGCTGTGCCACGCCTCCTCGGTGGCGGCGCTGTTCGAAGGTCTGAGTTCGGGCGCGGTGTCGGCGCCGTTCGCAGCCGCAATGGACGCCGAGGTCATCATCGTGATCGGTGCCAACCCGACGGTGAACCATCCGGTCGCCGCGACCTACATCAAGAACGCGGCGAAGAAGGGCGCGAAACTCTTCGTGCTGGATCCGCGCAGGCAGGCGCTGTCGCGTCACGCGACGAAGCATTTGCAGTTCAAGCCGGGCTCCGACGTCGCCATGCTCAATGCGATGATCAACACGATCATCACCGAGGGCCTGACCGACGACCAGTACATTGCGGGTTACACCGAGGGATTCCAGGACCTCGAGGAGAAGATCAAGGAGTTCACGCCGGAGAAGATGGCGCCGATCTGCGGCATCGATGCCGAGACCCTGCGCGAGGTCGCCAGAACCTACGCCCGCGCGAAGTCCTCGATCATCTTCTGGGGCATGGGCATCAGCCAGCATGTCCACGGCACCGATAACGCGCGCTGCCTGATTGCGCTTGCCCTGATCACCGGCCAGGTCGGCCGTCCCGGCACTGGGTTGCATCCGCTCCGCGGTCAGAACAACGTGCAGGGCGCCTCCGACGCCGGCCTGATCCCGATGTTCCTGCCCGACTACCAGCCCGTCGGCCGCGACGACATGCGCGGCAACTTCGAGAAGCTGTGGGACCAGGACCTCGATCCCGTCCGCGGCCTCACCGTGGTCGAGATCATGAATGCGATCCACGCCGGCGAGATCACGGGCATGTATATCGAGGGCGAGAACCCCGCGATGTCCGACCCCGATCTCCAGCATGCGCGCCATGCGCTCGCCATGCTCGATCATCTCGTGGTGCAAGATCTCTTTGTCACCGAGACCGCGTTCCACGCCGACGTCATCCTGCCGGCCTCTGCGTTCGCGGAAAAGGACGGTTCGTTCACCAACACCGATCGCCGCGTGCAGCTCGCGCGCCAGGTGATCAAGCCGCCGGGTGACGCGCGGCAGGATCTCTGGATCATCCAGGAGATCGGCAAGCGCATGGGGCTGCCGTGGAATTATTCGGGTCCCGGCGACGTCTACACCGAGATGGCGCAGCTGATGCCCTCGCTCAAGAACATCAGCTGGGAACGGTTGGTGCGCGAAGGAGCCGTCACCTATCCGGCGGATGATCCGAGCAAACCCGGCAATGAGATCATCTTCACGACCGGCTTCCCGACCGCGAGCGGCCGCGGCAAGATCGTGCCCGCCAAAGTGATCCCGCCGGATGAGCTGCCCGACGCCGAGTATCCGATGGTGCTGTCCACGGGGCGCGTGCTCGAGCACTGGCACACCGGCTCGATGACGCGGCGTGCGCAGGTGCTCGATCAGATCGAGCCGGAGGCGGTGGCGTTCATGTCGCCGAAGGACATGCGGCGCTTAAGCGTCTGGCCCGGCGATTTCATCCGCCTGGAGACCCGCCGCGGCGCCGTCGAGGTCAAGGTGCGCTCCGACCGCGACGTGCCGGAGAACATGGTGTTCATGCCGTTCTGCTACGCGGAGGCGGCTGCGAACCTGCTCACCAACCCCGCGCTCGATCCGTTCGGAAAAATCCCCGAATTCAAGTTCTGCGCCGTGCGCGCGGAAAAGGTGGCGCTGCAGTCGGCGGCGGAGTAGGGCGGCGGTCCTTCGACGGAGCACAAAAGTCAAATCCGACCTGATCATGCACATGGCGGCAAGGGCCGTTGTCGAACCCGCACAAGTGACGGCGGGCTCACTGGTGGCTACGCGGCCGGAATAAACGCATATCCTTGCCCATCTTCGACAATTCTACCAATGCCTGGTCGATCTAGGTGAGCGCCGGCTAGCCACGTATGTGTATCCGCTGCGTTTTGGAGCAGCTTGATCCGGCTAGCCCTCGCTATGGACTCGTCATCGTCATGGGCCCAAGTAAGCTCGGGACGGGCAAACTGCGCAGCAGGAACGTGGATCAGGTCGCCGCAGAATAAGATCTCGTCCTCGTCAGTGCTGAGGAGATAACCCATATGGCCCGGAGCGTGCCCAGGTATTGCCACCGCCAGCAAATGATCGGCCAGCCGGTCTCCTCCGTTAATTGGGGCAAGGAGCGGACGAAACTCAGCTAGATTTGGCTCGGCAAGGAACCCCCCAACGGCGTCCTCCCCTATCACGATCTTGCTCAGGTTGTTAAATACCCGTCGACCGTCAGGCGTCAGAAGGCCATTGATGTGGTCGCCATGAGCATGAGTGAGGGCGACCGTCGTGATTGATGACGTGTAGATGCCTGCCTCCGCCATCGCCTCCCCGAGGTGACCCATGGAGGGCTCCCAACTCCCGCCCGCTCCACAATCAACCAAAACGCTGTCGATGCCAGAGCGATCGAATAGAAAGCAGTTGACCGACAATCGAACTAGAGAATTGTCCCGGTGAGGCGATTCAGTCTGCCTACATATTCTGTTGTTGGGATACCTGAGGGATTCGGCGGGCAGGTCGACATATCCATCAGAGAGTGACCAAATCCTCCATGACCCCGAAGCGCAGCCTAAGGTGTTGGCGCTTTGTGACAGAAATTCCACGGACAACCTGCCAAGTGTGTGATTCACTTTTTTAAAACGGCACCGAACCGCTAGGTTTTCGAAGTCATGACTTTCTGAGCGATCTTCCAGGTTCCGTTGACCTTTAAGCATGACAACAGGTCGGTGAAGTAACGAGGCGGAATCCGTAATTTCAACTTCACAAGCGCGAGCTCTCCCTCAACGTCTATTGACAGGATCTGATCCTGGCGCTCCAGGCCCTGTTCTTTCGGAGCCTTCAAATTGCGGACGGCTGCCAGCCAGGTCGCAATTGGCGTCACGCTCACGCTGCCGTCGTCGCCGACCCTGGTCACGGAACTCAGGGGATGAAATATGGACGCAAACTTGTCTGCATCCATTTCATAAGCACCGTCAAAATACGTCTGCGCTAGAGAGCGCAAGGCATGAGCATCGGCATCCATAAGCTTGTTATCCATAGGGTTGTTGTTTGGAACGGGAGGAGACTGCGCATAGCTGATCGTCCGGTCTCCAAGCATCAAACCAGGAGCGCTGACGAGCGTAGCTCCCAAAGTCACGCTGGCAGATCGACTCAAAAATGCCCGTCGATCCATTTTTGACATTCTTGCTCTCCCTAAAAGTGAGTTTCAGTTGCGCTCTTCAGAAGCCGGCAAAAACGTACGGAAAGTTGCCCCAAATCTTGTTGTGGCCAAATCTAGGACAACGTGGCTTATGAAACTAGCCATGTTGCATGGCATGGGCTTATGAGTGATATTCATAGATCATGAGAAACGAACTGAACGAACTTGCCACGTTTGCAGTCGTCGCCAGTGAACGAAGCTTTACGCGAGCTGCGGCAAAGATTGGTGTGTCTCAGTCGGCCCTGAGCCACACGATCCGGGGACTTGAGCAACGGCTCGGGTTGCAGCTTCTTGCTCGAACGACCAAGAGCGTCGCACCAACCGCCGCAGGGGCAGCTCTTTTAAAAGAATTGTCTCCGGCACTTGAGCAAATTGCTCGTGCTATCAACGAAGCCCGAAACGTTCGGCACCGAGCTGCAGGGCGCCTTCGAATTGTAATGTCCCGGTCGGCTGCTGTGATGGTATTGTTGCCACGGCTCACGGCATTCGCGGAAGCCTACCCTGACATCGTTCTTGATGTTGTTACTGTCACTGGCCCTGTAGACCTCGTTGCGGGCGAGTTCGACGCCGGTATTCAACTAGGCGAGTACATTCAAAAGGACATGATCGCGGTGCGGGTCACGCAAGAGCTGCGATTGGCGGTGATCGGATCGCCTGGCTATTTTTCATCACGAAACATTCCTCGGAAGCCCAAGGATTTAAATGACCATCGATGCATAGGCCTGCGTCTTCCAGGCGGTCCATATCGGTGGGAATTTGAGAAAGGACGAAAGGCGGTCACTGTTGGCGTGAATGGCCCGCTCATAATCGATGATACCCACCTGGTGATTCAGGCGGCACTCGCTGGCGCCGGCCTAGGACTCGCATTCGAAGAGCAGGTCGCAGAGCATGTTGCGAAGCGTCGCCTTATTCGCGTGCTCGAGGACTGGACGCCGCCAATTCCCGGATTCTTCATGTATTACCCCAGTCGTAAGCATCAGCCGGCTGCTCTGTCTGCACTATCGAACGCGCTGCGAGTCTCTTAACAACCAGCGTGTCTGGGTGGCCAGCACGTCACGAACTGCCTGCTCATCACTTCGCCGGAAGAACAAAGGTCTGGCCGGGATAAATCAGGTTGGGATTGCGGATCTGTTCCCGGTTCGCCTTGTAAATCACGGAATAGCGCGTGCCGGCGCCGTATGAGAGCTGGCTGAGACGCCAGAGGCTGTCGCCGCGGGAGACCGTGGTGGTCGTGATCTTCGGCACGACCACGGTCGAGGATGGCGAGCCGCCGTCAGGCAAGACGATACCGCCCGCGGCCGCAAGCTGCGGCTGTTGTGGAGTGCCCGAGTCCGCGCGCTTGGACTGCCTCGACACGGATGCGGTCACCGCGGTGTCGGGAACGTTGAACGGCACCTCGGCGCGTGCACGCACCGAGCCGGAGCTCGATGCCTCGTCCAGCCTGACTCGGTAGCTGCCCGGCGCGACCCCTTCATTGATCGTGACCGCAAAACGTCCATCCGCGCCGGCCGTCACCGAGGTAACGAAGCTGTCGTTGAGATAAAGCCGCAAGCCTGCGCCCGGGCGCGCCTGGCCGCTCACATGGAATTTGCCGCCCGGCTCGATCTCGACGGCCTCCACAACCACGGCGCCGGCCGCCGGCTTTGACCCAGCCGGCTGCGACAGTACGACAGTGGGCTTGTCCGGCGTCATCAGTGCCACCATCGGCCGGTCGGTCGATTTCGGCTCCAGCGCCGTTGTCACGCGCTGTCTGGATGTCATCTGTTTGCCATCGGTCTGTGTGGCGCGCAGCGTCAGGTCGTAAGTGCCTGAAGGAAGCTGAGGCGGGACGATGACGAATTGCCCGGATTGGTCTGCAACCGCGCGATCATGCACCTCGCCGTTACGCAGCAGCTCCACCGTTGCGCCTGGCGCCGCCCGACCCGCGATGACCGCGTCGCCTGAGGGCTCGATACGGGCAATGTCGAACGTCGGCACGCCGTCGCTGTTCTCCGGCGATGGTGGCGGTCCGATCAGCGCGTCCACGACGGCGTTAGCTTCCGCTTTCGCCGCTGCGAGTGGGGCCGGACTCTGTTTTAGCCCGTCAGACGAGGGTCCTGAGATCGCCGGCGCATTTGTTGCGGCGGTGGTATCAGCCGGCGCGTCGCGGCGAACGTAGAAGATGGCGGCGGCAGCCGCCACGCCACAGGCCGCAACAAGAGCAATGATGGGGATGATTGTTCGGCTCGCCGATATGGCAGTCATGGTACTCGTCCGTCTGCCGGATCGTTGGCTCGGCGGTACTCTATACCGTATCGGACGGGGAGGGTACCGGGAAAATGCGGGCCTTCGGCTCGCTACCCTACAACCAGCCGGCGCGGCGAAAGCGCCAGAACAATCCCGCGCACACGAGCAGGATCGTGCCGATCACGCCGAAATAGCCGTATTCCCACTCCAGTTCCGGCATATGCTTGAAGTTCATGCCGTAGATGCCGGCGATCGCGGTCGGGACCGCGATGATGGCGAGCCATGACGCGAGCTTCTTGGATACCGCAGTTTCCTGCGCCTGGCCGACCAGCAGGCTCGCCTCGAAGGCAAACGCCAGCACCTCGCGAAGCGAGTCGATCCGCTCCTGCACGGTACGGACATGATCAGTGACGTCTCGGAAGAGCGGCCGCATCGCCGGCCGCACCATCGGCAAATTGTCGTGCTCGAGCCGGCGGCAGACCTCGACCAGCGGGCCGACCGCATTGCGCAGGCGCAACAGGTCGCGACGCAGCATATACAGCCGCTCGATCTGCGCCCGCGTCATCGCGCTTGCGAGTACCTGTTCCTCCATCGCTTCGACTTCTTCCTGGATGGTCTCGATCACAGGTGAGTAATTGTCGACGATGAAATCTAGGATGGCATAGAGAATGTAGTCCTCGCCGCGGGCGAGCGCGCGTGGGCAACTCTCGCAGCGCTCGCGAACCGCCTTGTAGGACGTCGAGGCTCCGTGGCGCACTGAGACGATGTATCCCTCGCCGACGAACAGATGCGTCTCGCCGAATGCGATGCTGTTGCCATCGAGCTGCGCGGTCCGCGCCACGATGAACAGCGCGTCGCCATACTGCTCGATCTTCGGCCGCTGATGCGCATGGTCGGCATCCTCGATCGCGAGGTCATGCAACTCGAACTGCTGCTGCACGCGGCGCAGTACGGCGATATCGGGTTCGTGGAGTCCGATCCAGACCACGTGGTCGGGCTTGCTGCGCCAACCCGAGGCTTCATCGATGGCGATGTTGGCGATACGCCGACCTTCGACGTAGACGCCGGCCGCGACCACGCCATCGGAGGTGACCGGCTCGGTTTTTACAATGCCTGGCGATGCGACGTTCATGGCTTCCACCCTCGACTGGTTGCTGCCGAAACTTGCTTCGCGGCGTTATTTTCCAAGAGGCTAGCACCACGAAATCCGCCGTCAATGCGATCGGGGCAAGGATATTCCCGCAAACCATTTCGACGATTGGTGAACCCTGCGGATCTTTATGCCGTACCTATGTAAAAGGGCCGCCGCGCCTCTCGAAATCCTATGTGCGTCGCCGCATGTTCGATTATCCGGCGCGCGGTTCGCGCCACATCGGGAGCATGGAACATGACTCTTCTCTATTCGTATCATGACCGGTGGCATGGTCCGGCTGGTGGCTTCTCCATTGGCCGCACGTTCCGCCGCGTACGGACCGCACTGAGAACAATCCACCGCGCGATCGCCGTCGCAAAGATCCGCCGGCTGCGCAACGAATTGCGGCTGCACGCCGCGAACCGCGCGAACTGGGCACGCTCGCACCAACCCGACGCAGACGCGCATGGCGACCGGTTTCCGCGCCAGCCGCTGCACTTCAGCGAAAAATGGGATTTTTGACATGCGACAAGTTTCATCCGTATCGACCGCGCTGTTGCGCGCACTGGCCCGCTTGCTGACATGGTTCGGCAACGAACCGATCAGAGCCTATCGCCCGGAAGCCTATTATATGCGCGGTCCTGGACCGGCGTGGCGGGCAAAGCACGGCGAGGGCTGACCAGGATCTCATCGGAAAGATCGGCGATAGCGGCCTCGACCAACGACTTTGCCGTTCCGTCCAACGGCACGAGCGGCAGGCGCGTATCGGGCCGGATCAGGCCGAGCAGCGCCAGGCACATTTCAGAGCCGCTGGATGATCAGCGGCCAGCAATTCGGCGATTGGTTGTAGTTGGTCGGCCAAGTGTAGCGCGGATTGTAGCTGACCCTGACTGAGATATGTATGGAGCGCTCGGCACAATACCGGCACGATGTTGGCTAGCGCCGAAACGCAGCCATCGCCGCCGGCGGTCATATAAGCCGACGCAGTGGCGTCATCGCCGGTCAGTAGACGAAAGTGCGGCGGCAGCCGAGGTCGCAGGCGGGCAGGGCGCGCGATATTGCCGGTGCCGTCCAGCAACCCGATAAACTGCACTGACTCGGCCAGCCTCGACAGCGTCGTGTCGGTCAATTCGCGGACGGTCCGTGCTGGGATGTCGTGCAGGATCATCGGCAGCGCGGTGGACGCGGCGATGGCGCGGAAATGCGCGGCCACGCCCTCCTGCATCGGCTTGTTGTAGTAGGGCACGACCGACAGCACGGCATCGGCGCCGGCACGCTCGGCCCGCATCGTCAATTCGATCGCGCGATCGGTTGAGTTTGATCCAGCGCCCGCAATGACGCGTGTGCGGCCTTGTGCAACCTCGACGGCGCAACGATTGCGGCCGTCGACCTTCGCATACCACTGCCGGGGATTATGGGTCTCTGCGTTCGCAGGGACGACAGCGCGGTCTTTATAGGATTCCTATATCGTCGCCATCCCGCCCGTCTCGAAAACCTATGCGCCAGGTGGCACGTCACCACCATCCAATATGCCGGTCACCCGTTCGGCCGGCGGTTACGTCGCATAGGAACATCCCATGATGGACATTGTCATGCTGGCGCTCGGGCTCGGCTTCTTCGTGGCAGGCATCGGTTACGCCTACGCCTGCGAACGGTTTTAGAGGAGCGCGCCATGATCTTTGATTTCTCGCTTGCCGGCCTCGTCTCGCTCGGCCTGTTGTTCTACCTGACCTACGCGCTGCTGCGGCCAGAACGGTTCTGAGTTCGTCATGACAACGCTCGCCGCCATCATGCTGGCATTCGTTGCGACCACGGCGTTGCTCGTCGTTCTCATCAACCTGTTGTTGACTGCACGGAAATCCTGAGGCTTTGCTATGACACTCATCGGCTGGATTCAGATCATTCTCTACTGCGCCGTCGTCGTCGCGCTGGTAAAGCCGCTCGGCTGGTACATGACGCGCGTCTTCAACGGCGAGTCCACCTTTCTGTCTCCGGTGCTGCGCCCGGTCGAACGCGGGCTGTACTGGATCGGCGGCGTCGATGAGAGGCGCGAGCAGCATTGGCTGACCTATACGGTGGCGATGCTGCTGTTCCATGTCGGCGGCTTCCTCATCATCTACGGCCTGATGCGGCTACAGGCGCTGTTGCCGCTCAATCCGGCGGAGCAATCCGCCGTCGCCCCGGATCTGTCCTTCAACACGGCGATCTCCTTCATCACCAACACCAACTGGCAGAACTACGGCGGCGAGAGCACGGTATCGTACCTGGTGCAGATGCTGGGGCTGACGCATCAGAACTTCCTGTCGGCGGCGACCGGCATCGCGCTGGCGGTGGCGCTGATCCGCGGCTTTTCCCGCTCCTCGATGCGCACCATCGGCAATTTCTGGGTCGATGTAACCCGCTGCGCCCTCTATGTGCTGCTGCCGATCTGCATCGTCTACACGCTGTTCCTGGTCTGGCAGGGCATGCCGCAAACGCTCGGCGCCTATGTCGAGGCGACGACACTGGAGGGTGCCAAGCAGACGATTGCGGTCGGTCCCGTCGCATCGCAGGTCGCGATCAAAATGCTCGGCACCAATGGCGGCGGCTTCTTCAACGCCAATGCCGCGCATCCCTTCGAGAACCCGACTGCACTTTCGAACTTCGTGCAGATGATCTCGATCTTCGCGCTCGGCGCCGCGCTCACCAACGTGTTCGGCCGCATGGTCGGCAACGAACGCCAGGGCTGGGCGATCCTCGCTGTAATGGGCGTGCTGTTCCTCGCTGGCGTTGCGGTCACTTATTGGGCCGAAGCTAACGGTACCTCGACGCTTGCCTCGCTCGGCCTGACCGGCGGCAACATGGAAGGCAAGGAGGTTCGCTTCGGCATTGTCGCTTCATCGCTCTTCGCGGTCATTACGACGGCGGCCTCGTGCGGTGCGGTCAATGCGATGCATGACAGCTTTACGGCGCTCGGCGGCATGATCCCGCTGATCAACATGCAGCTCGGCGAAATCATCGTCGGTGGCGTCGGTGCTGGTCTTTACGGCATGCTGCTGTTCGTGGTGCTGGCGATCTTCGTTGCCGGCCTGATGGTCGGTCGCACGCCGGAATATGTCGGCAAGAAGATCGAGGCGCGCGAGGTCAAGATGGCGATGCTTGCCATCCTGGTGCTGCCGCTGATGTATCTCGGCTGGACCGCGGTCGCGGTGGTGTTGCCTTCGGCGGTGGCGTCGATGGCCAATGCCGGGCCGCATGGTTTTACCGAGGTGCTCTACGCCTTCACCTCGGCGACCGGCAATAACGGATCGGCCTTTGGCGGCCTGACCGGCAACACCTTCTTTTACAATCTGACGCTCGCCAGCTCGATGTTCGTCGGTCGCTTCTTCATGATCGTTCCGGCGATGGCGTTGGCGGGCTCGCTCGCTTCCAAGAAATCGATTCCGCCTTCGGCCGGCACGCTGCCGACCACCGGCGGCCTGTTTGTCGGCCTCGTTGTCGGCGTAATCCTGATCATCGGCGGTCTCACCTTCTTCCCGGCGCTGGCACTCGGGCCGATCGTCGAGCACCTCGCGATGAACGCCAATACTCTGTTCTGATCGAACGTCTTTCGGAGTTACGTCCATGGAAACCATGAAACTACAGAAGAAGGCGACCGCTTCGGCGATGCTCGATCCGAAGATCGTCATGCCCGCAATTCGCGCGGCCTTTGCAAAACTCGATCCGCGGCTGATGATCAAGAATCCCGTGATGTTCGTGGTCGAGATCGTGGCTGCGCTTACCACCGTCATCTTCCTGCGCAATCTGGTAACAGGCGGCGAGGGCCTCGCTTTCACCTTCCAGATCATCCTGTGGCTGTGGTTCACGGTGCTGTTCGCCAATTTCGCCGAAGCCGTTGCCGAAGGCCGTGGCAAGGCCCAGGCGGAATCGCTGAAGAAGACCCGTACCGAGAGCAAGGCCAAGCTACTGGAAGGCCCCGGCAGGTCTTATCGGCTGGTGTCCGGCACCAGCCTGAAGGTGGGCGATATCGTCCTGGTCGAAGCCGGCGACAACATTCCCTCCGACGGCGAGGTGATCGAGGGTGTGGCGTCCGTGAACGAGGCCGCGATAACGGGCGAATCCGCGCCCGTGATCCGCGAATCCGGCGGCGACCGTTCGGCGGTGACCGGCGGCACGCAGGTGCTGTCCGACTGGATCCGCGTCCGCATCACGGCAGCCCAGGGCTCGACCTTCATCGATCGCATGATCAAGCTGGTGGAAGGCGCCGAGCGGCAGAAGACCCCGAACGAGATCGCGCTCAACATCCTGCTCGCGGGCCTGACCATCATCTTCGTGTTCGCGACGGTAACGATCCCGAGCTATGCGGCCTATGCCGGCGGCTCGATCTCGGTCGTGGTGCTGGTGGCGCTGTTCGTGACGCTGATCCCGACCACGATCGGGGCGCTCTTGTCCGCCATCGGCATCGCCGGCATGGACCGGCTGGTGCGCTTCAACGTCCTCGCGATGTCCGGCCGCGCGGTGGAAGCCGCGGGCGACGTCGATACGCTGCTGCTCGACAAGACCGGCACCATCACGCTCGGCAACCGACAGGCGACGGCGTTTCGTCCCGTTCGCGGCGTCACCGAGCAGGAACTGGCGGATGCAGCGCAGCTTGCCTCGCTGGCCGACGAAACGCCCGAAGGCCGTTCCATCGTGGTTCTGGCGAAAGAGAAATACGGCATCCGCGGCCGCGACATGAACGAGCTCGCCGCGACCTTCATTCCCTTCACCGCGCAGACGCGCATGAGCGGCATCGATGCCGGCTCGTCCTCCGTCCGCAAGGGCGCGGTGGATGCGATCCTCAATTATGTCGATGGCGGCGGCGTTCGGGCGGTCGCCTCCGGCAAGGCGGTTCGTGCGCTGCAGACGGGCGCCATGTCCGAAGTAGGACGCGAAATCCAGGCCATTGCCGACGAAATTTCCAAGGCCGGCGGTACGCCGCTTGCGGTTGCCAAGGATGGCCGGCTGCTCGGCGTCATCCACCTCAAGGACATCGTCAAGGGCGGCATCCGCGAGCGCTTTGCGGAATTGCGGCGCATGGGCATCCGCACCGTGATGATCACGGGCGACAACCCGATGACGGCAGCCGCCATCGCGGCCGAAGCCGGCGTCGACGATTTCCTGGCGCAGGCTACGCCCGAGGACAAGCTGAAGCTGATCCGCGACGAGCAGGCCAAGGGCAAGCTGGTGGCGATGTGCGGCGACGGCACCAACGATGCGCCGGC
The DNA here is from genome assembly GCF_056174665.1 of Bradyrhizobium sp. WYCCWR15520. Taxonomy (NCBI): domain Bacteria; kingdom Pseudomonadati; phylum Pseudomonadota; class Alphaproteobacteria; order Hyphomicrobiales; family Nitrobacteraceae; genus Bradyrhizobium; species Bradyrhizobium sp. WYCCWR15520. The sequence continues at coordinate 241,973 of NZ_JBWBWM010000003.1, forward strand.
GCTGGCGCAAGCCGATGTCGGCGTTGCCATGAACACGGGCACGCAGGCCGCGCGCGAGGCCGGCAACATGGTCGACCTCGATTCCAATCCGACAAAGCTGATCGAAGTGGTCGAGATCGGCAAGCAACTCCTGATGACGCGCGGCGCGCTCACCACGTTCTCGATCGCCAACGACGTCGCAAAATATTTCGCGATCATTCCCGCGATGTTCCTGGCGTTCTACCCGCAGCTCGAGGTGCTCAATGTCATGCATCTCGCCAGCCCGCAGAGCGCGATCTTGTCGGCGATCATCTTCAACGCGCTTGTTATCATCGCGCTGATCCCGTTGGCGCTGAAAGGCGTTGCCTATCGCGCGGTCGGGGCAGGCGCGCTGCTGCGCCGTAACCTGCTGATCTACGGCTTAGGCGGCATCATCGTTCCCTTCATCGGCATCAAGGCTATCGACCTCGCGGTTGCCGCCTTGGGCCTGGCCTAACCCTAACCGTCATTGCGAGGAGCGAAGCGACGAAGCAATCCACTCTTCCTTTGCCGCACCATGGATTGCTTCGCTTCGCTCGCAATGACGAAAGAAACAGGAGACACAAAATGCTAAGAAAAATCCGCCCCGCCATTCTCATCCTGCTGCTGCTCACCGCGATCACGGGCCTTGCCTATCCGCTCGCCATGACCGCCATCGCCGGCGCGATCTTCCCAAAGCAGGCGCAAGGCAGCCTGATCGAGAAGGACGGCAAGGTGATCGGCTCGGCGCTCATCGGGCAGGAGTTTAAGCAAGACAAATATTTCCATGGTCGCCCGTCCGCGACTTCGGCTCCGGACCCGGCTGATACCACCAAGACAGTCTCCGCCCCCTATAACGCCGCCAATTCCGGCGGCTCGAATCTCGGTCCGACCAGCAAGGCGCTGGCTGACCGGATCAAGGAAGACGTCGCGAAGCTCCGGGGCGAAAACCCGTCCGTGCCTGTGCCGGTCGATCTCGTCACGACGTCCGGCAGCGGGCTCGATCCCGATATTTCGCCCGAGGGTGCGCAATTCCAGGTCCCGCGGGTCGCCAAGGCGCGCAACCTGCCGGAAGCACGCGTCCGTGAACTGGTCGCGGAGCACACCCAGAGCCGCATGGCAGGATTGCTTGGCGAACCCCGCGTTAACGTATTGGCGTTGAATCTTGCTTTGGACCAGACCTCAAAATGAGACCGGCTAGGCCCATTGCGGCGTGAGGGCTATATAGCTGTATGGTCCAAACCCGCCGCGACCCCGAACAACGTCCTTCGCCGGAGGCCTTGCTGGAGGCCGCCCGGCGCGAGGACAGCCGCGCCGGCCGGCTCAAGATTTTCGTCGGCGCTGCGCCCGGCGTCGGCAAGACCTATGAGATGCTGCAGAGCGCCCATGCCAAGAAAAAGGCGGGCGCGGATGTCGTCGTCGGCATCGTCGAAACCCACGGGCGGGCGGAAACCGAGGCGCTGCTGAAAGGCCTCGACGTGCTACCGCGCAGGCGGCTTGCCTACAGGGAGCAGACGCTCGAGGAGATGGACCTCGATGCGCTGATCGCGCGGCGGCCGCAGATCGCCCTCGTCGATGAGCTCGCCCACACCAATGCCCAGGGCAGCCGCCATCCCAAGCGTTATCTCGACGTCGAGGAATTGCTGTCGCGCGGCATCGACGTCTATACCGCCGTCAACATCCAGCACATCGAAAGCCTCAACGACGTGGTGGCGCAGATCACGCATGTGCGGGTGCGCGAGACGGTGCCGGACAGGGTGTTCGACCGCGCCGACGCCATCGAACTGATCGACCTCACGCCTGACGATCTGATCCAGCGCCTGAAGGAGGGCAAGGTCTACGTCCCCAAGCAGGCCGAGCGCGCGCTGGAGCATTATTTCTCGCCCGGCAACCTGACCGCGCTGCGTGAACTGGCGCTGCGCCGCACCGCCGAGCGCGTCGACGAGCAGTTGCTCACCCATATGCAGGCCAACGCTATCGACGGACCGTGGGCCGCGGGCGAACGCATTCTGGTCTGCGTCAGCGAAGACCCGCGCGCCGCCGGCCTCGTGCGCTATACCAAGCGGTTGGCGGACCGGCTGCACGCGCCGTGGACGGCGATCAGCATCGAGACGCGGCGCAGCCTGCAACTGACCGACGAGCAGCGTGACCGGCTCGCCGACACCATGCGGCTCGCCGAAGCGCTCGGCGGCGAGGCGTTGACCATTCCCGGCGTCGGCCGCCGCATCGCCGACGACGTCATCCAATTCGCCCATGCCAACAATGTCACCCAGATCATCATCGGCAAGTCGACCCGCTCATGGTGGTTCGAACTGACGCGTGGCTCTGTCGTGCACGATCTGGTGCGGCGTTCCGGCAACATCAGCGTCCACGTCATCGCCGGCGACGAGCAGGGCGTGGCGAAAGCGGCCGTGCAGACCGCGGCACGGCAGGAGCCGTTCAACGCGCAGCCCTATCTGATGGCGCTGCTGTTCGTCGCGATCGGTCTTGCCGCCGCCACACTGATCCAGCCGATGTTCGGCGGCATCGAGAACGTCGATCTCGTGTTCCTCACCGCCGTCGTCGGCGTCGCTGCGCGCTTCGGCCTGTGGCCGTCGCTGCTGGCCAGCGTCGCGGCCTCGCTATGCTATAATTTCTTCTTCCTGCCGCCGGTTTATACTTTCACCATCACCGACCCGACCAATGTCGCGGCGTTCTTCTTCTTCATGCTGATCGCGATTCTGGTTTCCAACGTCGCCGCGCGAGTGCGCTCGCAGGCCGATACGGCGATCGGCCGGGTGCGCACTACCGAATCGCTTTACGCCTTCAGTCGCAAGCTGGCTGGCACCGCGACGCTGGACGACGTGCTGTGGGCGACCGCCTATCAGATCGCATTGATGCTGAAGGTGAGGGTGGTGCTGCTGCTGACCGAGGACGGTGTGCTGACCGTGAAGTCCGGCTATCCTCCGGAGGACCAACTCGACCAGGCCGACCTCGCTGCCGCCAACTGGGCCTGGAGCAATGACCGTCCGGCGGGCCGTGGTTCCGACACGCTGCCGGGCGCGAAGCGGCTGTTCCTGCCGATGCGAACGGGCCGCGGCGCGATCGGCGTCATCGGCATCGACGACGACCGCACCGGACCATTGCTGACACCGGACCAGCGCCGCCTGCTGGATGCGCTGGTCGATCAGGGCGCGCTCGCGATCGAGCGCGTGCTGCTGGTCGAGGACATGGACCGGGTCAAGCGCACGGTGGAGTCCGACCGGCTGCGCGGTGCGCTGTTGACCTCGATCTCGCATGATCTGAAGACGCCGCTGGCATCCGTGCTTGGCGCCGCCTCCACCCTGCGCGATCTCGGCTCCAGCCTTGATGACGCGCAGAAGAACGAACTGCTTGCTACCATGATCGACGAATCCGAGCGGCTCAACCGCTTCATCGCCAATCTGCTCGACATGACCAAGCTAGAATCCGGCGCCATCGTGCCGAACACCGCGCGGCATGACGTCAGTGAGATCGTCGGCAGTGCGCTGCGCCGCGCTGGGAAGATTCTTGTGCATCACAAGGTGTCGCTGGAGCTTAGCCCCAATCTGCCGATGCTGGAGCTCGACGCCGTGCTGTTCGAACAGGTGCTGTTCAACCTGCTGGACAACGCCGCCAAATATGCGCCGTTAGGCACCACAATCTCGGTCAGGGGAATGCGCGATCAGGGCGTAGTCTCGCTGCAGATCCTCGACGAGGGCAGCGGCATCCCGCCTGCGGAACTCGAAAGCGTGTTCGACAAATTCTACCGCGCCGAGAAGGGCGATCATGTCCGTCCCGGCACCGGCCTTGGGCTTGCGATCTCGCGCGGCTTCGTCGAGGCGATGCACGGCACGATCTCGGCTGCCAACCGCAGCGACCGCAGCGGGGCGGTGATATCAATCCGGCTGCCGGTACCTGCCACCGGCGTAGCGTTTACAAACGAAGTGGACGCCGGTTCGCGTGAAGAAAACGCGTCAGAACATAAAGAAGGAGGCTCTGTTCTGACACAATCAGAACAGAGGCTCTGACGCACTGGATACCGCCGCATGAATGCTCCCGCGATCAAGGTTCTGGTCATCGACGACGAGCCGCCGATCCGCAAGCTGCTGCGGATGGGGCTGAGCACGCAAGGTTATGACATCCTCGAAGCCTCCAACGGCAAGCTGGCGCTGGAGAAGCTCGCCGAGAACCCGGCGCTGATCATCCTCGATCTGGGCCTGCCCGATATCCAGGGCCACGAATTGCTGCGCATGATCCGCGGCCGCAACGAAAGCGTTCCGATCGTGGTGCTGTCGAGCCGCGGCGACGAAGCCGGCAAGGTGCAGGCGCTCGATCTCGGCGCCGACGATTACCTGACCAAGCCGTTCGGGATGGACGAATTGCTGGCGCGGATGCGTGCGGCGCTGCGGCATCAATTGCAGGTGCAGGGCGAGCGGCCGGTATTTCGCGCCGGCGATCTCTCGGTCGATCTGGTCCGCCGCATCGTCAAGGTCGGCGAGCGCGAGGTAAAACTCTCGCCGAAGGAGTACGAATTACTGCGCGTCCTGGTGCAGCATGCCGGCAAGGTGCTGACCCATCGTTTCCTGTTGAAGGAGCTGTGGGACGAACTGACGGACGCGCAATATCTGCGCGTCTATGTGCGCCAGCTTCGCCAGAAGATCGAGGCCGATCCGGAGCGCCCGCAATTCGTGCTGACTGAAACCGGCATCGGCTACCGGTTGCGCGCGCCGGATTGATCAGATCGCAGCACTCATTTGCGGCGAGATTGATCGCGCAAGCGCACATAGGCGGGTCGGGCCAGGCAGGCGTCCAGCCATCGTGTCAGCTCCGGGTAAGCCGACAAGTCCATTCTTGCCATTTTTCCCCACATCAGGATGCCCGCGACGTTAAGGTCGGCGACTGTAAAGCTGTTCCCCGCCAAATAGCCGCGTGCGGCCAGGGCGTCGTTCAGCACACCCAGGGGCTTCTTCAGCAGCAATTCGTTCCGCGCTGTCACGGAGGGGTCGCGCGCAAACTCCGCCAGCAATGCGCGGTGCTCCAGAAAATTGAGCAGCAGGTGTTCAATCTCCAACACCGCCCAGAAGCTCCACTGCGCGGCGAGGCCCAGCACTTCCGGGCCGGCGCAATGCATCGGGCCGTCATACTTTTGCGCGAGGTAGAGATTGATCGCCATCGATTCCCACAGCACCAGATCGCCATCGACCAGAGTCGGAATTCGTGCATTTGGATTCAATCGCAGATACTCTGCGGTCTGCAGATCGTCTGCACGCGTAGTTTTTTCCACTAGCTGATACGGCTTCCCGACTTCCTCGAGCATCCATAGACACCGCATCGCGCGCGATCTCGGATTTCCATAAAGCTGCAGCATCGTTGGGCTCCCGTAATGCGGGTCTTAGTCTGGCGGCAGGCAAATCTACCGGCTTTCCATCGCTTCCGATAGCTGGCCACAACCGTCCGCGCGTTGGTCTGCCACGGGGCAGCTTGCCGCATGCGATGTAACGACAACGTGGTATGCTTTCATCTGGGGATCTGACCCGGGCCTCGCACGCCCACGTGAATCAGAGCAGGAGGACGTACGGCCATGGCTGAGAGTGTCATGTATCACGAAGGTAACAGGCAATTGCAGGATCGGTTCGACAGCCGCCGGATTTCGGACCGGCTGGAAGAGAAACTGATGCGCACGGAATTCACCGCTGACGACAAGCAGTATATCGAAAGCCTGCCGTATTTCTTTCTGGCAACGGCGGACGCCGAAGGCCGGCCCGATTGCTCGTTCAAGGGCGGAGCGCCGGGATTTGTGCGCATCACCGGGCCTTCCGAGCTCGCATTCCCCGATTATGACGGCAACGGCATGTTCAAGAGCCTCGGCAACATTGTCGCCAATGCCAATGTCGGTCTGCTGTTTATTGCCATGCACGACAAGCCGAAACGTTTGCGGATCAACGGCAGCGCCAGGGTGAGCGACAACGATCCGCTGCTGGCGGAAACCCTCGGCGCGCAGCTTATCGTTCGCGTGACCGCGCGCGCGATCTTTCCGAATTGTCCGCGCTATATTCCGACGATGGGTGCGATCGAGCCATCGATCTATGTGCCCCAGGCCGGCCAGGACGCACCGGAGCCGGCGTGGAAGGGATTTGCGGATTTCAAGGACTGTATCCACCCGCGGCAGCCGACATTCAAGGGGTGAGCGGTTGCCGGCGTTCGCGAAAGCGCTTCGGTGCGGATGTGGGAGCTAGAACCACGGCTCCTCATAAACCGGCTTGCCGTCGATCAAGAGCCGCTTGATGGCGGCGCGACCGGAAGGGAGGACGGCCGCGACGACCAACAGCTTGCGCTGGTTGCGGAGATCTTCGAGCTTCCGGCCTTCACCCTCGGGAACGAAATAGCTTTCGAGGTTGTAGCTGATCGTGAGCTTTTCGCAGAAGACAAGCGGGCGCCCGCCTGACTTCGAGCCGCAGCTAGCGCCATGGGTGACGCGGCCGCGGATTAACACCTCGGGGCTCGTAACCGCGACAGGGTCGGTATGGACCGAGACGGGCTCATGGACGCCGTCGCGATTGGGCGTGAGCTTGACATACACCAGCGGATTGCGTTCGCCGGAGGGCTGGTTCTGAAGCGGGCCCGCCGGCAGTTCCGTAATGTCGTAGCCCAGGACGACGTAGTCGCCGCGCAGAAAATCCCTGGGGTCGACGGGACGGGTCTGCAAGGTCACTTCCGTGCCGTCGCGCAGGACCTGCATCCGATCGACGATCATCACGCCCAGCAGCGCGATCTGAACCAGCGCGGCGACGCCGAATAACACGAATTTTGGAATGCGCGACCAGAGAGCAGCGAGGGATGTAACGGAGCCTGTGATCATTCGCGGGCCCTCGGCACAAAGCGATTGAGGACCAGGGCAAGGGCAACAGCGACGATGCCGGCCGCGGCGAGGAATATCGAACGATTCAACAGCGATCCCTTCACCGCCCATGTGATGGCCGCGATAACGCCCGCGATGCCGAGCCAGCCGGCGACGATCCGCGGACGGGTGGTGTCCAGCATACCGGAAACAACAAGGCAGAGCATGGCGCACAGCAGAGCGGCATAGGCCAGCCATGGTTCGCTCGATTGCTGAGGCGTCCATGCGGCCGCGGCAGCAAGGACAAGCCCGATCGCGCCTGCGGCGAAGGCCGTGCCGATCCGGCGTGCCGTCGCGGCGGTGGCAACGGCGAAGATCACGCCGGTGACGCCACATGAGACGATCCAAAGCGGCTGGTTTGCCAACCCCGTGTGGCTGCGGAAAACCTCGTTGGCCATCACCGCTTCCAGGATCGCGACGCCCGCCAGCGCAAGAGCGCCGTAGGTCGACAGGACGGATCCTGCGCGAGCCGGGCGCTCCCAGGTTGAAGCGGCAAGCGCTAGTCCGCCGCCGAACAGCAATGCTGCGCCATTGGCGAGCATGAACGACGGCCGGATATGAAGATGAGGCTCAAACGAAGCAGCAAGCCACCACGGAAGTGCCGCGACGGCTACGAGATGCGCCGCCACGCGCGAGTTCCAGGCCAGAGCGAGGCCGCCCGCGATAAGCCAGAACGCCGCGAATGCGAAATGCGGAACATCGGTTTCGATGGTGCGCATCCAGCTCCAAATGATTGCGGCAGCGAGCGCCACCGCCAGTGCGCCGCGCGAGCCGGTTAGCGCCGCCGCCGCGAGCGCACCCATTGCCCACAGCAGCATGCCGCCCGCAAAGTCGCCGCCCAGGTGATACATCTGGCCGACCAACGCGATCGCAGCACCGAAGATGATCGCGCCCACGGCAGCGCAAAGATCTGATAGCACTGGCTGGGCGGCGCGCGCGAACCAGGCGCCGAGGCCATAGGCGGCGAGAACGCCGGCAAACAGCATTGCCAAACGCAACAGCCGCGCGAGTTCAATCCAATGAGCCGCGACGAATGCCAGGAATGCCGCGGCAATCAAAAGACCGCCGACGATGGCCACCACCACCGCGATGTTGACGCCGGAGGCAAGCGGTGGAAGCGTGACCCGGATGGCGGTGCCAACCGCCGGCGTGATCACGCCATCGGCTTCCCATCGCGCAAGATCAGCTTCTAGGCGCTGCCGATAGGCCCGGTCAAACATCATGGCGGCCGATCAGTTCGCACGCCGTGTGATGGCGTCAAAACAGGTGATGCTTGGGTGCGGTGACGCAAGCATCAAGATCGACTTCAGGCACGGCATTGATGGCCCCCAATGGCCACACCAAGCTATCATCTTTGCGGTTGCATTGGAATGGCCACCTCGCCCTTTAGATCGCCGTCATCTCGCCCTTGGTGCAGGCTTCCCGCAACTTGAACTTCTGGATCTTGCCCGATCCGGTTAGCGGGAAGGCGTCGACGACGTACCAGTGTTTCGGCGTCTTGTGCGGGGCGAGCGCGGCGCGCATGTAGTCGATCATCTCATCCTTGTCGATGACGGCCCCCGGCGCCGGGCGGATGAAGGCTGCGACTTCTTCACCCCATTTCTCGTGGGGCAGGCCGATCACGGCGACTTCACCGACCTTGGGGTGCTTGAACAGTAGCTCTTCCAGCTCGCGCGGATAGATGTTTTCGCCGCCGCGGATGATCATGTCCTTGAGACGGCCTTCCACCGTGCAATAGCCCCGCGCGTCCATCGCGCAGAGATCGCCGGTATGCAGCCAGCCGTCGGCGTCGATCGCGGCCGATGTCGCGTCGGGCATTTCGAAGTAACCGATCATCACGTGATAGCCGCGGGTGCAGAACTCGCCGATCGTGCCGATCGGCACCGTCTCGCCGGTGTTGGGGTCGATGATCTTGGTTTCCATATTGGGCAGCGGCAGGCCGATCGTGTTGGCCTTGTCCTCGACGCTATCGGTGGTGCGGGTTTGCGCCGCGACCGGGGAGCATTCGGTCTGGCCGAACACGATCGTAAACGGCGCGCCGAGTTTCTCTTCCAATAGACGCACCAGCGAGGCCGGCACCGTGGAGCCGCCGGAGCAGATCGCCTTGACTGCCGAAAGATCGGTCGCCGCGAATGTCGGATGCTCCAGCATCGCCACCAGCATGGTGGGCACGCCGAGCATTGCATTGCCGCGGTAGGTCCCGAGCATTTCCAGTACGAGGCCGGGCTCGAAGGCTTCGACCAGCACCGTGGTCGCCGCTTTCGATACCGCGCCGATCACGCAACAGACGCAGCCGCCGGTGTGAAACAGCGGCATCGTGGTGACGAAGACGTCGCCGGCATCGACACCCATCCGGTCGGCGGTGTCGGCGCCGTTGTTGAGCAGTCCGCGATGACGGAGCAAGGCGCCTTTCGGGAAACCCGTCGTGCCCGAGGTGTACTGGATCATGACGGGATCGCCGGGAGTAACGTCCGGCAGCTTGATGTTGTCGTCGTCGCCTGCCGCGATGAAAGCGTTCCAGTCATCGAAGCAGATGATCTCGCGCAGTTCAGGGCAGTTCGCTGCCACCGCCTGCACTGTCTCCAGCATTGGATTGCCGCGAAAACCGTTGACGACGAACACGCCGGCCGAGCGTGATTGCTTCAGCACATATTCGACTTCCCTGGCGCGGAAGGCCGGGTTGACGGTGACGAGCACCATGCCGGCGAGCCCCGCGCCGAATTCCAGCATCATCCATTCCGGAATATTCTGCGCCCAGACCGCGATGCGCTCACCCTGCTTGAAACGCGACAGCAGCGCGCGGGCGGTCCGCTGCGCCTCCCAATAGAACTCCGCATAGGTCCATTGCCGCCGCAGCGCCGGGTCGGGCACGCCCGCAATCAGGGCCAGACGATCGGGCGCCGCCTCGGCCGCCTTGCGCAGGAGATCGCCGAACGTCATCTCGCGTACTGCAGGCGTGGCCGGTCCTGCGACGTGCGACTTCGTCAATGCCATCAAATCCTCCCCGGTCCGGCGCCGTTGTTGCCGGTGGCGTCAGTTCCCAGGGAGAAAATGCCTTTTGGTGCTGGGTAATGCAAGCGGGATAGGAAGTAGCCGAACAGATGGAAGCGTCAGGAAGGAGGCTAAGGCAGTAAGCCCGTCATTGCTGTCGAGCGAAGAAGCAATCCACCGGTCCACACGCGCGGAGAGATGGATTGCTTCGCTTTCGCTCGACAGCAATGACGCGGATATACCTGCGCTAACCCGCCTTGCGGTGTCTGGCTGCAGACCGGTGCGCCTTCTTCGCAGTGCGGCGCGCCGGTGCCCGCCGCGCGGTCGAGCCATGCCCGCGCCGTTTCGCCGCCTTGCCCTTCAGGCTCGCCTTCAGTGCGTCCATCAGGTTGATGACGTTGTCGGGCTTTTCTTCGGGCTCGGGTAGCTTGATCGTCTTGCCGGACGCCTTGCGCCGCACCAGTGCCTTCAGCGCGTCCTCATACTCGTCCTTGAATTTCGAGGGATCGAAATGCGCGGCCTTGGTCTGCAGGATGTGGCCCGCGAGTTCGACCATGTCCTTGGTGATCTTCGGGGTCTTGATGTCCTCGAAGAAGTCGTCCTCGTCGCGCAGCTCGTATGGATAGCGCAGCGTGGTGCCGAGCAGTCCCTTGCCGAGCGGCTCGATCGCCATCACGTGCTCGCGGTTGGTCAGCACGATGCGCGCCAGCGCCACCCGATCCTCGTCCTTCATGGCGTCGCGGATCACCGCAAAGGCGTCTACCGCGGCCTTGCCGTCGGGAGCGAGATAGTAGGGGTGGTTGTAGTAGCGCTTGTCGATTTCGTCCCGTGGCACAAAACTGTCGATCTCGATGGTGTGATTGCTCTCGATCTGGACGGCCTCAAGTTCCTCCTTTTCGATCTCGACATACTGGCCCTTTTTCAGCTCATAACCGCGGCCCTTCTGGTCGCTCTCGACGACATCGCCGGTCTCGGCGTCGATCATCTGCTGCTTCAGGCGGTTGCCGGTCTCCTTGTTGATCATGTGAAAGCGGGTTTTCTCGACCGATGTCGAGGCTGGGTACAATACGACAGGGCATGACACCAACGAGAGTTTCAGCGAGCCTTTCCAGTAGGCGCGGGGGGCCATTGCAATCTCCGGGGGCGGGTTGGGTTTGGGAACTTCAACGGTTAGTATGGGTTTTCGTTCCGGAATGGCGGCGGGGCGATCCTGATCGTCGAGGTTTGGCCGTGGCGTTGAAGAAACTCAGCACGTACCGCGAGAAGCGCGATTTCGGCAAAACGGCGGAGCCCTCCGGCGACGTCAAGGTCGCGCCCGCAAAACAGCGGCGGTTCGTAATTCAGAAGCATGACGCGAGCCGGCTGCATTACGACCTCAGGCTGGAGTTCGACGGCGTCTTCAAGTCCTGGGCGGTCACCAAGGGCCCGTCGCTCGATCCGCATGACAAGCGGCTGGCGGTCGAGGTCGAGGACCATCCGCTCGACTACGGCGATTTCGAAGGCACCATTCCCGAAGGCCAGTATGGCGGCGGCACCGTGATGCTGTGGGACCGCGGCTATTGGGAATCCGATGATCCCGATCGCGGCCTCAAGAAGGGCGACCTGAAATTCACGCTGCGGGGAGACAAGCTGCATGGAAGCTGGGTGCTGGTGCGGATGCGCGGCGACCGCTATGGCGGCAAGCGCACCAACTGGCTGCTGATCAAGCACCGCGACGAGTTCGTCAGGGAAGGCGAGGACAACGACATTCTGAATGAAGACCGTTCGGTAGCCTCCGGGCGGACGATGACGCAGATTGCGCAAGGCAAGGGCAAGGCGCCAAAGCCGTTCATGCTGGCGAAGGAAACCAAGGCCGACGCGGTCTGGCAATCGAACCGCGGCGATGCCGCCGAGGCGCGGACCCTGCGGAAGACGGCCGCCTTGCGCGCCGTTCCGGAAACCAGAACGCGCGCGCCGGCGCCAAAACCCCAGCCGAAGAAGGTCGCGGCGATGCCGGACTTCGTCGCACCGCAGCTTTGCACCGTGGTCGAGCGGCCGCCGGGCGGCGAAGGCTGGTGCCATGAAATCAAGTTCGACGGCTACCGCGTGCAGTTGCGGGTCGAGGACGGGGAAGGCGCGCTCTATACCCGCAAAGGGCTCGACTGGACCGACAAATTCAAGGCAATCGCCAACGAAGCGGAGTCGCTTTCAGATGTGCTGATCGATGGCGAGATCGTAGCTCTCGATCATAGCGGCGCGCCCAACTTCTCCACTCTGCAGGCGGCGCTGTCGGACGGCGACAGCGAGAGCCTGATCTTCTATGCGTTCGACCTGCTGTTCGCCGATGGCGAAGATCTTCGCAAGCTCCCGCTCGGCGAACGCAAGGCGCGGTTGAAGAAGTTGCTTGAAGCGCAGAAGGGCAGGGACAAGCAGATCCGCTATGTCGAGCACTTCGAAAGCGGCGGTGATGCCGTGCTGCAATCGGCGTGCAAGCTGGAACTGGAAGGGATCGTTTCCAAGAAGCTCGATGCCGCCTATCGCTCCGGCCGCACGGAAAGCTGGACCAAGGCGAAATGCCGTGCCGGGCATGAGGTGGTGCTGGGCGGCTGGAAGACCACCAACGGCAAATTCCGCTCGCTGATGGCCGGCGTCTATCGCGGCGATCATCTCGCCTTTGTCGGCATGGTCGGAACCGGCTTTGGGCAGGACAAGGTCCGCCGCATCATGCCGGCGCTGAAGGCGGCAGCCTCCGACAAGAGCCCGTTCGGCGGCAAGAACGCGCCGAAGAAAACCCGTGACGTGCATTGGCTGAAACCCGAACTGGTCGCCGAGATCGAATTCGCCGGCTTCACCGCGGACGGCAATATCCGCCAGGCCGCGTTCAAGGGCCTGCGGCAGGACAAGCCGGCCGAGGAAGTGGAGGCCGAAACCCCATCCAGGAAGGGCGTCGCGCAGCCGAAGCCGGGCAAGGCAGCGGCGGCGCGTTCAAAGCCCGCCGCCAACAAGGCTGGCGAGGTCATGGGCGTTGCGATTTCGAAGCCGGACAAGGAGCTGTGGCCCGATATCGGCGACGGCGAGGGCGTCACCAAGCTCGACCTTGCGCAATATTTCGAAGCCGTCGGCGAATGGATGATCGATCATATCCGGGGCCGTCCATGCTCCATCGTCCGCGCGCCGGATGGTATCAACGGCGAGAAATTCTTTCAGCGCCACGCCATGCAGGGCGCGTCCAACCTGTTCGAACTGGCCAAGGTTTCGGGCGACCGCAAACCCTATCTGCAGATCGACCGGATCGAGGCGTTGGCAGCGGTGGCGCAGATCGGCGGATTGGAGCTGCATCCCTGGAATTGCGCTCCCGATGCCTACGACACGCCCGGCCGGCTGGTATTCGATCTCGATCCGGCGCCCAATGTTGAATTCTTGGATGTCATCGAGGCGGCGAAAGATATGCGCCAGCGGCTGACCGCCGTCGGCCTCGAAAGTTTCTGCAAGACCACGGGTGGCAAGGGGCTGCACGTGGTGACGCCGCTGCTCCACGGCGCGAGGGACAAGGTGACGTGGAAGGAGGCCAAAGCGTTCGCGCAGGGCATCTGCCAATGGATGGCCAACGACGATCCCGAGCGCTATCTGCTCAACATGTCGAAGAAGCTGCGCAGGGGAAAGATCTTCCTCGACTATCTCCGCAACGACCGGATGTCGACCGCGGTAGCCGCGCTGTCGCCGCGCGCGCGGGAGGGAGCTACCGTTTCGATGCCGCTGACCTGGACGCAGGTGCGCGGCGATCTCGATCCGAAGAAGTATACGGTGCGCACCGTGCCGGGGTTGTTGGCGAAGACGAAGGCCTGGGACGGTTACGATGAGGCGGCGGCGTCGATCAAGCCGGCGATGAAGAAGTTGGCCTCGATGTAGGGTGGGCAAGCGAAGCGTGCCCACCCTTTGTAAGTGCAACGAAAAAGGTGGGCACGGCGCTTTCGCGCCTTTGCCCACCCTACAACTTTGCCCTTCGGCTTACAGCTTCCCAAGCAACAAAAGGATCAACAGGATCACGATCACGAGGCCCAATCCGCCGCCGCCGTAATATCCGGTGCCATAGAACGGACCGCCGCCGATGCCGCTGAATCCGCCGAGCAGGGCGATGATGAGAATGATCAGGATGATGGTGCCGATAGACATAAGTCTCTCCTCAGCCCAACCGGGCGTTCTGCATGTTCTGCCCTTCATGCGGAACAACAACCGGGAGTCATCTAAGTTCCGCTTTGCGCGGTGATAATGCGCGCGGCTCTTCCATTCGAAGCGTGTGTAGTTACATGCAGTTAGATGAGAGAGGGATTTTGCGATGACCAAGCCGCTCGTGGTTTCCATCCCGCATAGTCTGGGACGCGAAGAGGCGATGCGCCGTCTCAAGACGGGGCTATCGCGCGCCGCGTCCAGCGTGCCGATGCTGAGCGTCGATGAGGAGCGTTGGGAAGACAACCGCATGATTTTTCGCGTGCGCGCCCTCGGGCAGGGCGCGGCGGGTCATGTCGATGTCGCCGAGGATCATGTGCAGGTGGAAGTGGTGCTGCCATGGCTCCTGCAACGCTTTGCCGAGGCCGCACAGGCCGCCATCCGCAGCCGGGGCCAGTTGTTGCTGACCAAGAAAAACTGACGCACTAGCCGCGGCGGGGCTGTGGGGACGGCTTCGCGGCGCCGGTAAACCTGGCTTTCAACACGGCGACGGGCAGATGCGTCAGCAGGTCTGACAGACGCAATTGCGCAGCATCGGCATCGGCAAAACCTTCCACCGCATAGCCGCCGACATCAAGCGCGGCGTCGTAATTCTCCGGTCCCGGCCAATGTCTGCCGCCGTCGGTAAACGGCGCAAACCATCGAGTCACGACGGTAATCGCGGCTTCGCGGCCTCGCCGCCGGGCGAAAGCAACAAAATGGTCGCGATGCGGCCCGCCCACTTCCAAGGGCTCGTACTCACCGTCCGTGAATACGTCGGCGAGTTCTGTCCGTAACGTGAGCAGATGCCGTGTCCAGGCCAGCTTCAGATGCCCGTTCGGCCAACTCTGCGTCAGCCGATCCCAATCCCATTTCTCCAGCGCGCCGAGCCGGCCTGCGCGTTCGGCAAAGTCGACCGGCCGCCGGTTGTCGGGATCGACCAGTGAAAAATCCCATAGCTCGGTGCCCTGATAGAAGTCCGGTACGCCCGGCATCGCAGCTTTCAGCGTGATCTGGCTGAGCGAATTCAGCGCACCCAGCAGCGACAATCGCTGCGCAAGCGATTGAAGGGAGCTCAGAAACTCGCCCGAAAGCGATGGATCGAGAATTTTTGCGATGAAGCCTTTTAAGCCGTCCTCATAGGCAGCGTGAGGATTGAGCCAGCTCGTTTCCTGCTTACCCTCGCGCGCCGCTTTCAGCGCATATTCCTGCATCCGCTCCGGAAAGGAGGTGTCGTCCGGCTGCCACGCCCCCAGCAATGCCTGATAGAGCATGTATTCTGACGTCGCCGACGGCGCGCGCAACTCGCCGTCGACCAGAAGATGCGGCGCGTTGAGCAGCTTCCATCGCGCCACCGTGCTGGTCCATTCGCCGGGGATTTCGGCCAGTGCCATGATCCGCGCCCGCGCATCCTCGCCGCGCTTGGTGTCATGCGTCGCGGTCGCCGTCATCCCGTGCGGCCACTCCCTGGCGCGGGTCCGCATCATGTCGTGAAATTCGTCGGCCGAAAGCGCCTTTGCCGCTGGGTCGCCACCGACCTCATTGAGGGCCAGCAGGCGGTGGTAGCGATAGAACGTCGTGTCCTCCAGCGACTTCGCCATCATCGGGCCGGTGAACTGCTGCACCTTCAATGCGAAGCGCCTGACGCGCGGTGCGCTGTGGTGCGCCCGTCCGGGGTTGATCAGATCCATCGTCAGTGTGTCGCGGAGAAAGTCGAAGATGCCGTCGTCGGCGGCAAACCAGTCGGCGCGCGCCCGTTCGATCGCGCCTGATATCAACTGGCGATCATGGGCGGATGGGCCCGACGGCGCCAGATAGGTACGATAGACCGGAAAGTGCAGCACGTAGAGTTCGAGCGCCTGCCGCAGGCTGTCAGAGGAGTAGTCGCGGGTGGAGTAATGTCCGCTGGCAATCCGCGCCAACAGCCGCGTCAGCACCGTGAACTCGCTGGTCAGCAGCGTTTCCAATACCCGGCGTTTTGCTTCCCGCAGGATCGGTTCGAGTTTTGGCGACTGGTTGCTGATCTGCCGCCAGATCTCGTCAAGCGGCTCCAGGCCGCTTCCGTCGATCAGCACCTGGGTGATCGTGTTCATCCATTCATAGCCGGTGGTGCCGTGAACCCCGGCGAAGGAGGGCAGCTTCTCATGCTCGCCGAGAATCTTCTCGATCACCACGTAGAACGGCCGGGTCTGCCCGCCATGTGCCTCGCGAACCAGCCGGCGCAGGCGCTGAAAATACTGCACGGGGTCACGCAGGCCGTCGATATGGTCGAGGCGGAGCCCCTGCAGCTTTCCCTCGGCAATCAATCGTTTGACCAGGCGATGGATCGCCTCGAACGTGCCGGGGTCCTCGACGCGCAGGCCGGCCAGCGTATTGATGTCGAAGAAGCGCCGGTAATTGATGTCGCTGGAAGCGAGCCGCCAGTGGCCGAGCTTGTAGTGCTGGCGTTCGAGCAGATGATGCAGCGCCTGCGTCGCGGCGCCGCGATCGGGTCCGGCGCGATAGGCCGAAAGCCCGCGTGCGATGATTTCGGCGGCTCCCGCAATGCCCTTCAGTTCGGCCTTGAAGCCAGGCGCTTCCTTGCGGTTAGGACGCCGCGGCCCCTGGTAGCGGAGGGCCAGCGCAAGCATGGCCTTGCCGGACGCGCTTTCTTCCGCATCCGCTTCCTTGAGGATCATCCGCAGGATTTCGCCGTAACGTTCCGGCGCGATCGGCAGCCGGTGCTCGAAATACCAGGCCGAGAAACTGCCTTCGCCAGCGTCGTAGCGCAGCTCGATCTCGCCGCTTTCCAACGCCTGGCCATACGACGAGCCGATGATCGGCAGAAGCACGCCGCCGCGAGCGCGGTAGGGCAACTGCTCCCAGTCGATGTCGAAGGATACGGCGTGTGGTGAGGCGGGACCCCACTCCAGCACGTCGAGCCACCAGGGATTGTCGTCAAAATGCACGCCGACATGGTTGGGCACGAAGTCCAGGATCAGCCCGAGATCGTGTTGCTGCAGCACCGCGCTCAGCCGTTCGAAGCCGGCTTCGCCGCCGAGTTCGGGATTGAAGCGGGCGTGGTCGGTGACGTCGTAGCCATGCGTGCTGCCCTTGCGGGCGCGCATGAAGGGCGAGGCATAGAAATGGGTGATGCCAAGCGCCTTCAGGTAAGGCACCAGGGAAGCAGCGGCGTCGAAATCGAAATCCGCCGACAATTGCAGGCGGTAGGTCGCGATCGGGATCGCCGGAGGCATTGTCCTATCCGATGCGCCAGAGCACCGTCCATGCCGGGACGCTGTCGCCCAACTCGCTGCCCCAGATCAGGGTTCCCCTGGTCTCAGCGGACGCATGGCTGATGGTCTGGTCCGACAGGTTGGCGGCAAGGCGAAGCGCCGCGCCGTCGCCCATGCGCCACTCGGCCGTCAGTAGCCCGTTGCCTGCCGCCTCAGCCTTCCCGAAGGCCGCGCCGGCCAGGCGCGGCACGATCTCCTGCCGCCGAATCCGCAACAGTTCTCGCACCATGGTCAAGCGTTTCCGCCCGGCCGGCGCGTTGCGGCCGTCCCAGTCGAGGACGGCGGAATCGCGGGTCGATGCGGCAAGCGCGTCGGGGACTTCGTCGCCATATTCCGCGTAGGCCCACGCCAATTCGACGCGGCGGCCCTTTCGGACCGCGTCGGCGAGCTCGCCGCCGAAATCACAGAAGAACGGGAAGGGGACCGTTGAGCCCCACTCCTCGCCCATGAACAGCATGGGAATGTGAGGTGCGATCAGCAGCACCGAAAGCGCCGCTTCGATCATCCTCGGGTCCGCGTTGCCTTCGAGCCGGTCGCCGAGTGCCCGATTGCCGATCTGGTCGTGGTTCTGCACGAAGTTGATGAAGGCCGTCGGCGCCAGATGGCCGCTTGGCTCGCCGCGCTTGCCGCGCCGGAACGCCGACATCTCTCCCTGATAGACGAAACCGGACGACAGCGTACGGGCGATGTCCGTCCTCGGCGAGCGCTGATAGTCGGCGTAGTAGCCCTGCTTCTCGCCGGTCATCAGCACGCGCCAGGCGTGGTGATAATCGTCGTTCCACTGCGCGCGATACTTTCCGCGCGGCGGATCTTCCGAAGCATCCAGGATGCTGGCGCGGTTGTCGCCGTTCTCCAGCACGAGATGAATGTGCCGGCCGGTTTCCGCAGCGAGTTTGCCGGCGGCGGCGCTGATATCACGCAGCAGCGACAGCCCGCCGGGCTCGACGATGGAATTGACGGCATCGAGCCGCAGCCCGTCGAAGCGATAGTCGCGCAGCCAGTGCAGTGCATTCTCGATCGCAAAGGCGCGTACAGGCGCCACGCGATAATCGATCGCGCTGCCCCACGGCGTGTGCGCGTCCGTGAAGAAGGAAGGCGCATAGCGGCCGAGATAATTTCCTTCGGGGCCGAAATGGTTGTAGACGACGTCGAGCATCACCATCAGCCCGCGCTGATGGGCTGCGTCGATCAGTGCCTTGAGATCTTCGGGCCGCCCATAGGCGCTGTCGGGTGCATACCACAACACGCCGTCATAGCCCCAGTTGCGAGACCCGGCGAAATCCGCAAGCGGCATCAATTCCAGCGCGGTGATGCCGGTCTCGACGAGATGATCGAGCCGGTCGATCATCGCGCGATAGCTGCCTTCTTTGGTGAAGGTCCCGACATGGGCCTCGACGATGACAGCCTCCTGCCACGGCCGCCCGTGCCAGTTCGCAGCTCGCCACGGATAGGCTGCATGATCGATGACTTCGCTCGGGCCAAAGACGTCATCCGGTTGAAACTCAGATGCCGGATCCGGCACGTCAATTTCGTCATCGATGCGGAATTTGTAGCGCGCGCCGGCCTTGACGCCGGCAATGTCGGCGGTAAACCAGCCGTCCTCGCCACGCCGCATCAAGTGAGGTTGCTCGAGCATCACCTCGACGCGTTTCGCCGCCGGCGCCCACAGCCGAAACCGCGTGCCGTAATTTGTCAGAAACGGGCCGAACTGCCGGTCATTCATGCCGCGCCTGCAAAGGCAAGCACCGACCGCGGCGGCGCGTTGGTTTCAGTGCCGGAAGCGAACTCGGCAAAACTCTGGACGGTTTCGGTCGTGTTCAGCACCTGCTGCCAGTTTTTGGTTTCGGACATCTGCGGAAATTTGAAAGCGATCTCTTCGGGCGCGGCGTTCAGCACGATAAAGATCGGCGGCTGGCCTTGTTCCAAGGGCCCCAGCACGTAGGCGAGGAATCGTCCTTCCGGAAAATTCCAGTCGGATTCCTGCATTTCCTCGGCCGCCGGTGTCAGCCACAGCACGCCGTAGGAGCCATCTTTGCGCCGCCCGGAAAGCCAGCGCTGGTAGCGCAGTTGCGGGAAGCGCCGGCGCAGCGCCGTCATGTGACCGACGAAATCGGTGAGGTCGTCGCCTGGCTTGCCGAGATTATCCCAATTGACCCAGCCGATCTCATTGTCCTGGCAATAGGCGTTGTTGTTGCCGTTCTGCGAATTGCCGACTTCATCGCCGGCCAGCAGCAAGGGCGTCCCTTGCGCGAGGAACAGGCAGGCGAGCTGGTTCTTGCGGAGCTGCCGGCGCAGCGCCGTTATCGCGACGTCGGTGGTCGGGCCCTCGTGGCCGCAATTGTTGCTGTTGTTGTCGTTGGAGCCGTCGCGATTGTCCTCGCCGTTGGCTTCGTTGTGCTTCTCGTTGTAGCTGAACAGGTCCGCCAGCGTGAAACCGTCATGGACGGTGATGTGATTGATGCTGGCGCGCGTCGCGCGGTTGTCGTGATGAAACAGGTCGGACGAGGCGGTCATGCGGCGCGATACTTCGCCGATCAGGCTGCCTTCGCCGCTCCAGTAACGCCGCATCGCGCCGCGATAGCGATCGTTCCATTCCGACCATTGCGAGGGAAACGCGCCGACCTGATAGCCGCCGAGGCCAAGATCCCACGGTTCGGCGACGAGTTTGACGGTGGCCAGCACCGGGTCCTGCCGCACGGCCGTGAGGAAGCCGGAATTGCGATCAAAGCCGTTCGGCCCGCGCGCCAGCGTGGTGGCGAGATCGAAGCGGAAGCCGTCGACGTGGCAGACCTCGACCCAATAGCGCAGCGAATCCATCACCATCTGCAGCACGCGCGGATGGGTGAGGTTGACCGAGCTGCCGCAGCCGGTGAAATCGTCGTAGTAGCGCGGATGCTCTTTATTGAGCCAGTAATAGGACGCGTTGTCGATGCCGCGGAAGCACAGCGTTGGGCCGAGATGATTGCCCTCGGCGGTGTGATTGTAGACCACGTCGAGCATCACCTCGATGCCGGCGTCGTGCAGCCGCGCCACCGTGGTGCGGAACGCGTCGAGTGCGTTGTCCTGCGCATAGCGCGGCTCCGGCGCGAAGAACGCCAGCGTGTTGTAGCCCCAGTAATTCGCCAGCTTCCGTTCCACCAGCACCCGGTCGTCGATCAGTCCGTGGATCGGCAACAGTTCGATGGTGGTGACGCCGAGCCGCTTGAGATGGTCGATCATCGCCGGCGAGCACAGTCCGCCATAGGTACCGCGCCAGGCCGGCCCCACGTCGTCGCGCTTTTGCGTCAGGCCCTTGACGTGGGCCTCGTAGATGATGGTGTCTTCCCAGGCGATGTTCGGCCTTATCTCGCGGCGGCCCCAGTTGAAGGTCTCGTCGACCACGACTGCCTTAGGCATGCCGCGCGCATTGTCACGGCGGTCGAAGGAAAGATCCTCGCGCGCGCTCCCCGTGCGATAGCCGAAATGCGCGTCGCTCCACACCAGGCGGCCGGCGAGCCGCTTGGCATAGGGATCGAGCAAGAGCTTGTTGGCATTGAAGCGATGCCCGCGCTCGGGCGCGTAAGCGCCGTGGACGCGATAGCCGTAGAGCTGCCCGGGCGAGACGTCGTTGAGATAGCCGTGCCAGACGTCCTCGTTGCGCTCGGGCAGTTCGATCCGCTCGAGTTCGCGGCGGCCCTGGGCGTCGAACAGGCAAAGCTCGACCTTCTCGGCATTGGCCGAGAACAACGCAAAGTTGGTGCCCCTTCCGTCCCAGCTTGCACCTAAGCGGGCGGGGCTTCCCGCGGACAATCGCATGCGTCAGCTTTCCGGTACGAGAAAGATCGCAGCCAGCGGCGGAATGGTGAGGCTGAGCTCGGGAATGCTGCCATCCAGGGTGTGGACTTCGCCGACATTGCCGACATTGCTGCCGCCATAATGCGCGGCGTCGGAATTGAGCACTTCCTTCCACTTGCCGGCGAACGGCACCCGGACGCGGTAATTCTGATAGACGTTCGGCGAGAAGTTGACGACGACCAGACAGCGTGCACGCGCGTCGAAACCCTTGCGCAGCCAGGCAAAGACGTTGTTGCCGGAATCATGGGTGATGACCCATTCGAACCCCGCCTGGTTGCAGTCCATCTCGTGCAGCGCCGGCACGGCGCGATAGAGCCGGTTGAGATCGCGGATCAGGTTCTGGATGCCGGCGTGCCGAGGTTGCCCCAACAGGTGCCAGTCCAGCGATTGATCGTGGTTCCACTCGCGCTCCTGGCCGAACTCGCAGCCCATGAACAGGAGCTTCTTGCCGGGATGGCCGAACATGAAGCTGTAATAGGCACGCAAATTGGCAAACCGCTGCCACTGGTCGCCCGGCATGCGGCCGAGGATCGAGCGTTTGCCGTGCACGACTTCGTCATGCGACAGCGGCAGAATGAAATTCTCGGAAAACGCATAATGCAGGCCGAACAGCACGTCGCCGTGATGGTGCTTCCGGTACACCGGATCCTTGCCGATATATTTCAGCGTGTCGTGCATCCAGCCCATGTTCCACTTGAAGCCGAAGCCGAGCCCGCCATATTCGACCGGCTGCGAGACCTGGGGCCATGCGGTGGATTCCTCCGCAGCCGTGGTGGCTTCCGGAAAATGCCCGAACAGTTCGATGTTGAAGCGACGCAGGAATTCGATGGCTTCGAGGTTTTCCCGGCCGCCATGCCGGTTCGGAATCCACTCGCCGGCGGGGCGGCTGTAATCGAGGTAAAGCATCGAGGCGACGGCATCGACGCGCAGGCCGTCGACGCCATAGCGATCGAGCCAGAACAGCGCGTTGGAAACCAGGAAGTTGACCACTTCGGTGCGTCCGTAATTGTAAATCAGCGTGCCCCAGTCGAGGTGGCGGCCCTGCATCGGATTGGCATGCTCGTAGAGCGCGGTACCATCGAAATAGCCGAGCCCATGCGGATCGTCGGGAAAATGTCCGGGCACCCAGTCGAGCCATACGCCGAGCCCCTCGCGGTGGCAGGCATCGATGAGGGCGGAAAAATCTTCCGGCGTGCCGAACCGGCTGGTCGGCGCGTACAGGCCGGTCGGCTGATAGCCCCAGGAGCCGTCGAACGGATGTTCGCTGACGGGCAGGAACTCGATATGGGTAAAGCCCATATCCTTCGCATAGGCTGGAAGCTGTTCGGCGAGATCGCGATAGCTCAGCCATTCGTTGCCGTTCTTGCGCCGCCACGAGCCGAGATGCACCTCGTAGATCGAGATTGGCGCCTCCAGTGCGTTGATGCCCGATGGCGCGGAGCGCGGATGCGGAATCTTGCTTTCGTCGACGACGATCGAGGCCGTCGACGGCCGGATCTCTGCCGCAAACGCCACCGGATCGGATTTCAGCGGCAGGCGCCGCCCGTCCGAGTCTGTGATGTCGAACTTGTAGCGGTCGCCGGCGCGGGCATGGGGCACGAACAATTCCCAATAGCCGACGCCGCGCACCCGCATCGGATGCCGCCGGTTATTCCAGAAATTGAAATCGCCGACCACGCTGACGCCCTTGGCGTTCGGCGCCAGCACCACGAAGGCGACGCCCTCGACGCCATCCAGCCGCATCGGATGTGCGCCGAGCTTGTCGTAGATCCGCCGGTGGGTGCCTTCGCCCAGCAGGTAGAGATCGAAGTCGCTCAGCACGGGCGGGAAGCGATAGGGATCGTCGAGATCGACGACGTTTTCGCCGAAGCGCGCGCGGAGCTGGTAACGCTTCGATCCGTTCGGCAGCGCGCCCGCGAACAGTCCGGCATCGTGAATTCGTTGCAGCGGTGCGGTCTCGCCGTGCTCGCCGATCGCCTCCACATTGGAAGCTTCGGGAAGGAACGCGCGCACCACGCTGCGGCCGCCCTCGCTGTGCAGACCGAGATAGCGGAACGGATCGGAATGCTTGCCTTCGATGATCGCATAAGCCTCGGCGGATAGCTTGGTCATGCGGCCTCGAATGGTGGTTGCGACAACGTTCGGATGATTCCGGTCAGGGGCATGCGTAGCCAGTCCGGTCGATACAACAACTCGTGTTCGATTTCGTTCAAAGCCTTCTCGAGCAGGAAGAAGTTCAATATGCCCTCGGCAGTTCTGGAATCGTTCGGCCACAACCGTTGATCGGTCATGGCCTCGCTGTAGGCGGCGAAAAATGCGACGGTCGCTCGGTCGCGCCATTCGGCAAGCGCCGCACCGAGCTTGCCATGCTCATCGTGGGCTACTTTGAGCGCGCGCTCAAGGGCGGCCGTTGCCGAATAATCGATCGAGCGGATCAGGCTGGCGACATCGCGCGCCGCGGGCACCTTGCGCCGCCGTTCGGCAATCGTGCGCCGCGGCGTGCCTTCGAAGTCGACGATGAAGATGTCGTCCTTGACGATCAGCAACTGGCTGAGATTGAGGTCGCCATGGCAGCGGATGTTGGCGGCGTCGAACTCGCGCGGCAGCATCGTTTCAAGGCGATCGCGCAGGGCCGGCTGCAACGCCAGCACCTGGTCGGCCAGCGCCCGGTCGGCGGCGTCCTTCAGCGTTTCGCGCCGCTGCCTGAGCAGATCGAAGACGCGTCCGGCGCAGAGCGCCAAATCGTCGATCCAGCGCTGCACGTCGTCGCGGCCGGTCGGCTCCGGGGCGAATTCGGCCAGCTCGCTATTGCTGGCGAGCGCGACATGCAGTTCGGCAACGCGCCGTCCGGCCTGCGCGATGTAACGCAGATAGGGGATTTCTTCCTCGCGCTCGCCGGGGTGGATGCTTTCCGTCAGCAGCCGCTGCTCCTCGACGAACCGATCGAGATAGGCGGCACTCACGGTCCATAGGTCGCCCTGATTGGCAACGAAGGCATGAACGACGCCGACCGCGCTCTTCTCGTTGCCCTCGACCAATTCGGCGCTGCCGAGCAGCACGGGCGTGTTGGCAAAATGGGCGACGTCGGTGAGGAAGCGCCCCATCTCGATCTCGGGATTTGGGCCGGCCTGAAGCGTCCGGTAGATCTTGACGACGTAATCGTTGTCTACCAGCGCGGTGCTGCGAGGAAGATCGGACTCGACCATGCGGATGTGCTCGGGCTGCCGGATCGGCTTGTCGCCGAAGCGGCCGGTCGGCCGGAATTCAAGCTGCAGGCCCTGTTCGCTCTCGTCGACCGTCAGCGATTGCTGCAGGTTGCGCAAGAACAGCGAGATGAAGATCTGGTCGGTGGCGACGTCGAGCAAGGTACCCTCGCGGGCGCCTTGCCGGACGGCGGCCAGCGCATGCGGATTGTAGCGCTCGCGGTCGAAGCGTACCCATTCGATCTGCATCGGCAGCACGTAGCGCGTCGTGATGCCGCGCTCCGTGGTCTCGAAGAAGGCGAGCCACGGCCGGTTGTCACCGATGTCGCAGAACGGTATAGCCGACGTCAGCGCCGGACGGATCGCTTTCTCCGACCGTTCCGGGTACCAGCGGCTGCGCGCCAGATGTCCCGGGAGCACGTCGCGCTCGAACACGCCGCGTTCGCGCGCCAGCGACACCCAGGTCGCGTTCAATGGCACCACCAGCGTTTCGAACTCGGGCACTGCGCGCTGCGGCACCGGCGCTGATTTGTCGCGCTCCTGCAGTTCGAACCAGTAGAAGCCGTAAGGCGCGAGCGTGATCATGTAGGGCAGCTCGCCGATCGCCGGGAAGCGCGTGCGGCCGAGCATTTCCAGCGGGATGCGGTCCTTGAAGGCGGAAAGGTCGAGTTCGGTCGCCTGCGCCGACCGCGACAGGTTGGCGACGCAGAGAATGACCTGGTCCTGATACTGGCGCACATAGCACAGCACCGCGCGGTTCTCCGGGCGAATGAAGGTCATGGTGCCGCGGCCGAAGGCCAGCGTCGACTTGCGGACCGCGATCAGCCGCTTGGTGGCGGAGAGCAGCGAGGAGAGGCTGCGCGACTGCGCCTCGACATTGACCGATTCATAGCCATAGACCGGGTCCATGATGGTCGGCGCGTAGAGCCGCGCGGGGTCGGCGCGGGAGAAACCGCCATTGCGGTCCGGCGTCCATTGCATCGGTGTGCGGACGCCGTTGCGGTCGCCGAGATAGATGTTGTCGCCCATGCCGATCTCGTCGCCGTAATAAATGATCGGCGTGCCCGGGAAAGAGAACAGCAGCGAGTTCATCAGCTCGATCTTGCGCCGGTCATTGTCCATCAGCGGCGCCAGCCGCCGGCGGATGCCGACATTGATGCGGGCGCGGGGATCATTGGCGTAGGTCGACCACAGGTAATCGCGCTCGACGTCGGTGACCATTTCCAGCGTCAGCTCGTCATGGTTGCGCAGGAACAGCGCCCATTGGCAATTGCCTGGAATATCCGGCGTCTGGCGCAGGATGTCGGTGATCGGAAAACGGTCTTCCTGCGCGATCGCCATGTAGATGCGCGGCATCAGCGGGAAGTGATAGGCCATATGGCATTCGTCGCCGCGGCCGAAATATTCCTGCACGTCCTCCGGCCATTGGTTGGCCTCGGCCAGCAGCACCTTGCCTTTTGCATAGGCATCGAGTTCGCCGCGCAGCCGCTTGATGATGGCATGCGTCTCCGGGAGGTTCTCGTTGTTGGTGCCGTCGCGCTCGCACAGATAGGGAATGGCGTCGAGGCGGAAACCGTCGACGCCGGTATCGAGCCAGCGCTTCATCACCTGCACCAGCGCGCTGACCACGCGCGGATTGTCGAAATTGAGATCCGGCTGGTGCGAGAAGAAGCGGTGCCAGTAGAACTGGCCGGCTTCCGGGTCCCAGGTCCAGTTCGATTTCTCGGTATCGGTGAAGATGATCCGGGTGCCCAGATATTTCTGGTCGGTATCGCTCCAGACATACCAGTTGCGGGCGCTGGAATTTGGGTCCGAGCGGCGGGCGCGCTTGAACCAGTCGTGCTGATCGGAGGTGTGGTTGATGACGAGCTCGGTGATGACCCGCAGTCCGCGTTTCTTGGCTTCCTGGATGAAGCGCTTGAAATCCTTCATCGTCCCAAAATCGGGATTGATGTCGCCGTAGTCGGCGATGTCGTAGCCGTCGTCACGGCCGGGCGAGGGGTAGAACGGCAGCAGCCACAGCGTGGTGACGCCAAGATCCTGCAGGTATCCCAGCTTCTCGGTCAGCCCGGCAAAGTCGCCAATACCGTCATTGTTGCTGTCGGCGAAGGCCTTGACGTGGAGCTGGTAGATGATCGCATCCTTGTACCAGAGCTCGTCGGCCACGGTGTCGGCGGCTGGCATCTCCTTTGCTTCGAGCAACAGGTTGCCGTCCTTATCCAGCGGATAGGCGCCATCGATAGGGAGAGAGACGCCGGAATGAGAGCTTTCGGCGGTTTGCGCTTTTTTGTTCACGGTGATGCCATTGCCATGGAAATGACGTCCCCGTTTCGTTTTCAGAAAGGGAGACGTTCCGGACGTAGATAGAAAGCCGCTCGGCTTGCTTTGGTTCCAGCGGAACCGTTGGTGGGCCCGAGCGTTACCCACGGTCTATCTCCTTCCTGTAATTGGACAATTTCGCGACATCGGTTTGATGTTTGCGTGCAAAGTACGTGCCGAATGGATCTTTTTGCTCAAGCCAAAGCCCTGGGGATTCAGACCGAGTTCCTGGACGGTCAGGGTCACCGCCGTGTGACGGACGCCGCCGCGCTCAAAATAATCCTGGATGCCCTGCCACCGCAGGCGCCGGGACCACTGGTCGGTCACCCCGTGGTGGTGCGGTCCGGGCGACCGTCGCGAACCGAACTCCCGAAAGCCAAGCTCCCGGTGGAGTGGAAAATCGTTGCGGATTCGGGAGTTATCGCCAAAGGCGAGAGCTCGGATCACGCCATCGACTGGCCCAAGGACCTGCCGCTCGGTATCTACCGGCTGCAGGTGAAGGATGCCGCGACGACTGAGGACGTGCCGCTGATTTCGGCGCCGGAACGGGCGTTTGGCGGTGAGTTCGACCGCTGCTGGCTGCTCGCGGTGCAGCTTTATAGCGTCCGCTCGGCGCGCAACTGGGGCATGGGCGACTTCACCGACCTCGCCAGCCTGATCGAACTTGCCGATCATCTCGGCGCCGATGGCGTCGGCCTCAATCCGTTGCACGCTTTGTTCGACGATCGTCCGGGCGATTGCAGCCCGTATTCGCCGAACAGCCGGCTGTTTCTCAATGCGCTTTATATCGATGTTGAAAAGCTTCCCGAATTTCAGCCCGATTCCGAAATCCGCGATGCGCTGGCGCCGTTGCGGGCAGGCGATGTCGTCGATTATGTCGGCGTCGCCGGGTTGAAGTGGCGCGCGCTTCGCGCCGCCTTCGCTGCCTTCAAGGCCAACGCCAAGCCGGGGCGCCGACTGGATTTTGACAAATTCCGCGCCGAGCGCGGCACGTTGCTATCGCATTTTGCCTGCTTCGAGGTGCTCCGGCACAAATTCGGCAAGCCGTGGTGGGAATGGCCGGAAGAGTGGCGGCAGCCTGACGATGCCAGATGCGCCGCGTTGCGCCAGGGCGCGGACGCCGGTGAAATCGAATTTGTCGAGTTCGTGCAATGGACCGCGGACCGGCAACTCGGCGCCGCCAACGATCTGGCCAAAAAGCTCGGCATGAAGGTCGGGCTCTATCTCGACGTCGCGGTCGGCGTGCAGGCCGACGGGTTCGACGCCTGGAACGAACAGGTCGCAATATCCCGCCATCTTGGCGTCGGCGCACCGCCCGATCCGCTCAACACCGCCGGCCAGAGCTGGGGCCTTGCCGGCTTCAATGCGGTCGGGCTCGAGCGGCAGTCGTTTGCCCCGTACCGCGACATGCTGCGCGCCTCGATGCGGCATGCCGGTGCAATCCGGCTCGATCATGTGCTGGGCCTGAAGCGGCTCTATCTGGTGCCGCAAGGCTTTACCGCACGCGACGGTGTCTACGTCCAGATGCCGTTCGAGGCGCTGCTCGCAGTGACCGCGCAAGAAAGCATGGCCCAGCGCTGCGTCGTAATCGGCGAAGACCTCGGCACCGTGCCGGAAGGGTTTCGCGACCAGATCGCTGATTGGGGTATCTGGTCATATCTCGTGATGATGTTCGAGCGCGACGACCACGGCTCGTTCCGCAACATCGATCATTATTTAACCAACGCGCTCGTCACCTTCAACACCCATGATCTCTCGACCTATGCCGGCTGGCGCGCGTTCGGCGACCTCAAGCTGAAGCGCTCGCTCGGGATCGATCCCGGCGAGAGCGACGAGGCGCGCTGGCACGCGCTTGCCATGCTGGACGACGTGCTGCGGCATCACGCCATCGATCGCAACGATCTCTATTCGGTCGCGAATTTCCTGGCGCGAACCAAATCGCGGCTGCTCGCGGTTTCGCTGGAGGATCTGCTCGGGGTGGTCGACCAGCCCAACATTCCCGGCACCGTCAATGAGCATCCGAACTGGCGGCGGCGGCTTCCGGTGACGATCGAGGAAATGACGTCCACGGTCGACGTCGCCGCGCTGAAGGCGGCAACCCACGAGCGGTCACGCGCCGCGATCTGAAGAGATCATGCACGAGCAAGAAGGTAGAGCGGGATGATATCTGGAAGAAATGCCATCCCGCTGCGACGGTGAATCATCATGCCGTGCCCGATCGAAGATTATGGGCTGATCGGCGATTGCGAGACTGCGGCGCTGGTCGGCCGTGACGGGTCGATCGATTGGCTGTGCTGGCCGGCGTTCGATTCCGATGCCTGCTTTGCGGCTGTTCTCGGCACGCACAAGCATGGCCGCTGGCTGATCGCGCCAGCGGGGGAGGTCACCGGCACCT
This sequence comes from Bradyrhizobium sp. WYCCWR15520, assembly GCF_056174665.1. Lineage (NCBI taxonomy): Bacteria > Pseudomonadati > Pseudomonadota > Alphaproteobacteria > Hyphomicrobiales > Nitrobacteraceae > Bradyrhizobium > Bradyrhizobium sp. WYCCWR15520. The sequence goes on from NZ_JBWBWM010000003.1 coordinate 271,070, forward strand.
CGCGCCGTTACTGGGGCGACACCCTGATCCTGGAGACACGGTTCGAGACGGCTGATGGTACGGTCGACCTGATCGACTTCATGCCGCCGCGCGGCAACGCCTCCGACGTGGTGCGGCTGGTGCGCGGCGTGCGCGGGCGGGTCAGGATGCACATGCAGCTGGTGATCCGCTTCGGCTTCGGCATCGACATTCCCTGGGTCAAGAAGAGCGAGGATGGATCCGCGCTGCTCGCGATCTGCGGGCAGGATATGACGGTGTTGCGCACCCCGGTGGAAACCCGCGGCGAGGACCTGACGACGGTCGCCGATTTCGAAGTAGGCGAGGGCGACACCGTTCCTTTCGTCCTCACCTACGGCCCCTCGCATCTGCCCGTGCCGAAGCCGATCGATCCTGCCTACGCCTTGCAGGACACCGAAACGTTCTGGACCGAATGGTGCAGCCGCTGCACCTATGAAGGCGACCACCGCGATCTCGTGATGCGCTCCCTGATTACGCTGAAGGCGCAGACCTATGCGCCGACGGGCGGCATTGTCGCCGCGCCGACGACGTCGCTGCCGGAGAAGCTCGGAGGACAGCGCAACTGGGACTATCGCTTCTGCTGGCTGCGCGACGCCACTTTCACGCTGCTGGCGCTGATGAACTCGGGCTATACCGAGGAGGCTTCCGCCTGGCATCGCTGGCTGTTACGCGCAGCGGCGGGTTCTCCCGCCAACATGCAGATCATGTACGGCATCATGGGCCAGCGTCGCCTTCTGGAATGGGAGGCCGCATGGCTGCCCGGCTATGAAGGTGCAAAGCCCGTGCGGGTCGGCAATGCTGCGCATGCGCAGTTGCAGCTCGACGTCTACGGCGAACTGATCGACGCCTTTCACCAGTGGCGCGTGGCCAAGCTCGAAATGGACGAGACCAGTTGGGCGATGGAATGCGCCGTGCTACAGCACCTTGCCGCGCAGTGGGACAAGCCCGATCACGGTATCTGGGAACGCCGCGGCGCGGGCAAGCATTATGTCTCGTCCAAGGTGATGACCTGGGTCGCGTTCGACCGCGGCATCAAGAGCGCCGAGACGTTCGGCTTCAAGGCGCCGCTTGTGAAGTGGCGGGTGCTGCGCGACGCCATTCATCGCGACGTCTGCACCAAGGGTTTTGATCCCGAGCTCAACGCCTTCGTCGAGTCCTACGGCTCGAAGATGCTCGATGCCTCCATCCTGTTGTTGCCGTCGGTCGGCTTTCTGCCGCCGGATGATCCCCGCGTGCGCGGCACGCTTGCCGCGGTCGAACAGCATCTGGTGCGCGACGGTTTTGTGCTGCGGCACGATCCCCGTGAAGTGGAAAAACAGCCGGCCGAAGGCGCTTTCCTTGCTTGCACGCTGTGGCTGGCGGATGCCTATGTTCTGGCAGGGCAGTTTGACAAGGCGCAGGAGCTGTTTGCCCGCGTGGTCGCGATCGCCAACGACCTCGGCCTTTTGGCCGAGGAGTACGATACCGCAGTCCGCCGCCAGACCGGCAATTTCCCGCAGGCGCTGACGCACATCGCGCTGATCAACACCGCGCATAATCTCTGCGCGGCAAAGAAGTCCACCGAGAAGCCGGCCATGCAGCGATCGAAATAGCCTTCCGTCATTGCGAGGAGCAAAGCGGCGAAGCAATCCATGTCACCGCGTGCCGGCGCTATGGATTGCTTCGCTGAGCCTGTCATCGGGCGCGCATTCGCGCGACCCGTTGGCTCGCAATGACGTGGATAGGCCGTAGGGTGGGCAAAGGCGCGCAAGCGCCGTGCCCACCATCTCACGTCTTGCTCGAAAAATGGTGGGCACGCTTCGCTTTGCCCACCCTACGAATCTGTACGGCGTGCGAGCTGAGTTACGGCAAGTCGCGCGAGCCGGCATCCGCCTGCGCCGCGGCAGGCCCGGGCTGGGGTGAACCTGCCTTCATGGGAGGAGGCGGCGCTCGGACACCGGCTCGCGCTTGCCGATCGTGCCTGCCGAGAGGACCGGATTCGCCGCCGGAAGACTTTGACAATTCCTCGATTTATCCTTCAGGCCGGCTTGATACGGCGGGAGCATAGCGTTTTCGAGCGAAAGCCCGCCCCGGCTTGATCCGGGGTGGAAGCCGGTTCGCGTGAAGAAAGCGCGTAAAAAAAATCCCTATCCGAGCCGCAGCATCGTCTCGATTGCGGCCGCAAACCCGTCGCGTTCGTTGCTGTCGGTGACATGGGTCGCGCGCTGCTTGATGCCGTCGGCCGCGTTGCCCATCGCAAACGAAACGCCGCTTCTGGCAAACATCGGCAGGTCGTTCTCCATGTCGCCGATGGTCGCTACCGCTGTGGGCGGAATGCCGAGCCGCCTGATCATAGCGTCCACGAAGGTGCCCTTGTCGTGGCCGGGTGGCGTAACGTCGAGATAGTAGGTCTGGGAACGCACCGCGGTCGCCTCTCGGCCGACGGCCTCCTTCATCGCGGCCTCGCAACGCTGCAGCAGGGCCGGATCCGAACTGGCGCCGACGATCTTGCAGGCCTCGTCAAGATACGGCGTGAAGTCGGCGACGATGGTCGGGTCGGCCTTGATGGCCCGCTTCTCGTGCGGGACGTACTCGCCGTCGGGATTGCGGGTGTACCAGCGCTCGTTGCTGAACAGCCAGATATCGACGCCGAATTCATTGAGCACGTCGAGGCTGCGCTGTGCCACGGCAGGGGCGATCAGATGCTGCTCGATCGGCTTGAGCTTGTTGTCGACGATCGAACTGCCATTGAAGGCGCCGACGGGAAGCGTGATCGTAAGCGGCTCGATCAGAAAGCCCATGCCGATGGTCGGCCGGCTGGAGACGATGGTGAAGCCGATGCCGGCCGCATGCAGCTTTCGCACGGCCGCCTTGGCGCCCTCGGTCAGGACTTTGTCGTGCGTCAACAGGGTGCCGTCGACGTCGGAAACAACAAGTGCGATTCGGGTCATTGGGAAACCAGGTTCAATTGACTGACGATGTTATCGACGATTGCCTCGACCGGAGCATCGATCGATACCGTGATCGGGCGCTCGTCCGTATCAGGCGGCTCCAGCGTTCTGAACTGGCTGGCGAGCAGGCCCGATGGCATGAAATGCCCCTTGCGGGCCACAAGCCGTGCTGCGATCAGCTCCTGCGTTCCCTGGAGAAAAACGATGCGGACATCGTCGCGGCCGTGCACGAGAATGTCGCGATAGGCGCGCTTCAACGCCGAGCAGGCGATCACGGCGCGCTCGCCGGCCGCTGCGAGGCGGTCGATCTCGTCGGCAATCGCGCGGAGCCACGGCCAGCGGTCTTCGTCGGTCAGCGGATGGCCGGCGCTCATCTTCGCCACGTTGGCCGGCGGATGAAACCGGTCGCCGTCCTCGTAGCGCCAGCCGAGGCGTTTGGCGAGATGATCGGCGATGGTGCTCTTGCCCGAGCCGGAAACGCCCATCACCACCAGCGCGCAAGGAGTCCTGTCGCTCAACCAAAATCCTCCGGAAGGGCGTCCCGGTCGACCAGCCAGATCGTCTCGCAGGTGGATCGCGCGCGGTTGGCAGGCAGATTCTCGCCTGCGAACAGGCGCGTCAAGATCGCGCGCTTGGCTCCGCCTGCAACCTCGAACAACATTTCGCGGGAGGAGGCAAGGATGGGCAGCGTGAGGGTGATCCGCGGGACGAATGGTTCGACATTCGCCTTGGGGACGCCGACGACCCAGCGCGCGGTCTCGTCGAGCGCGGGATCGCCGGGAAATAGTGACGCGGTGTGGCCATCGGGGCCGGCGCCCATCAGCACGAGATCGAACAGCGGGCGTGCCGGATCGAGCGTGTCTGCGCCATAGAACGACCGCAACTCCTGTTCGTAGAGCGCGGCGCACCGGTCGGGATCGGTCGGATCGGCGGTCGCCGTCGGAATCGGATGGATGTTCGCCGCCGACGCACATCGGTCCAGCAAGGTTTTTCGCGCCATGCCCATATTGTTGAGTGGATCATCGGCCGGCACGAAACGTTCGTCGCCGATGAACCAGTGCACGCGCTGCCACGGAATCCGGCTGCGATAGGCCTCGGTTGCGAGCAACTGATAAAGCTGCTTCGGGCTCGATCCGCCGGTCAGGCAAATCGCCACGCGGCCGCCGTTGGCCGCTATTCTCGCCAGCACTCGGTCAGCAGCGGCCGCGGCCAGGGCAGCCGGATCGGCAACCGCAATCACACGGCGATGGTCGTTCTCCGCCATCGCTCACCCGAGCTTTCGCCAGCTTCGACCGTCGCGGGTCAATAGTTCGTTCGCGTCCTCCGGGCCTTCGCTGCCGGCCTTGTAGGTCCGCAAGCCCTCGGCTCCAGCCTTCTTCCAGGCATCGAGGAACGGTTGCACCGCCTTCCAGCCGGCCTCGACACTGTCGGCGCGCTGGAACAGGATGTTGTCGCCGATCATGCAATCATAGATCAGCGTTTCGTAGCCGGTGGAGGGCTCGGCCTTGAAATAGTCCTTGTAGCGAAACTTCATCTCGACGCCGTCGATCAGGATCGCGGGGCCAGGCACCTTGGTGTTGAACTGCAGTGCGATGCCTTCGTTCGGCGCGACGCCGATCACGAGGTAATTCTGCGCCAGTCGTTCTACCGGCGTGCAGTCGAACATCGCGAACGGAGCCTGCTTGAACTTGATCGCGACTTCCGTGCGCTTGACGCCGAGCGCCTTGCCGGTGCGCAAATAGAAGGGAACGCCGGCCCAGCGCCAATTGTCGATGATCAGCTTCAGCGCCACATAGGTCTCTGTCGCGCTGCCGGACGCCACATCTTCGATTCTGCGATAGTCGGCAATCTCGTTGTCTCCGATCCGGCCGGCCACATACTGGCCGCGCACCGAATTTCGCAGCGCTTCCGCCTCGGTCTGGGCCTGGATCGCGGCCAGCACATCCGCCTTTTCGGTGCGCACCGAATGCGCGTCGAAGCGGATCGGCGGCTCCATCGCCACCAGCGACAGCAGTTGAAAAAGGTGGTTCGGCACCATGTCACGCAGCGCGCCGGTCTGGTCATAGAAGCTGCCGCGATGGCCGACCCCGAGTTGTTCATTGACCGTGATCTGGACATGGTCGATGTGGTTGCGGTTCCAGATCGGCTCGAACATGCCGTTGGCAAAGCGCAGCACCAGTATGTTCTGCACCGTCTCCTTGCCGAGATAGTGATCGATCCGGTAGATCTCGTGCTCATCGACCAGCTTGAGCAATTCGCTGTTTAGCGCCTTGGCGGACGCGAGGTCGGTGCCGAACGGCTTTTCCACCACCAGGCGCCGCCATGCGCCGTTCTCGGCCAGCATGCCCGTGCGGCCAAGCTCGCGGCTGATCGGCAGGAATGCGTTGGGCGGCGTTGCCAGATAAAACAGCCGGTTGCCGCCGGTGTTTCGCGCGGCTTCGAGTTCGCCGAGCCGCTTGCTCATCGCGTCGAATGACGCTGGACGCTTTGGGTCGGCCTCGATGCAGGTGACGCATTCAAGCAGGCGCCGCGCGATCTTGTCGTCTACAGGGCGGGTCGCAAACTGGCGCAGGCCTTTCATCAGATCGTCGCGAAGGGCGTCACTCGACATCCCTTCGCGCGTGATACCGACCACGCAGAACTTGTCCGGCAATAGATCGGCTGCTGCGAGGTTATAAAGGGCAGGGACGACCAGCCGGTGCGCGAGGTCGCCGGTCACGCCGAAAATCACGAAGGAGCAGGGATCGGGTTTCTTCTGTGCTGTTTGACCGACCGCCATGACCGCTTCACGCCTTCGTATTGGGTTTCTTCGGCGGCTCCTTGTGGCCGCCGAAACCGGCCCGCATCGCAGACAGGATCTTTTCCGCAAAGGTGTGATCCGTGCGCGAACGGAAGCGCGCATAGAGCGCCGCCGTCAAGACTTCCGCCGGCACGGCCTCGTCGATGGCGGCGTTGACGGTCCAGCGACCTTCGCCGGAATCCTCGACAAAGCCGGAATAATTATCGAGCGTCTGGTTTTCCGCGAGCGCGGAGGAGGTGAGATCGAGCAACCAGGAGGGAATGACGCTGCCGCGCCGCCACACCTCGGCGATATCGGCAATGTCGAATGCGAAGCGATGCTCCGGCGGCAGCGCATCGATGTTGGCGTTCTTCAGGATATCGAACCCTTCGGCATAGGCCTGCATCAGGCCGTATTCGATGCCGTTGTGGATCATCTTGACGAAGTGCCCGGCACCGGAAGGGCCGGCGTGGATATAGCCCTGCTCGACGCGCGGATCGCGCCCTTCGCGCCCCTGTGTGCGCGGAATGTCGCCGGCGCCCGGCGCCAGCGTCTTGAAGATCGGATCGAGCCGGTCGACTACCGCCTTGTCGCCGCCGATCATCATGCAATAGCCGCGTTCGATGCCCCAGACGCCGCCGCTGGTGCCGACGTCGAGATAATACAGGCCGCGTTCCTTCAAGGCCATGCCGCGCCGGACGTCGTCCTGCCAGAACGTATTGCCGCCGTCGATGATGACATCGCCCGGCTGCATCAGCTTGGCGAGCGCCTCGATGGTCGCCTCGGTGATCTTGCCTGCCGGCAGCATCACCCAGGCGGTGCGCGGCTTCTCGAGTTTTGCCACGAAGGCTTCCAGCGTTTCCGCGCCGGTTGCGCCTTCGCCGGCCAGCGCGGCGACCGCCTTGGCGTCCTTGTCGTAGACCACGGCGGTGTGGCCGTTCTTCATCAGCCGGCGGACGATGTTGCCGCCCATCCGGCCGAGGCCGATCATGCCGAGTTGCATGTCCTGACTTTCCTTAACTTAGCGCTTCCGAAATCGCAGCATCGAGTGCGGCAAGGCCCGGTCCGAGACTGCCCTTGAGGTGGACGCGCAGCGCGCGCCGGCCGCGTTCGGTCAGCACGTCGAAATCGCCGCGCGCCTGCGCCGCCTTGATGATGCCGAAACTCGCCTTCTGTCCGGGCACTGGCAGGTCCTCGGCGTCGTCGGCCGTGATCTGCAGGAACACGCCGCTGTCGGGGCCGCCCTTGTAGGCCTGCCCGGTCGAGTGCAGGAAGCGCGGGCCGAATTCGGCGCACGTCGCCAGCTGATGCGCGTCGCGCACCGCAAGCCGCATCTTCTGCAGCGAGCCGATCGTGCCCGGATTGCGCGCGATGTAGGCGAGCAGGGCGACGTAGTCGCCGCTGTCCGCGCGCGAAAGCTGCGCTCTTATCCAGGAGCCGAGCGTGCCGTCGGCTCCGGCCTTGCGCAGCTCGGCTGCGTTGTGCTCGTCGGTATAGAGATCGGCCTCATCGGTCGAGACGACAGGCTTCTCCGCCGGCAGCGAACCGGTCTTTTCGAACGCGCCGGTCAGTTCGCGGGTTTTGATCTTGGCCGATTCCACGTCGGGCTGGTTGAACGGATTGATGCCGAGGATCGCGCCGGCCACGGCGGTCGCCATCTCGAACCGGAAAAATTCCTGGCCGATATGGTCGATCGATTTCATGACGATGCGGGCCACGGGATGTCCGGCCGCCTCCAGGGCTTTGAGCCGGTCGTCATGCGAGGCGTCGTCCTCGCCTTCGGTCCTGATATCGATGAAGAAGCGGTCGTTGCCGTAAAGCGAGGGGGCACCGAGCGGCTCGCCGTCGATCGGAATCAGCCCCTTGCCCTCCTTGCCGGTGGATTCGGCAATCAGTTGCTCGGCCCAGGCGCCGAAATCGGCAACCTTCTCCGACGAGGTGATGGTCACCTTGTCACGGCCTTCGAGGCCGGCCAGACCCATCGCGAGCCCAAGCTGCACGCCCGGGTTCTCGTGCGGCGGCACATCGGCGCCGCAGGAGCGCACCATCGCCAGCGTATGCGCGATCAGGCTGCGAACGTCGATACCGGCGGCCGCCGCCGGCACCAGACCGAACGGCGACAGCACGGAATAGCGGCCGCCGATCGTGGGATCGCCGTGGAAGATGCGGGCAAAGCCCTGTTTGATCGCATTCTTCTCCAGCGACGAGCCGGGATCGGTGACGGCGACGAAGCGATGGCCGGCCTTGTCCTTGCCGACCGTGTTGGCGACGCGATCGAAGAAGTAATCCTTCATCACGTTCGGCTCGGTGGTGCCGCCGGATTTGCTGGAGACGATGAACAGCGTATGGGCAAGGTCGACCGTATCCTCCATCGCGCGCACCTGCGCGGGATCGGTCGAATCCAGCACATGCAGCTTCGGAAAGCCGGACTTTTTGGCAAACGTCTCCGCCAGCACCTCCGGTCCGAGGCTCGATCCGCCCATGCCGAGCACCACGGCGTCGCTGAATTTCTGGCCCTTCACGCGCTCGGCAAAATCCTCGTAATTGACGACGTCGGCGGCCGCGGGGCTGTCCAGCCAGCCCAGCCATTTGTTCTCGTCGTCACCGGTCCAGACCGATTTGTCCTTCTGCCACAGCCTTCGGATTTTCGCCGATGCGCGCCAGTCCTCCGTGCTCTTCTCGACAGCCTTCTTGATGCCGTCGCCGAGCGCGAGTTGCTGGTGGTCGATGCCGCCACCGAGTGAAGCGGCGCGCTTGTTCGCGACCGCGCCATAGAGCTTGTCGGCGGCATCCGCGAACAGCTTGACGCCGTCCCTGACCAGCTCGGCGGTGATATCGTCGAGCGAGATGCCGGATTTTTCGAGCTCTTCCAGCACGCGCTGGGCATCTTCGATATTTTCTTCCAGGCTGTCGCGCAGCTTGCCATGGTCGCGGAAGGCATCGAGCGTGGCCGGCGGCACGGTGTTGACGGTGTTGGGACCGATCAACTCCTCGACATACAGCACGTCGCTGTAGTCCTTGTTCTTGGTGCCCGTGGAGGCCCACAACAGCCGCTGCGGCTTGGCGCCCTGGGCGGCAAGCTTCTCCCAGCGCGGGCCGGCGAACAGCCGCTTGTAGTCCTGATAGGCGAGCTTGGCGTTGGCGATGGCGACCTTGCCTTTCAGTGCGCTCAGCCGCTCCTTCTCACTGGGATCATTGGCCCTGGCGATCTTGTCGTCGAGCTGTTTGTCGACGGCGGAATCGATGCGGCTGACGAAGAAAGACGCGACACTGGCGACGTGAGAGGGATCGCCACCTTTGGCGACGTAGTTTTCAAGACCCGCGATATAGGCTTCCGCCACCTCGCGATAGACGTCTTGCGAGAACAACAGCGTGATGTTGATGCTGATGCCTTCGCCGATCAGATGCTTGATCGCGGGCAGGCCCTCCGGCGTCGCCGGCACCTTGACCATCAAATTCTGCCGCTTGACGTCCTTCCAGAGCCGCTCGGCCTCGGCAATCGTTCCCCTGGTATCCATCGCCAGATAGGGCGAGACCTCGAGGCTGACAAAACCGTCACCGCCGTTCAAACTGTCATAAACCGGTCGCAGCACGTCGGCGGCGTTCTGGATGTCCTCGATCGCCACCGCCTCGAACAGCTCGGCGACCGGGCGGTCGCCCGCCTTGAGGGCGTGGCCGATCGCGCCGTCATATTCGTCCGAACTGCCGATCGCCTTCTCGAAGATCGAGGGGTTCGACGTCACGCCCTTGACGCCGTCGGTATCGATCAGCGCCTTGAGGTCGCCCTTGGCGACGAAGCCGCGGGCGAGGAAGTCCAGCCAGACCGCCTGGCCATGGTTTTCGAGTGCTTTGACGGGATTCATGGTGCCTGTTCTGTTCGATCGGTCGATTTCTGGGTTTCCGGCAGCTTTCGGGGGCAGGACCGGAAAGTCAATATTTGGTTGGGCTTGCGGCCGGATAGGAGAGGCTTCCCCGCGATATTAACGCCATTGGCACCGGTTCGATCCCGCAAAATGGCCGCTCTTGATACTGGCTGGCCGGTCGAACCGGTTTTCAGAATGGCGACACCAACGGGCACAAGCACGAAGTTGTGAAGGAGCCTGTCATGAGCCGTAGTTTTTCGTTTCCGGCCTGCCTCGTGCTTTTGTCTGGCCTGCTCGCCTCGGCCCGGGCGCGGCGGAAGCCGCCGGCGTCGGCGTGAATTTGAGGGTTCATGCGCAAAACATTCCGCGGGCGGTTGCAGGGGGACACAGCCCGCATGTCGGCGTGGGAGCGGGCGCGCAGGCGCCATCGCGAGTGTATCCGAACACACGAGGCACTCAGCTCGATGGAGCGGGCGAAAGTGCGGCGACCAGACCGCTCAAATGAGCGGTCGATGTGAAACATTCACGTCAATCGGCAACGCCTCACGGTCGCAGATAAAGATAGCCTAGCGACTGCAACTCGGCGATCCGCACCGGCAAGATGATTCTAGATGTTGCCCAGCACGAAGCTCACCTTGTCGAGATCGTTGAGGTGATAAACCACCTTCAATTTTGTCGAAGACGCTTCGGCAGCGGCGTTTGCGCGAGAGGCGGCAAAGACTGCAGTGAGCGCCGAAACCGCGCCCCACAGCATATTGCGTCGATGCATAACGTCCTTCCAGCCCAACATGACGTCGTTCCAGCCTAAGCGGTGTGGTTCACAAACCTAAGTAGGTGGTTCACCAACTTATGTAGAGTGGCTCACTTGTGCCTGAGTGCCGCAAGTTCCTTCCGATCGGTCACCAAGTCGGAGCATTCGTGCAGATCGGCGCGATCAACGCGGAAAATCTTGTCGTCGGAGCCGGCAACCAGATCGTCGCTGGCGTCTTCGTCGGCCTTGTTGCGCTCCCAGATCCTGATCCGCTCCAGCCGGATCAGCGCGGATCGCGCGTCTTTCATCGCCACCTCGATGCCGCCGCCTTCGCAATCGACGCCGCAGCCGAGACGAACTTCGCCGCCGCTGCTTTCGGCGACAATGTGACTGCAAGAGCCGCTGGAATCGAAATTGCCGGCGCGGTGGCGATACTTGAAGCCGAGGCGGAAGGAATAGTTGACGATCTTGTCCTCCGGCGCCTCTTCGGCTGTCACCAGCAGCTTCATCGCGCTGATTTTCTGCTTGGGGTGCTGCGCCAGATGGCTGGCGTCATAACGACGCACGAAGCAGGCATAGCTCTTGTGGCTGAGCGGTCCGCTGAACATCTTGATGTCGAAGGTGGCGGCTTTCGCCTTGTCGACCGCCTCCTGGGCGTGACAGACATTGGCTCCGACGAGGGAGGCAACGACGGCGACGAACCAGACGAATTTCATGGCAGACTCGGATTAAACGCGCGGCACCGTACTTTAGTTGCAGGTGGCACGGGGCGCGTTCAGCGCCTGACCCGCGAAATGAACGGGTGTTAATCTTGGCCCTTTTGGCGACCGGTCGGCCTGCCGAAGGTGACAAAAGGCCACCGTTCTCGCACCTTTGGGCCGCCCGGAATCCGGATTTTCTCCGCTTTGCTGCTTCAGACTGCCAAAGCCGTCGCCGAATCGAGCAGTGCAGTGGGCAGAATCGTTAAAAAACCCCTTACCGCCCGCTCGGTATTAGCCCGGTGCAAAATGTTGCCGCGCGGATACAACGGGAGCGAAATGGCACCGTATCTTTACGAGGCTAAGCCGCTTAGCACGACTATTGCATTGCATTGTGATCTGGCTCGCGTGTCCAATCAGTGCAGGTGCTTATTGTGATTCGCGACGGAAGCTACGACGCTCCGACACTGGAACCCGACGGTGCGTCCGGCATTTACAGGTGACCATGGAGAGACGGATCATGTACAACGATTCTCTGTTCAATGCTTTCGCCCGGTCCTTCGAAGCTAGAAGCCAGACCGATATGTCGATGGCGGAATATCTGGAGTCGTGTCGAAACGATCCGATGCGATATGCCAACGCTGCAGAGCGACTACTAGCTGCGATCGGCGAGCCTCAGATGATTGACACGGCCAAGGACCCTCGCCTTGGCCGTATCTTTTTGAATCGCACGATGCGGCTCTATCCGGCCTTCGCCGGCTTCTACGGCATGGAAGACACGATCGAGCGCATCGTCGGATTCTTCCGCCACGCAGCTCAAGGTCTCGAAGAGCGCAAGCAGATCCTCTATCTGCTCGGTCCCGTCGGCGGCGGAAAGTCGTCGCTCGCCGAGCGCCTCAAGTCGTTGATGGAAGTACATCCCATCTACGTGTTGAAGGCCGGCGATGAACTGAGCCCCGTGTTCGAAAGTCCGCTCGGCTTGTTCGATCCGGAATCGCTCGGGCCGATGCTCGAGGAGAAGTACGGCATTCCGCGCCGTCGCCTCACCGGTCTGATGAGCCCGTGGTGCTACAAGCGCCTCGAAGCGTTCGGCGGTGACATCTCGCAATTCCGCGTCGCCAAGATCCAGCCGTCGCGGCTGCGCCAGATCGCGATCGCAAAGACCGAGCCCGGCGACGAAAACAACCAGGATATCTCGTCACTGGTCGGCAAGGTCGACATCCGCAAGCTGGAAACCTACGCCCAGAACGATCCCGACGCCTACAGCTATTCGGGCGGCCTCAATCGCGCCAACCAGGGCATTCTCGAATTCGTCGAAATGTTCAAGGCGCCGATCAAGATGCTGCATCCGCTGCTGACGGCGACGCAGGAAGGCAATTATATCGGCACCGAGAATATCGGCGCGATCCCGTTCACCGGCGTCATTCTCGCCCACTCCAATGAGGCCGAGTGGCAAAGCTTCAAGACCAACAAGAACAACGAAGCTTTCATCGACCGCATCTGCGTCATCAAGGTGCCGTACGTCCTGCGTGTCACCGAGGAGCAGAAGATCTACGAGAAGCTGATCCAGGGCTCCGAACTGGCCAACGCACCGTGCGCTCCGGCCACGCTGGAAACGATGGCGCGCTTCTCGGTGATGTCGCGGTTGCGCAGGCACGAGAATTCGACCGTGTTCGCCAAGATGCGGATCTATGACGGTGAGAGCCTGAAGGAATCCGATCCGAAGGCGCGCAGCGTTCAGGAATACAGGGATGCCGCCGGCGTCGATGAAGGCATGGACGGCGTTTCGACCCGCTTCGCGTTCAAGGTCCTCGCCGCGACCTTCAACCACGACACCAACGAGGTCGGCGCCGACGCGGTCCATCTGATGTACACGCTGGAGCAGGCGATCCGGCGCGAGCAGCTTCCCGATGAGGTCGAGAAGCGTTACCTCGAGTTCATCAAGGCCGAACTGGCGCCGCGCTACGCCGAATTCATCGGGCACGAGATCCAGAAGGCGTATCTCGAATCCTATTCGGACTACGGACAGAACCTGTTCGATCGCTATGTCGACTATGCCGACGCCTGGATCGAGGATCAGGATTTCAAGGATCCCGACACCGGACAATTGCTCGATCGCGAACTGCTCAACCAGGAGCTGACCAAGATCGAGAAGCCGGCAGGTATCGCCAATCCGAAGGACTTCCGCAACGAGGTGGTCAAGTTCTCGCTGCGCTCGCGCGCCCAGAACAGCGGCAAGAACCCGACCTGGACCAGCTACGAGAAGATTCGCGAAGTGATCGAAAAGCGGATATTCTCCCAGGTCGAGGACCTGCTTCCTGTGATCTCGTTCGGCTCGAAGAAGGACGGCGAGACCGAAAAGAAGCATGGCGAGTTCGTCGCGCGCATGGTCGAACGAGGCTATACCGAGCGGCAAGTCCGCAGGTTGGTCGAGTGGTACATGCGCGTAAAACAGGCAGGCTGAGGCGGATGAGACCGTGGCCATTCACATCGTCGACCGGCGCCTGAATCCGGGTAGCAAGAGTCTGGAGAATCGCCAGCGCTTTCTGCGTCGAGCGAAGGCGCTGGTTCAAGGGGCGGTGAAGAAGTCGTCGCAGGAACGGGACATCAAGGATGTCCTGGAAGGCGGCGAGGTCAGCGTCCCGATCGATGGCATGGACGAGCCGCGCTTCCGCCGCGAGGGCGGCACGCGCGACATGGTGCTGCCTGGAAACAAGAAGTTCGTCGAAGGCGACATGCTGCCGCGGCCGAACCAGAGCGGCGGCAAGGGCAGGGGTGCGGGCGAGGGCGACAGCGAGGATACGTTCCGCTTCGTTCTCAGCCGCGACGAGTTTGTCGACCTGTTCCTCGATGACCTCGAATTGCCCGATCTCGCCAAGCGAAAGCTGGCCGAGGTCGAGTGCGAGGGCATTCGCCGGGCGGGTTACTCCACATCCGGGTCGCCCGCCAATATTTCGGTCAGCCGAACGGTAAGCCGTGCTTTGGCGCGTCGCGTCGCCCTGCGGCGGCCGCGGCCGGAGGAGCTGGCGGCCCTTGAAGCGGAGCTTGAGGATTGCAGCGAGGCGCGCCGCGCCGAGCTTTTGGCTGAGATCGAGGCCCTGAAGGCAAAGATCAAACGCATCCCGTTCATCGATCCGATCGACATCCGCTACCGCCGTTTCGAGACGGTGCCGAAACCGGTGGCCCAGGCCGTGATGTTCTGCCTGATGGACGTCTCCGGTTCGATGACCGAGCACATGAAGGATCTCGCCAAGCGCTTCTACATGCTGCTCTATGTGTTCCTGAAGCGGCGTTATCGCCATGTCGAGATCGTTTTCATCCGGCACACCGACCGGGCCGAAGAGGTCGACGAGCAGACGTTCTTTTACGGGCCGGCCTCCGGCGGCACGCTGGTGTCGAGCGCATTGCAGGCGATGCACGACATCGTGCGGACGCGCTTCCGGCCGGAAGACTGGAACATTTATGCCGCGCAGGCTTCCGACGGCGACAATTCCTACGCGGACGGCGAGGTTGCGAGCCGGCTTCTGACGGACAAGATTCTGCCGGTCAGCCAGTTCTTTGCCTATCTGGAGGTCGGCCAGGAAAACGGCCTGAGCTACGAAATGCCCAATTCGGCGCTCTGGACCCTTTACGAGGGCCTGCGCGCGAATGGCGCACCGCTGTCGATGCGCAAGGTCAACGAGCGCAGCGAGATCTTCCCGGTGTTTCACGATCTCTTCCAGCGCCGTAGCCAGCAGGAAAGGAACGCGTCATGACCGCGGCCGACCAGTTGCTGTTTCAGGGCGCCGACTGGGATTTCCGGACGCTGCAGAAGATCTGCGACGCCTGCGAGCAGGTTGCGTGCAATGAATTGGGGCTCGATGTCTACCCCAACCAGATCGAGGTCATTACCGCCGAGCAGATGCTGGATGCGTATTCATCCGTCGGCATGCCGCTGTTCTACAAGCATTGGTCGTTCGGCAAGCATTTTGCCTTTCAGGAAGCATCCTATCGCAAGGGGCTGATGGGGCTGGCCTACGAGATCGTCATCAACTCGTCGCCGTGCATTTCCTACCTGATGGAGGAAAACACCGCGACGATGCAGACGCTCGTCATCGCGCATGCCGCCTTTGGCCACAATCATTTCTTCAAGAACAACTATCTGTTCAAGCAATGGACGGATGCCGACGGCATTCTCGATTATCTCGAATTCGCCAAGCGCTACGTGGCGCATTGCGAAGAACGCCACGGCCGGCAGGCGGTCGAGCACACGCTCGATGCCGCGCACGCCTTGATGTCGCACGGCATCGATCGCTATCCCGGCAAGAAGAGTCTCGATCTACGCGCCGAGGAAAAACGAGCGGGCAGGCGCCGTGCCCATGAGGAGGCCGCATTCAACGATTTGTGGCGCACCGTTCCGGGCGGCAAGGTGAAGAGCGACGCCGTACTGGATGTCGAGCGCCGCCGCCAGATGCTCGGCCTGCCGCAGGAAAACCTGCTGTATTTTCTTGAGAAGACCGCGCCACGCCTGCGCCCCTGGCAACGCGAATTGCTGCGGATCGTGCGGCACATCGCGCAATATTTCTATCCGCAGAGCCAGACCAAGGTAATGAACGAGGGCACGGCGACCTACGTTCACTATCGCATCATGAGCCGGCTGCATCAGCAGGGACGGCTGACGGACGGCAATTTCCTCGAATTCCTGCAGTCGCACACCAACGTGGTGTTCCAGCCCGAATTCGACGATCCGCGCTATTCCGGCTTCAACCCGTATGCGCTGGGATTTGCGATGATGCAGGACATCGAACGCATCGTCACCGATCCGGATGCCGAGGATCGCGAGTGGTTCCCGGATATCGCCGGCAAGGGCGATGCCATGGGCGTGCTGCGCGACATCTGGGCCAATTATCGCGATGAAAGCTTCATCAGCCAGTTCATGAGCCCGCGGCTGATGCGGCACTTCCGCCTGTTCCACCTGCATGACGATCCGGAGGAGCGCGCCGGCATCCTGGTCGACGCCATCCACAACGAGCGCGGCTACCGCCGGCTGCGGCGCGAGCTGGCACGGCAGTACGACGTCGGCTTCATCGATCCGAATATCGAGGTCGTCGATGTCGACCTTGCCGGCGATCGTCGGCTGATGTTGCGCCACACCGTGGTGAAGGGCGCCCAGCTCACCGAGACCGATACCAAGCGCGTGCTGCAGCACCTCGCCGATCTCTGGAGCTACGACGTGTCGCTCGTTGAGAGCGACGCGTCCGGCACGGTCTTGAAGGAATACGTCGCGCACCCGCGGAACATCGCGGCGGCCGCGTAGCTATCCGCGGCAACATAGAGCCCGGTTCTGATGCATCAGAGCCGGGCTCTAGATTTTTGTTTTTGACGCGTTTTCTTCACGCGAACCGGGGTCCATGTCGCTCGAAAACGCTATGGCTACCGCAGGCTGGCGTTGATCTTTTCCAGCGCCGTCGTGCCGGGGCACAGGTCCTTGGCTTCCAGCGTATTGAGCGGCGTCTCGACGGTGTCGAGATGGGTGTGCAGGTCTTCCGCATCCGGATCGACATAGAGCAACCCGGTGACCACCTGGCCCTTGGCGGCGTGCTTCTGCAGGAAGGTCATGGCCGCCAACCGGTCGTTGGCGTCATAATCGGCATCGATCTTGCGTAGCGCCAGCCGCGTGCCGTCATGCTGCTCGACCATCTGCACCGTGCCCGGTGCATACTCGACCGTGATCGGATCGCGGCCGGTAAGCACGTCGAGCCGGTTCACCGCGTCATTGTGTTCGCGGACATAGTCAAAACTCTTGGTCGAGCCGGCGTGGTTGTTGAACGCGATGCAGGGGCTGATGACGTCGATGAAGGCCGCGCCCTTGTGCCGGATCGCGGCTGCGATCAGCGGCACCAACTGGCTCTTGTCGCCGGAGAAGCTGCGCGCCACGAAGCTCGCGCCTAACTGCAGCGCGATCGCCACCAGGTCGATGGCGTTATCGGTGTTTATCACACCCTTTTTGGACTTGGAGCCGCGGTCAGCGGTCGCCGAGAACTGGCCCTTGGTCAGGCCGTACACGCCGTTGTTCTCGACGATATAGGTCATGTTGACGGCGCGCCGGATCGAATGCGCGAACTGGCCGAAGCCGATCGAGGCACTGTCGCCGTCGCCGGAGACGCCGAGATAGATCAGGTCGCGGTTGGCGAGGTTGGCGCCGGTCAGCACCGACGGCATGCGACCATGCACCGAGTTGAAGCCGTGCGAATTGCCGAGGAAATAATCCGGCGTCTTCGACGAGCAGCCGATGCCGGAAATCTTGGCCACCCGGTGCGGTTCGATCGAAAGGTCGTAGCAGGCCTCGATGATCGAGGCGGTGATCGAGTCGTGGCCGCAGCCGGCGCACAGCGTCGAGATTTTGCCCTCGTAGTCGCGGTGCGTATAGCCGAGCGCGTTCTTGGGCAGGCCGGGATGATGAAACTTGGGCTTTGCAATGTAGGTCATGACACGGCCTTGCGGAGAGGGGTCACCTTCAGATGGTCCTGATGGTCGCCGATGGCGTTGGCGATGAAGCGCGCGGTGATCGGCGTGCCGTCATAGTGAAGGATCGGCACCAGCCGGACCGGATCGATGCCGTTCTCGTTGACGATCAACTGCCGCAACTGGGCGTCGCGGTTCTGCTCGACCACGTACACGAAATCATGATCGGCGATGAAGCTCGCCACACTGGAGTGGAACGGGAAGGCACGAATGCGCATGCGGTCGAGCTGGTGCCCGCGCGCTTCCAATAACCCGATCGCTTCGTCCATCGCCGGCGCGGTCGAGCCGAAATAGATCACGCCGTACTTGGTCGGCCTGGCGGCGTTGGCCTGCAACGGCCGTGGCACCATGTCCTGCGCGGTCTCGAACTTGCGCACCAGCCGCTGCATGTTGTCGGCATAAACAGCGCCTTCCTCCGAATAGCGGGCATAGCGGTCGCGCGAGGTGCCGCGGGTGAAGAACGAGCCCTTGGTCGGATGCGTGCCCGGATAGGTGCGGTAGGGGATGCCGTCGCCGTCGACGTCGAGATAGCGGCCGAAATCGCGGCCCGGTTCGTCGAGCATTTCCGCCGTCATCACCTTGCCGCGATCATACTGCCGGGCGTCGTCCCACTTCAGCGGGCGGCACAGCCGATGGTTCATGCCGATGTCGAGATCGAGCATCAGGAAAATCATGGTCTGCAGCCGGTCGGCGAGATCGAACGACTGCGCCGCGAACTCGAACGCTTCAGCCGGATCTTCCGGAAACAGCAGGACATGCTTGGTATCGCCATGCGAAGCATAGGCGCAGGCGATGATGTCGCATTGCTGGGTGCGCGTCGGCATGCCCGTGGAAGGGCCGGCGCGCTGGATGTTCATGATCACGGCCGGAATTTCCGCAAAATACGACAGGCCGATGAACTCGGTCATCAGGGAAATGCCGGGACCCGAGGTCGCGGTAAAGGCACGTGCGCCGTTCCAGGAGGCGCCGATCACGATGCCGATGGAAGCGAGTTCATCCTCGCCCTGGACGATCGCGTACTTCGCCTTGCCGGTCTCGGGGTCGTGCCGCAGCTTCTTGCAGTGGCTCGTGAAGGCCTCCGCCACTGACGATGACGGCGTGATTGGATACCAGGCGCAGACAGTGGCGCCGCCATAGACGGCGCCGAGCGCGGCCGCGCTGTTGCCCTCGATGAAGATGCGGTCGCCGACTTTGTCTGATTTTTTCACCTGCAGTCCGATCGGGCATTTCAGGTTCTGCAGCGCCCAGTCGCGGCCGAGATGCAGCGCATGGACGTTCGACGACAACAGCTTCTCCTTGCCCTTGTACTGTTCGCCGATCAGTTGCTCGACCAGCTTCGGGTCCATGTCGAGCAGTGCGCAGAGCGCGCCGAGATAGATGATGTTCTTGAACAGCTGGCGCTGGCGCGGATCGGTGTAGGTCGAGTTGGTGATCGCGGTCAGCGGCACGCCGATGACGTTGATGTCGGCGCGGAATTTCGACGATGGGATCGGCTTGGTCGAATCGTAGAACAGATAGCCGCCGGGCTCGATCGAGGCGACGTCCTTGTCCCAGGTCTGCGGGTTCATCGCCACCATCAGGTCGACGCCGCCGCGGGCGCCGAGATGACCCGCTTCGGTGACGCGCACCTCGTACCAGGTCGGCAGGCCCTGGATGTTGGAAGGGAAGATATTGCGCGGAGAGACCGGCACGCCGTGGCGCAGGATCGAGCGCGCGAACAGTTCGTTGGCGCTCGCCGAACCCGAGCCGTTGACGTTGGCGAAGCGGACGACGAAGTCGTTTACGCTGCTGATCGGGCTTTGGTTTGGCATGTTGGTCCCGCGTAAGTCATATCGATGAGGTACTTTTGCATGTCCCAGGCGCCGGTCGGGCAGCGCTCGGCACACAGCCCACAATGCAGGCAGACGTCCTCGTCCTTCACCATGACGCGGCCGGTCTTGAGCCCTTCGGCGACGTAGAGCGCCTGGTCGTGACGCGGCGAGGGGGCTTTCAGCCGCTGCCGCAGGTCCACTTCCTCGCCGTTCTCTGTGAACGTGATGCAGTCCATCGGGCAGATGTCGACGCAGGCGTCGCATTCGATGCAGGCCGGCGCCGAGAATATGGTCTGCACATCGCAGTTCAGGCAGCGCTGCGCCTCGCCGAGCGCGAGCTTGACGTCATAGCCGAGCTCGACTTCGGTCTTGATGTCCTTCAGTGCGATCACCTTGTCGCGATGCGGCACCTTGAAGCGCTTGTCGCCGGAGATGTCGTTGTCGTAGCTCCACTCGTGGATGCCCATCTTCTGCGAGGTGACGTGCACCTCGGGCAGCGGGCGCTCGTTGATGTCCTCGCCCGAGATCATCTTGTGGATCGACAGCGCGGCATCATGGCCGTGCGCCACTGCCCAAATGATGTTCTTCGGGCCGAACGCGGCGTCGCCGCCGAAGAACACCTTTGGATTGGTCGACGCAAACGTCTTGGGATCGACCTGCGGCATGTTCCACTTGTCGAACTCGATGCCGCAGTCGCGCTCGATCCAGGGGAAGGCGTTCTCCTGGCCGACCGCGACCAGCACGTCGTCGCAGGGAATGGTCTGGTTCGGTTCGCCCGAGGGCACCAGGTTGCGGCGGCCCTTGGCGTCGTATTCGGCTTTCACCTTCTGGAAGGTGACGCCGATCAGCTTGCCGTTCACATGCTTGAACGCGACCGGCACCATGTAGTTGAGGATCGGAATATCCTCATGAATGGCGTCTTCCTTCTCCCAGGGGCTCGCCTTCATTTCCTCGAAGCCGGAGCGGACGATCACTTTCACGTCCTCGCCGCCGAGCCGGCGCGCGGTGCGGCAGCAATCCATTGCGGTGTTGCCGCCGCCGAGCACGATCACGCGGCGGCCGATCTTCTCGACATGGCCGAACGAGACCGACGCCAGCCATTCGATGCCGATGTGGATGTTGCTAGCCGCCTCCTTGCGGCCGGGGATATCGAGTTCGCGGCCGCGCGGCGCGCCGGAGCCGATGAAGATCGCGTCGTAGTTTTCAGCGAGCAGCTTCTTCAGGCTGTCGACGCGGTGACCGCCCTTGAACTCGACGCCGAGGCCCAGGATGTAGCCGGTCTCCTCGTCGATCACCGTATCGGGCAGACGGAATTTCGGGATCTGGCTCCGCATCATGCCGCCCGCCTTCGGGTCGGAATCGAACACGGTGCAGTGATAGCCGAGCGGCGCCAGGTCGCGCGCCACCGTGAGCGAGGCGGGACCGCAGCCGACCAGCGCGATGCGCTTGCCGTTCTTCGCGACCGGCTTCGGCAAACGGTGCTTGATGTCGTCCTTGAAGTCGGCGGCGACGCGCTTCAGGCGGCAGATCGCGACCGGATTATCCTCGACGCGGCCGCGTCGGCACGCCGGTTCGCATGGACGATCGCAGGTGCGTCCCAGAATTCCAGGAAACACATTCGATTGCCAGTTGATCATATAGGCGTCGCTATAACGCCCCTCGGCAATCAAACGGATATATTCGGGAACCGGTGTGTGTGCGGGGCAGGCCCATTGGCAATCGACCACCTTGTGAAAGTAGTCTGGCGCCGAGATATCAGTCGGTTTCATTCCTACCTTGTCCGCGCCAACAACCGGAACGCGGCCTTATTTTGCTTATGGAACGCTTAGCGGACGTTCTTTCGGTTTTTGAATTGGATCATAGGCTTATCTTATTAGAGCCATTCCAGACGCGGCACAAAGGCAATTTTGCGCGATCTCCCGCCTGCGTTTGCATGGAGACGTGGACTTAGCGTCGCAGTGTTGATGCGGCACTGCAGCATGTGCAGTGCAGCTTTTTTGATTCAATGCCGAATGAACAGGCAGGCGTCAGATCAGCCGCAGCAAGGCACCAGCCACCGCAAGAATAACGACAACGATCCATGGCGGCAGCTTCCACACTGTCAGCAGCAGGAAGCCCGCAAGCGCCACCGCGAAATCGCGCGGGGTGAGCACGGCGCTGGTCCAGACCGGATTGTAGAGCGCGGCGCCGAGGATGCCGACGACGGCGGCATTGGTGCCGCGCATCGCGGCCTGTGCGGTGGGACGCTGGCGCAAGGCGTCCCAGAACGGCAGCATGCCGTAGACCAGCAGCAGCCCCGGTAGCGACAACGCGATCAGCGCAATCACTGCGCCGGCGAGGCCATTGGGAGCGGGGCCCGTGACAGCGCCGAGATAGGCCGCAAAGGTGAATAGTGGTCCGGGCACGGCTTGCGCCATGCCATAGCCGGCGAGGAAGTCCGCGTTGCTGACCCAGCCCGGCGTCACCACTTCCGCCTGCAGCAGCGGCAGCACAACATGTCCGCCGCCGAACACTAGCGCGCCGGAACGGTAAAATGCGTCGAACAGGGCGAGGCCCTGCGAGCCGGTCCTTGCCGTCACCAGCGGCGTGACCAGGAACAGCACCGCGAACAGCACGAGCGCGACGACGCCAACGCCGGGCGATACGGAAAATCCGAGATGGCCGGTTGGCGCGGGTCCTTCTCCACGGCACAGCCACAGTCCAGCCGCTGCGCCAAGGGCGATGGCGCCGATCTGGCCAAGCGAACCGCCGATGAAGACCACGATCGCAACAGCCGCAAGCGCGATGGCGGCGCGCTCACGGTCCGGCGTGAGACTCCTGGCCATGCCCCAGATCGCCTGCGCGACCACGGCGACCGCAACAAGCTTGAGCCCGTGCAGCACGCCCTCGGCGAACGGGCCGGTGAAGACCGTCGCGCCGAGCGCAAAGGCGAACATGATGACGGCGGAGGGCATGGTAAAGGCGAACCATGCCGCCAATCCGCCGAGCAGGCCGTTGCCGCGAAAGATGCCGAGCGTGAAGCCCACTTGGCTGGACGCGGGCCCCGGCAGGAACTGGCACAGCGCAACGATGTCGGCAAAGCTGCTTTCGCTCAGCCATTTCCGCCGCTCGACGAATTCGGTTCTGAAATAACCGAGATGCGCGATCGGCCCGCCGAACGACGTGAGGCCGAGCTTGAGGAAGGCGGCGAAAATCTCGGCGATACTGCGCGCTGGCTTTTCCGCCATGCAATGCAACTCCAGTGTCAGCTGAGGATACCGGGAACCGACAACCTCACCAACCGGCTGGGGCGACCTTTATCAAGGCATTGGAGGACATCTTCATGGAGAACATTAGCGACACAATTGAGAGCGATGTTAGAGACTTCGATGGAAGCTCTCATCTGCCTTCTCAGGGCCTTCAATCATTAGGCGAGGAGGAATCGAAGCCGCCTGACGCAAGCGCTGGTCGTGTGGACCCGCTCTGAAACGAGCAAGTCTTGCGAGAAGGCTAGTCTCAGGTACCGCTTTACCCGACATCACGTTAACAGCACCTTCACGGTGGTTTGCGCGTTGGCGGCCCTGTTCGGTTCCCGCTCCGGACGTCGAACAGCCGGTGCAGCGCTGGGTCAGGGCCGCGCCAGCCGGTTCGGATGGCGGCCCAAGCTGCGCGCGAGCGTCGGAAGCTGCGGGGGGCGCCTAGCCGATATCGCTCTTCGCCAGATCCCACATCAGCCGGTAGATGCCGTTCGAGATCGTCAGCGGCTTCAATGCGATATTGCCACTGAAGCGCAGCATGGCCGCCGGCAGCGCGCCGACGTCCGTGGCATCGATCAGCACGAACCAGTCGCCGGCGCCGGGATTGGGCGTGGATGGATCATCGGTGATCGGCTTCGACAGCGCCGGGTCGCTCTCAATCAGGTGCAGCGAAATGATCCCGTCGAGCTGCGCGGGATCGAGCTGCTCGCTCAGCGCGGCGCGCAATTTGTTCTCGCCGCCCGACGGCCTGAGCCTGACGATGCCGAGCGCCGCGCCACGGCCGGTGCCCCGGCTGATCGTGATGCGCGCGACCGCGCGGATCATGTTCTGGAAACGGGCGATGTTGGCTTTCGACCACGCCGTCTGGTTCGCCAGCGCGGTGCGATAGGCCGGGCTGTCCAGCACCTCAAACGTTTCGGTGGAATAGAGGCTGAGATATTTCGGATTGCCGTCATGGGCGACATAACGGCGCGCTTCGAGAAAACCTTCGATCGCAACGCGCTCCTCGAGATGTTCGCGGTCGTACCAGCGATTGAATTCGGCTTCATCGGCAGCGTCGACGTTCATCGACGTCAGCAGCATGCCTTTCCCCGCCATCGGCATTCTTTTGTTTCCTATTTGCTGGTTCGGGACGCCATGTCGGCGATCGCCTTCATCACGGCGTCGCGGACGCCGGGATCGTACAGCGTGTGGCCGGCGCCCTCGACAAAGCGGATTTCGGCCTCGCGCCAGACGGCCGCGAGGGCGTGCGAAGTCGCGGGCGGACACAGCAGGTCGTAGCGGCCCTGCACGATGATGCCGGGGATTCCGGCGAGCCTTTCCACCTCGCGCAACAACTGGTTCGGCTGCATGAAGCAGTCGTTGGCGAAGTAATGCGCTTCCATGAACGGCGTGGCCGGCATGCCCTTTGACGAATTGAGCGCCGTGAAATCGAGGCGGGTGCGGTGCGGCGTGTGTTCGGAAAGGATACGTTCGGTTTCGCCCCAGGCCCGCGCTGCTGGAATATGCACGTCAGGACTGGAATCGAGGATCCTGCGGAAATAGGCCTGCAGCGGTTGTGCGCGTTCGCCTTCCGGCAGCACGCTCAGGAAGTCCTCGTAGAGTCCCGGATGGAACCGCGGCAGAACCTTGAGAAATCCGTTCTCGATTTCCTCTGTTGTGCCGAGGAAGGTGGCGCGCAGCACGATGCCGGTGACGCGGCCGGGATGGGCCTCTGCATAAGCCAGCGCCAGTGTCGCGCCCCAGGAGCCGCCGACGATCATCCAGCGCTCGAAGCCGAATTTTTCGCGGATCGCCTCCATATCCGCAATCAGATGGGGCAACGTATTGGCTTCGCGGCTTCCCTTGGGACGGCTGCGGCCGGCGCCGCGCTGGTCGAACAGCACCGCATGGAAACGTTCGGGATCGAACAGCCGGCGGTGGTCCGGCTGGCAGCCGCTGCCAGGCCCGCCATGCAGATAGACCGCGGGAATGCCGCTCGCGCAGCCGATGCTTTCGACATAGATGTCGTGACCGTCGCTGACCGCAAGCTGCTCCGACGTCAGCGGTGCAAACGGATCGGCGCGCTTGATGGATTTTCCGGCGTCGGCGTCAGGCGCCATGCTCGCCTTCCGTCTCCAGCGTGCCGCCGGCGAAATTGCGATAGAGGAAGCGGTCCTGGTGCGCGGCGGCCTCGCGTTCGGCCTGCTTGAAGATCTGCTCGTGCATCGGCGACAGCGTGCAGGCCGGGTCGGTATTGCCGGCGTCGCCTGTCAGCGCAAACGCCTGGCAGCGGCAGCCGCCGAAATCGATCTCGCGGAATTCGCAGCTCTTGCACGGCTCGGGCATCCAGCCGGTGCCGCGATAGCGATTGAAGGCTTCGGAGTTCTGCCAGATCCAGGCGATCGAATGGTTCGAGCGGACGGATTCGAATTCCAGCCCGGTAATGCTCTCTGCGGCGTGGCAGGGGAGGACCTTGCCCGCCGGCGAAATGTTGAAGAATTGCCGGCCCCAGCCGCCCATGCATTTCTTCGGCCGCAGCGCGTAATAATCCGGCACCACATAGTCGATGGCGAGAATGCCCTTCAGCCGCGTCGCGGCTTCCTCGACGATCCGGCTGGTCTCCTCGATTTGTTCGAGCGTCGGCATCAGCGCGGCGCGGTTCTTCAGCGCCCAGCCGTAATACTGGACGTTGGCGACTTCGAGCCGGTCGGCGTCGAGATCGACCGCCATCTGGATGATGTCGGAGAGCTGATGCAGGTTCTGGCGGTGCATGACGGCGTTGACCGTCAGCGGCAACTCAAGCTCGCGCGTCCATTTCGCCGCTTCGATCTTCTTCTCATGCGAATTCTTCAATCCGGCGACGCGGTCGGCCACGACGGGCTCGTTGCCCTGGAAACTGATCTGCACATGGCAGAGCCCGGCATCGGCGAGCGCTGAAAGTTTCTCCTTGGTCAGCAGTACCGCGGATGTAATGAGGTTGCTGTACAGGCCGACGTCGGTGGCATGCTGCACCAGTTCCACTAGGTCTTTGCGCGCGGTCGGTTCGCCGCCGGAGAAATGGATCTGCAGCACGCCGATTTCGGCGAGCTCGCTCAAGACCTTCTTCCATTCCTCAGTGGTCAGTTCAGCGCCCGCACGGTCGAGCTCGACCGGGTTGGAGCAATAGGGACATTGCAGCGGGCAGCGGTGCGTCAGCTCGGCGAGCACGGCAAGCGGAATGCCGAACGTCTCTGCGGTCGACCGCTTCTGCTCGAGTACCGCGAGCCCGTCACTGGGCGCGGCGCCGGCTGTCTTGCCATCTGCGAGAATGTCGCTCATGACGTCTTCTCACGCGCTTCGGTCAAAAAACCCTTGTCGGCGAGGTCCTGCAGCATCGCGATGACATCGGTCAAAATCGCCTCGCGCGGCGCGGCGTATTTGGCGGCGAGCCGGTCAATCATCTCGGCGACGCTGCGCACGCCGTCGCAAAGCTGCAGCACCTCGACCGCGATCTCGTCCGGCGCCAGCACCCGCTCCGGCGCCAGGATCACCCATACCTGCCGCGTGTCATCGAATTTCAGCTTGGCGTGCCGCGGCAATTTTGGCCGGCTCGCCTCGCTGACACTGATGTTGCGGCTCAAAGCCATCGGTCGCTAGTCTCCCTTGGGCACGAACGCACCGGGCGGTATGTGGCCCTCGACATAGGCATGATACAGCGCATCGAGCTGAACCCATAGCACATTGGTCTTGAAGATCAGCGCGTTGCAGACCAACTCGCGCTCCGCCGGCGTCTTCGCGTGCGCCTTGACATATTCCAGCGCAAAACCGGCATCGCGTGGCGCCTGCGCCAGCCGGCGGCTGAAATAGCTCATGATGTCAGGATTGACGAAATCATAGTGCTGCAGCATTCCGGAGATGCGCTCTTCATGCAGGTTCGGCGCGAACAGTTCCGTCAGCGAGGAGGCGATCGCTTCCAGCGGCGTCTTGTCGCGACAGAAATGCACATAGGCTTCCACGGCAAACCGCGTTGCCGGCAGGATGCCCTCGGTCGATTCCACGTAGGCACTGTCGAGCCCGAGACCCTCCGTCAGCTTCAGCCAGCGCTCGATGCCGCCTTCGCTGCCCACGTCGCCATCGTGATCCTCGATGCGATGGCGCCACTCGACCCGGGTCGCTCGGTCGCGGAACCGGGAGATTACCATCGCATCCTTCAGCGGGATCGTGCTCTGGTAATAATAGCGGTTCAGCGCCCAGGCCTGCACTTGGCCCTTGTTGAGCTTGCCGCCGTGCAACAGCCGATGGAACGGGTGCAGGCTGTGATAGCGCGTCGCGCCGATGTGGCGGAGCGTCGCCTCCAGTTCCTCGGCGCTATTGAGCGTAAGGCCCTTACCGATCGAGAGCGCAGTCATTCCGCTGGTAGGCACGACATTCACAGCGTGATCTCCGTTCCGTCGGCGGGGATGTGCCAGCCCGCCTGTTCCAGGATTTTGCGTTCGTCCGAGCCGGCGAGCAGAGCAGGATTCGAGTTGTTGATATGCAAGAACACCTTGCGGCCGATGTCGAGGCCGGCGAGGCTCTCGATCGCGCCATGCTCGCCCGACATCGAAATATGGCCCATGCTGTGTCCCGTCTTGGTGCCGAGGCCCTGCACGATCAATTCATCGTCGCGCCACACCGTGCCATCGAAGAACACCAGCGCGGCGCCCGAAAGGCGCGACTTGAGATCGTCGGTCACGTCAGCGCAGGCGGCCAGGAAATAGAAGTACTTGCCGCTGGCCTTGTCCAGAATCCGCAAGCCCAGCGTATCGCCCGCGGCATCGCCACCCGCTGGATGCGCCTTGCCTTCGAGATACCACGCGCCCTTGCCGGGAACCGCGAAGGGAAGGATTTCCATGCCTGATGGCGAGCCGTCGGGCAGGGTGGGCTCGAATGGCTTGTCGACCTCAACCGGCCGCCGCTTCACGTTGTTTTCGCCCAGCACGTTAAAGATGCTGTTGGATCGCAAAATCGCAAGCACCCGCTCATGCGCATATAGCGTAAACGGCGAACCCTCGCGCATCGACAATAGCCCCGCTACCGCGTCGATTTCGCCATTGGTCAGGATCACGCCGGCGATCGGGCTGTGCCTGAGCTGTCCGGCCTTGGGATGAAGCTGCGGCGTCGCGATCAATTGCTGGCGCAGGTCGGGGGAAGCGTTGACGAGATACCAGTGCTCGCCGTCGGTGCTGACCGCGATCGAGGCCTGGGTGCTCTGCAATTCCTGATTTTCGTTCCGTGCCTTCGTGCACACCGCACAACCGCAGTTCCACTGCGGAACGCCGCCACCCGCCGCGGCGCCCAGGACGACGACGCGAAGCATGATCCGTCTCCTGGAGATTCAAACTCGAAGATGCGAACTAATACAAACACCACGAGGTGGACCCCGGGCTCAGACACAGCCCCGCGATCGGGGATGCGTCATGCCCGCAAATCCACCTGCGTGAGAAATGATACGCGCTACCGCTTACTTCCGGGTGGCGCACATATACATGTTGATTTCCATGCCGACCGGCACTTCGACGATTTTCGGCGCTTTCCAGGCCATTTAGCCTCTCCTTTTGCTACCGGACGAACACCGCCCATGCTCTGAAGGTAATGCGGATCAAAAAGTTCGCCAGTTAAATCTTTTTCCCGGAACCCCTAATTGTTATGCTGCGCTGCAAAGAGGTTTCACGGGGTTGTGCGGGGCGTTCCGGTCAAATCAACGTGGGATCAAGCGTTTCGCGGTTGTTCGCAGCGCCGCGAATGGCCAATTCTGGAAGAACGGAGCGCTGCCGGCTCCGGACAAGGAACTTGTGAGACAGCGTGAGACAGTGGCGGCCTCCGGTGGCGGGGCCTTAACGGAATCAGGTTTCAGCCAATGCCGAGATATTATTTCAACACCCGTATCGGCGATGAGCTGATTTCCGATCCCGACGGCGAAGTGCTTGTCGATCCCGATCGCGCCTGGGAAATGGCGCGAGCCATGATCCGGGAACTGCTCAAGACGGATGGCGCCGAGGGAGCGCTTCTCAGCGCCACCATCGAAGTCACCGACGACGATGGCGAGATCGTGCTGGAGTTTCCGTTCGCGGAAGCGATCCTCGATGCACCCGGCGGCTCCATCACCCGGCACTGACGATCGCGCAACCGACGGGTGCCGGAGCTTGCGCAGCATTCGTTGTGGCGGTGCAACCTCAAAGCGCGAAGTTTTCCGATTGCACACTGGCGGAAAAATATCGGAGAGTGCCGGCCGGTAAAGCCTCCGGCGCCGGCATCAAACGACGCCCGCGCGAAGAGAAGGGCTTTCCGCCAGGGAGAACGCCCATGATGAACTATCTGTCGGTGCCGCGCAGCCTGCTGCTGTCTGGTGCCTTCTTGACTGCATTCACGCTCGGCGCCGCCGCCCAGCAGGCGGCCGACCCGCCCGCTGCTGCGCAGCAGCCCGCCGCGCAGCCCGCAGCCGCCCAACAGCCTGCTGCGCCCCCGGCCGCTGCACCATCGACCGCCGCCGCGCCGGCTGCCGCTGCGCCACTTCCGCCCGGCTCGCCGTTGATTGGCCGTCCCGCCGGCAACGAGGCTGCCGCCAAGCTTGCGCCGAATGCGCCGCCGCCCATACCGGCGGCGCCGGACAAATTGCCGACGGCCAAGCTTAAGGTCCCGGCCGGCTTCAACGTCGAGGTTTATGCCGCCGGCATGGCGAACGCCCGCTCGCTCGCGCTCGGCGACAAGGGCACGGTGTTCGTCGGCAGCCGCCTGGTCGACAAGGTCTATGCCATCGTCAACAAGGACGGCAAACGCGAGGTCAAGGTGCTGGCGTCCGGCCTCTACCGTCCGAACGGCATCGCGTTCAAGGATGGCACGCTCTACATCGCCGAACTGTCGAAGGTCTCCAAGATCGAGAAGGTCGAGGACAACCTGGACAACCCGCCGAAGCCGACGGTGATCTTCGACAAGCTGCCCAAGGACGAAGCCCATGGCTGGAAGTTCATCGGCATCGGTCCCGACAACAAGCTCTACGTTCCGGTCGGCCAGCCCGGCAACAACGTGCTGAACAGCGACGAACACGCCCTCATCAGGCGGATGAACCTCGACGGCTCCGGCGCGGAAGTGATCGCCCGCGGCGTCCGCAACACCGTCGGTTTCGACTGGCATCCGGAGACCAAGCAGCTCTACTTCACCGACAATGGGCGCGACTGGATGTCGGAAGACGTGCCCGAGGACGAACTGAACCGTATCACCAAGGTCGGCGAACATTTCGGCACGCCGTACTGCCTGCAGGGCAACATCCTCGACCCCGAATTCGGCTGGGGTAAATCCTGCAGCGACTACACCGCCCCGGTCGGCCTGCTGGGCCCGCATTCCGCAGCGCTCGGCATGCGGTTCTACACCGGCAGCATGTTCCCGAAGACCTACAAGAACGTGGCCATCATCGCCCGGCACGGCTCCTGGAACCGCTCCAGGAAAGTCGGCGGTGATGTCGTCATCGCCAAGCTGAACAAGGACGGCACGATGAAGTCGATGGAGCCGTTCCTCACCGGCTTCCTGGAAGACAACAAATATATAGGCCGGCCGGTCGACGTGCTGCAGATGAAGGACGGCTCGCTGCTGGTCTCCGACGACTGGAACGGCGCCGTCTACCGCATCACCCACGGCAAGCAGAAGGTGGCGGGGAAGTCGTAGTAGATCAGCAACAACCGTCATTGCGAGCGAAGCGAAGCAATCCATTCCGCCACTTGCGGAGACATGGATTGCTTCGTGCTGTCGCTCCTCGCAATGACGGGAGTATCCGGAGTCGGCTGATGCAAAAAACAATAACAGCACTTGTGTTTGCGGTGATTGCAACATCTGTGTCCGCCGAAACCATCGAACAGCGCATCGCGCCCTGCCTTGCCTGTCACGGCGAAAAGGGCCAGTCCGAAACCGAAAACACGCCCTCGCTCGGCGGCCAGCAGGCGCCTTACACGCTGATCCAGCTCTTCATGTTCCGCGAGAAGCTGCGCGTCTTCGAGCCGATGAACGAGATGGCAAAGGCGCTGACCGACGACGATCTTCGCCTGTTCTCGGACTTCATCGCCAAAATGCCGAAGCCTGAGCCGCCAGGCGAAAATGGCGATCTGGCGCGGATGCAGCGTGGCCAGGCGCTGGTGCAGCAGCACCGCTGCGACACCTGCCATAACCCTGATCTGTCGGGGAAGGAAAACGTCCCGCGCATCGCCAACCAGCGCGAAGATTATCTCGCCAAGACGCTTGCCGAGTACAAGGACAACAGCCGCCGCGGCTATGATGCGAGCATGGCTGACGTGATGGCGCCGATCGCGGCAGCGCAGATCGCCGATCTCGCCTATTACATCGCCCATATGCGCTAGCTCTGGCACCGCCTTTGCCCTCCCTCTCCCGACCCTTCGCGGGGAGAGGAGTGCGCGCCCTGCCATTGCCTCCCGCTGGCATTGCCCTGCGCTGGGCGGTGATTTTTGATTTGACGCGTTTTCTTGACGCGAACCGGTTTCCACTTCGCTTGAAAACGCTCTAAAAGGGCGGCTATCAAACGGAGTTTTGCATGCAGGATCTATGGCGTCTGTCGGCTGCGGAAATGGCCTCGCTGATCAGGTCGAAGAAAGTCTCGGCCAGGGAAGCGGCGACCGCGGCGCTGTCGCGGCTCGACGCCGTCAATCCCAAAATCAATGCCGTGGTCGACCACAGGCCCGAGGACGTTCTTGCTCAGGCTTCCGCCATCGATGCCGCCATCGACCGCGGCGAAGACACAGGTCCCCTCGGCGGCGTGCCTGTCACGGTAAAGGTCAATATCGATCAGGAGGGCTTTGCCACCACCAACGGGCTGAAGCTGCAGCGGGATACCATTGCGAAGAGCAACAGCCCGGTGATCGACAATCTGCGCAAAGCCGGCGCCGTCATTCTGGGACGTACCAATTGCCCGGCGTTTTCCTATCGCTGGTTCACCACCAACCTCATCCATGGCGACACCAAGAACCCGCGCGATCCCTCGATCACGCCGGGTGGCTCGTCCGGCGGCGCGGGGGCGGCAGTCGCGGCCGGCATCGGACATATTGCTCACGGCACCGACATCGCGGGCTCGATCCGCTATCCGGCTTACGCCTGCGGCGTGCATGGCCTGCGCCCGACCATGGGGCGCATCGCCGCGTTCAACGCGGCGCTGCCCGACCGCCCGATTGGGCCGCAGATCAGCGCCGTCTCCGGCCCGCTGGCCCGCACCATCGGTGACATCAGGATCGCGCTGGCGGCGATGTCGGCGAAAGATTATCGCGATCCCTGGTGGGTGCCGGCGCCGCTGGAGGGGCCGGCGATGCCTAAGCGCGTCGCGATGTGTCTCAATCCGGATGGGCTCGATCCCGTGCCCGAAGTGAAGGCCGCGGTCGCCGACGCCGGCAAGCGGCTCGAACGTGCCGGCTGGATCGTCGAGGAGATCGCGAACACGCCGCCGCTGCGCGAGCCGGCCGATCTGCAAACAAAGCTCTGGCTCGGCGATGGTTATGAGGCGCAACTGGAAGCGGCCGAACGCGAGGGCGATCCCGGTGCGCTCGCGTGCCTGCGCGGCAACCGCGCAAAAGTGCATCCATTCGATCTGTCGAAGGCACTGACACGGCGCGCGACGCTGACGCGGGAATGGCTGGCGTTCTTCGAAAACTATGCCGTGCTGCTGATGCCGGTATCCGGCGAATTGCCGTTCCCCGATCAGCTCGACCGCAAGGACGATGCGTCGTTCGCGCGCGTCTGGCATGCGCAATTGCCGCAGATCGCCATTCCCTTCATGGGGCTTCCCGGGCTAACGGTCTCCACCGGGCTGGTCGGACGCATTCCGGTCGGCGTGCAACTGGTTTCCGGGCGGTATCGCGAAGATCTGTGTCTCGCCGCGGGCGAGGCGGTGGAAGCCGGGGGAACGCCCTCGGCGGCGATCGAGCCCGCCGGCTGATAGAGAGGACCATGCCAGGCGTTTATGATTTTACGGCGCAGTCGCTCGCCGGCGAAGAGGTTCCGCTGAAGCGGTTTGAGGGGCAGGCGCTCCTGATCGTCAACACCGCGAGTGCCTGCGGATTCACGCCGCAATATAGAGGGCTGGAGCAGCTGCATCGTGAATTCGCGCCGCGTGGCTTTGCGGTGCTCGGCTTTCCCTGCAACCAGTTCGGCGGCCAGGAGCCGGGTGACGCCAAACAGATCGAGGAGTTCTGCACGAGCAAGTATGACGTGACGTTTCCGATGTTCGCCAAGATCGACGTCAACGGCAGCCAGGCGCATCCGTTGTTCAACCATCTGAAGAACGCGAAATCGGGATTGCTGGGTTCGTCGATCAAATGGAATTTCACCAAATTCCTGGTCGACCGGTCGGGTGGGGTGGTCGGGCGTTACGCGCCCACCGCCATCCCCGAGGGATTAAAAAAAGATATCGAGGCACTGCTGTGAACGAGACCAACAAAGCGATGAACGACCAATTCCCCGACCGTCTCTCGGTCGATCCGAACAGCCCGTATTACAATGCCGAGATCCTCGCGCGCGATGTCGGCATTCGCTTCAAGGGCGTCGAGAAGACCAATGTCGAGGAATACTGCATCAGCGAAGGCTGGGTACGCGTCACCGCCGGGAACGCCAAGGATCGTTACGGCAACCCGCTGACCATCAAGGTGCACGGCCCGGTCGAGCCGTATTTCCGCGACAAGCCGAAGTCCTGATGGGATGCACTTTTCGCACCACATGCCCCGGGACAATCAAGGAAATCCCGGGCATGACGAATAGATAGACCATTCAACGAAAGCGCCGCGATCTTGGCCAACACGCTTCCCCAACTCTCGCTTGCGAAGGACAAGATCCGCGTCTTGCTCCTTGAAGGTGTCAACGACAGCGCCGTGCAGATGATCGAGGCTGCCGGCTATTCCAACATGACGCGCCTGCCCAAGGCGCTCGAGGGCGATGCGCTGAAGGAGGCCATCAAGGGCGTGCATCTGCTTGGCATCCGCTCGCGCACGCAAATCACCACGGATGTTCTTGACGCCGCGGACCGGCTGATCGCGGTCGGATGTTTCAGTGTCGGCACCAACCAGGTGGACCTCGATGCCGCGCGCCGGAGCGGGATTCCGGTATTCAACGCGCCGTTCTCCAACACGCGGAGCGTGGCAGAACTCGTGATCGGCGAGATCGTCATCCTGCTGCGCCGGATCGTCGCGCGCTCCAACGCCGCCCATGAAGGACGTTGGGACAAGTCGGCCAACGACAGCTACGAGGTGAGGGGCAAAACGCTCGGCATCATCGGTTACGGCAATATCGGCTCGCAGCTCTCCAACCTTGCGGAAGCGATGGGCATGCGGGTGATCTTCTATGATCACACCGACAGGCTTCGTCACGGCAACACCGAGCCGACCGCGAGCCTGCATGAGCTCCTGGCACAAAGCGACGTCGTGAGCCTGCATGTGCCGGAAACTCCCGCCACGCACGGGATGATCGGGCGCGACGAGATTCGCGCGATCAAGCAGGGAGCTTATTTCATCAACAACAGCCGCGGCACCGTCGTGGACCTCGAAGCGCTTGCCGAGGCGCTGCGCGAAAACAGGCTTCGCGGCGCCGCAGTCGACGTCTTTCCGGTCGAGCCGCGCTCGAACGTCGAGCGTTTCGTCTCGCCGCTGCAGGGACTGGAGAACGTCATACTGACGCCGCACATCGGCGGCTCGACCGAGGAGGCGCAGGAGCGCATCGGCGCCGAAGTCGCGCGCAAGCTGGTCGAATACAGCGATTCCGGCTCGACCATGGGCGCCGTCAACTTCCCGCAGGTTCAATTGCCGCCGCGGCCGTTAGGCACGCGTTTCATTCAGGTGCAGCGTAACCTGCCGGGTATGCTCGGGCGTTTAAACGAAGTGCTGGCGCGTCATGCCGTCAACATCGCCGCGCAATACTACGAGACCGCCCACGACGTCGGCTACGTGGTGCTTGATGTCGACGCGTCGGCCGCCGACGGCCAGCGCGTGCTCGCGGATATCCGGGCGCTGGAAGGCACCATTCGGGCCCGGTTGCTCTATGAGTACAAGACCTGAAACGAATTCCTTGCCGGCAGCCTGTTACGATCAGTTCTCGGACACCAGCCCCTTGTCGATCGCCGCTTGCCGGTTCCTGAAAATCGCCATTGCGGTCTTCATCCGCAGGAAGCCGAATTTGGCGTAGAGCGGCTCGCGGCCGACCACCGAGTAAAGGATGATCTTCGTGTGCCCTTGCGATTTGGCGAGCAGGCGCTCGATGATCTGTTTGCCGAGACCAGTTCCCTGATGGCTCGGCAGGACCGCTACGTCGCAGAGATAGGCGCAGTCGCGTCCGTCAGCCAGGACGCGGCCGGCGCCCACCAGCCGGCCATTGTCGCGGGCAAAGCAGCAGAACATGCTGTTGCCGAACACCACTTCGAGATCGTCCGCATTCTTGTTGCCGAGCGGCGCGGCCCGATAGAGGGCCTCCAGCTCCTGCCAGTCCACGCCCGCCCGGTCGTCGGTCCAGTCTATCGTCATCGCACCGCCTCAATTGGTGAAT
The DNA here is from genome assembly GCF_056174665.1 of Bradyrhizobium sp. WYCCWR15520. Classification (NCBI taxonomy): domain Bacteria; kingdom Pseudomonadati; phylum Pseudomonadota; class Alphaproteobacteria; order Hyphomicrobiales; family Nitrobacteraceae; genus Bradyrhizobium; species Bradyrhizobium sp. WYCCWR15520. Next base: position 306,182 of record NZ_JBWBWM010000003.1, read on the forward strand.
GCAGCATCGGCTGTCGTACACCATACATCAACGTACGCCACAGCCATTCGACAGGGCCGTACCGATAGCGGCGCAGCCACCACGCGCTGAACAACACCTGTCCGACGTAGACGGCGATGCCGATGGCCAGCGCGCTGGCGGCGCCGAGGCGGCCGAATAGACCGAGGCCGTACCCGTAAAAAATCCAGCCGAAGATTAGGGATTGCGCGAGGTAGCTGGTGAAGGCCATGCGCCCCAGGGGCGCAGCCCAGCCGAGCAACATCTTTCCGCTCTTGAGATTGGCGATGCCGATGATGGCGGCGGCATAACCCAGCGCCAGCAGGATGGTGCCGGAGGCATCACTGAACAAGAGGCCCCTGACATGGCTGAGGATGGTCAGGGTCGCGCCGAGGACAATTCCTACGGCCGCGATCGAGAACATGAGGCCTTGACGCGGAGTTCGCAGGAGGCCTGTGCGCCAGACGTAAGCTCCAAGAAGAAACAGCCCGATCGTGCGCGGAAAAATATAGACATGTAGGGGCAGGATCAGAGGAAGCTCGCGGAGCCGCAAGGCCAGCGCGTCCGCGAATCCGCCGGTTGCATAGACGCGATTTTCCTCGGCGACCGCGCTTGCGATCGTCGCCGTGGCGGGGAACAGTCCCGCCGGCGGGTAGGCCTGCATCAAAAGATACAGCGCCAGGAACGAGAGCGCGCCGCACGCCAGCAGCCAGCGCGGTCCCCACAGAAACGGCAGCACGATTAATCCGGCCAGCGCATATTCTGTCAGGATGTCGCCATACCAGATCAGGCACAGATGAAGCAGGCCGATCGCGAGCAGCACCGCCAGCCGGCGTATGAGAAGGCGCGCGCGTCGCGGACTCGCAGAAAGCCGCTCGAACTGAATGGCAAGGCCCGCGCCGAACAGCATCGAGAACAGCGCGAATGCCTTCATGTCGATGCCAAGAATCAGGATCGTTTCGACGACGCGGTCGACCGGTGATGCAGCGGACTTGGCGGACAGAAACTGCTCAAAGATGGAAACGCGGAATCCCATCACGAGATTGATGGCGAGAACGCCGAACAGGGCAATACCGCGCAAGGCATCGATGGCGTCGATGCGCCGCGCAGGATCGGTCGGCTTCGGCTGCTGTCCCGTGACGCCTTGATCGCTGGCCGGCGTGAGGCCGTCAGAAGCCATGCGTGATGAATTCCAGTTGAGACCGGCGCAGGATGCGCGCCGGCTACGACAGCCGCATATCCAGCAGCCGCCGCCCCTCGCTCTTGAGCAGTTTCTTCACCGCGCCGGAGGCGGCGATTTCGCCCTGGTTGGCGTAGGCCTCGTGGTTCTTCTCGATGTCCTCGAGCCGGTAGAGGTAGTTGACCATGATGCTGGCGGATTCGCGCAGGCCCTTCGGCGAGAGGTCGCCAAGCCAGTCGATCTTTTCCAGCCGCGCGCCGTTGCCGATGTGGAAGCGGGCGACCGAATCGACCAGCCGGCCTTTTGAGGTGCGGGCTTTGAGGAAATAATGCGCCGCCAAGGGCTCCAGCACGGCGCGCAATTGCGCCGTCAGTTCCGCATCCTCGAACCAGTCCGGCTTGTCGAGGGCCTCGAGCAGCGTCCGCTCCTCGTCGTTGAGCGGAACGTCGTCGCCCTTTTTCAGCCATTGCATGAAGCCCGGCACCGGCGACAGCGTGATGAACGTATCGAGCTTGGGCAATTCGCGCCGCAATTCCTCGGCCACCTGCTTGATCAGGAAGCTGCCGAAGGAAATGCCGCCAAGCCCCTTCTGCGTGTTCGAGATCGAATAGAACACGGCCGTGCGGGCGCGATCGATCGGCACCGGCTGACGCTCGGCTGCGAGTAGCGGCGCAATCGCGGTTGGAATTGTCTCGGTCAGCGCGACCTCGACGAAGATCAGCGGTTCGTCGTTGAGTTGGGGATGGAAGAAGGCGTAGCAGCGGCGGTCGACCGGGTCGATGCGGCGGCGCAGGTCGGCCCAGTCGCGGATTTCGTGCACGGCCTCATAGCGAATGATCTGTTCCAGAATATTGGCCGGCGTCGACCAATCAATCCTGCGCAGCACGAGAAATCCCCTGTTGAACCAAGAAGACAGCAGATGCACCACGTCACGGTCGAGCGCGGCCAGATCCTTGTTGCCCTTCATCAGGGCAAGCAGGTCGGCGCGCATCGCCACCAGGTCGCTGGTGCCGCCGGGCGCACGGTTGAGCCGGCGGATCAATTCCTGCCGCCGCGGCTCGGAAGCAAAGTGAAGGTCGCTGGCATCGCTGTCGTTCGGCTGGCTGCGCCAACTTTCGATCGCCTGCGACAGTTTTTCGCGGTCGGGTCCGAAGTCGCGGGCCAGCGTTTCGAAGAAGGTCAGCCGGCCGGCGGCGTCGAGATCGTGGTAGCGATCGAGCACGTCGCGCGCGAGCGCGGTGGCTGACGCTTCGCCGCGGCCCGACAGCAGCGCCTCGCAGAGTTCAAGCAGTTCGGACGAGTCCTGGCGGGCGACCGACGGCTCGCCCCTGCGCAGCAGCGTTCGGCCACGTTCTGAGATCGTCGCGAGAAGGTCGGAGAAAAAGGCGTTGGCCATGCGGTTAAGTCGAATCCAGTGAGGGTGCCGGAATCTTATACAGAATTTAGGGCGGTGCCGATCACAATCAAGCGCATGGACCGTACGGAAATATGTCATGCCTCCGCAAAGGGATTACTCACTCCTTGCCGGCAAATTCCGTCGGGGTTTTGCCGGTAACCTGCCGGAAGGCATGGGAAAACGCAGGCACGCTGGCGTAGCCCAGATCCGAGGCGAGCTGCTTGACCGAGACCCCGGCCTCCGTCGACAGCCTCTCGATGGCGGCTGCAATCCGGGCACGCTGGCACCAGCTCTTGAAGCTCAATTGGGTTTCTGCTGAGAACAGCCGCGACAGCGTCCGCGCCGAGGTGCCGACCTGGCGCGCCAGCGTTTCGATTTCATGGTCGCCGGTCACGTCCGCGAGCACGATGTCGGCGGCGCGCCGGCAGCGCGGCTCATGTGGCAGCGGGATGAAGGTGGCCGAATCCTCCGCCTGGTCGAGCTCCATCATGACCAGCCGCAACAGAAGCTCGGTCCGTTCGCGGTCGCCGCGATCGTCGAACAAAGCGAGGATGGTCTGGTGCAGGAGCGGCGACACCCGCACCACGAATTCCGCATCGAGACTGTGGCTGCGCACTTCGCGCTGCAGCCAGTCGAGTTCGAAATAAAGTGTCCGCATCTCGATATCGGCCAGCACGTCGATCGCATGTTCCGATAGCGCCGGAACCCACACAGCGCGGTCCGGCGGCACCAGCCAGCGGCCTTTCGGCGTCGTCACCTGCATCGTCCCCTTGGCCGCATAGACGAGCTGCGCCTCGCGGTGCATGTGGGTGTGGATCCGGAAGCCCTTCTTGTAGCTGTTGGCGATCATGTGGATGCCGTCGCCGGTCGAGGTGAGGCGCCCGATAATGGCGGCAATTGGCTTTTCGGCGATATTCATTGGCGACATCCCGTCAGGACATCCCCGTATAACCTATTTCTAAACGTTACGGGATTCGGGAATCGACCATGAACAGCCCCAGCCGGGTCATCACTTTCGTCAATGCCGCCCATTTCATCGACCATTATTCGATGCTCATTTTTGCGGCCGCCGTCATCATCATGGGGCCGGCGCTCGGCATGGCCTATTCGGAGCTGTTGCCGTACGCCACCCCCGGTTTCGTCGCCTTCGGGGCGGGCTCGCTGATCACCGGCTGGCTCGGCGACCGCTGGAGCCGGCGCCACATGATGGTGATCTTCTTTTTGGGGATCGGCGCGTCGATGATCGCCGTCGGCTTCGTGCAAACGCCGCTGCAACTCGGGGCGGCGCTGCTGGCAATCGGCCTGTTCGCCTCGATCTATCATCCGGTCGGTACCGCGATGATCGTCTCCTATGCCGACCGGCTCGGCCGCGAGATGGGCCTGAACGGCGTCTGGGGCAATCTCGGCGTGGCGTCCTCGGCGCTGGTCACCGGCGTGATCGGGCAATATCTCGGCTGGCGCTGGGCCTTCATCGCGCCGGGCATCGTCACCATCCTGATCGGCGTCGTCTTTGCGCAGATGGTGGTGCACGAGAACCGCACCGGCACCAAGCAGGCGGCGGCGCAGGCGAGGGTGGCGAAGCAGGACATGTGGCGGGTGCTGCTGGCGCTGCTGATCGTGGTGATCGCGATATCCACGACCTTCAACGCCATCACGGTGGCGATGCCAAAGCTGTTCGCCGAGCGGCTGGCCGGCATGACCAACAGCCCGGCGCTGCTCGGTGTCATTGCGGCCGGCGTCTACGTGTTCGGCGCGATGACGCAATACACCATCGGCAAGCTGATCGATCATTATTCGCTGAAGACCGTGATGCTGCCGCTGTCGTTTCTGCTGGCGCCGTTCATGTATTTCGCGGCGACGCTGTCGAACCTGCCGCTGATCATCGCTTCCATCGGCATCGTGATGGGTGCCTTCGGACAGGTCACCGTAAACGACGCCATGGTCGGCAAATACACTACCGAGGAATGGCGCTCGCGCGCCTATTCGGTGCGCTATTTCGTCGGCTTCACCGCGGCCGGCGCCTCCGTCGGCCTGGTGGCATGGCTCTATGAAAAAGGCGGATTCTCCACCATGCTGCAGGCGTTCGGCGCGCTGTGCTTATTGGTGATCGTGGCTGCGATCATCCTGCCGCAGGAGATCAAGGTGCCTGCGGCGCAAGCCGCGCCGTAGAGCATGATCCGGACCCGCAGGGCCGCGTTAGCGCAAAAGCGGGAACATATTCATTCGATCGTCGGCAGCACCATCTGCAGGTGATGGTTCGAGACCTGCATCAGGCCCTGGAAGGGGTGGCTGAGATCGACGATCAAGAACAGCGCGCTCGATACCGAGAGAGCGAATACGAGCGTAGATACGACGACGATCAGGCCCGGCTCTGCGAACAGGCTGAAGCTGGAGAAGATCACCACCAGCCAGAACACCAGCACGATGAAGAACGGCAGCGGTATCGCATCGTCGGCTTGCGTGAACACCAGAAGCCGTGTCCGGCCCATATCGGTCGTAAGCTGAATAATACGCGCTTTCAGCGAGGTCTGTTCCGCGTTGGACGGTCTGAGCTCTTCGACCGCGCTAGAACCGCTCGGCGGTCTCGCTGACGACGAAGGTCGCTCCGCCAATGACCGCGCCGATCAGGATCGAGGCGAAGGAAGCCAGAAACGCGGCGGTCGAACTCATGGCGTCATGACCCTGTCATGGTGCAGGCGGCTGGTATAAGGGGATATTGCATATCCGGGCGTACGCGCCTCGGCCACCCGCGACGATTTGCTGCGGCGCAATAGCTCGAGGCAGCGAAGCTAAATCGAACAGAACACTTGACCATCGCCACCCTCCTTGTGTGAGGTGCGCGCATGACCCGAATCCGGCTTTTCCTTTGCATCATTGCGATATCGTTGCCTTCGCTGGCGGCAGCGCAGACCATGAATTTCGAAAAAGCGGGGGCCATGCTGGCCGCAAGCTGCGGCAAGGACATCGATGACAATTGCCGCGGCGTCAATCTCGATGCGACGCGCCTGCGGGAGTGCCTGGGCCGCAACCAGGACGTGGTGTCGGCGAAGTGCAAGGCCGATTATCCCCAGGCCCTCGGCGCCATCCAAGCGCGCATTACCGCGCGTACCTCCCTTGTAAAACTGTGCAATTGGGAGCTGAACCGTTTTTGCGGCGAGGTGCGGCAGGACCCCGTCAAGGGACTGCAATGCCTGTTGGAATCGACCAAGAAGGCGACCCCGAACTGTAACAAGGCGATCAGCGCGGCGGGGTATCACTGATGCAGTCGATAAGAGGAAGGCTGCGCGACATCGGCCTTTTGCTGGGCGTCCTGTCCCTGATGGCCTGGCCGACAGCCGCGGCGCGTGCGCAAACCGTGACGTCGACCGCTGATATCATCGAGAAGCTTGCCGTCGAAGCCGAGTTGGATCTCGATCTGGCTGCGTTGCGCCAGCAGGCTGCCGACCGCATCAAAGCGAGGGCGGATGCCCAGCCGCAGAAGCGGCCGCCGATCGCGCCGCAATTGACGAAACTGCCGCAGCTCCGTTTCGACGTCGTGTTCGACCAGGACTCTTCCCTGATCCGGCCGGCCTCCTATCAGACCATCGGCAGCATCGCCGACGCGCTCACGGACCCGAAGACGCGGCCCTACCGCTATCTGATCGTCGACCACGTCGAGTCGGCCGGAAGGCGCGACCATAATCTGATCCTGAGCCAGCGGCGCGCGGAATCGATCCGCGACGTGCTGGTGAACACCTTCAAGGTGGCGCCGAAGCGATTGCAGGCACTTGGTTTAGGCGAAGAACAGTTGCAGGATGTCAATCGTCCGGCGTCGCCTGCCAATGCGCGCGTGCAGATCATTGTTATCGGCAAGTTCGAAACGGCCGAGCCGGCCAAGCCGGCAAGCCCGGCTGCGGCGACACAAAAAGGCGCCGCCGGGGCAAAGAAAAAGAAACAGTGATCATCCGTGAAAGGATGGGCGGCGCCAGCCGCCAGGGGAGGAGCTCCCGATGTTCAATCAACGTTTGCCGGGAATGGCCGGTCTATTGCTGGGACTGACGGTGATGATGACGATGCCTGCCGCAGCGGATGCCTTGAAGAATGAGATCGCGCCGACGGGGAAGTTGCGAGTGGCGATCGCGATCAGTCCGGCCGGCGGCGCGTTCTGGTCGACCAAGACCGATACCGGTTACGCCGGCGTGCCGGTCGATCTCGGCAAGGCGATGGCGGAGCAACTCGGCGTTCCCGTCGAATATGTCGCGCACAACAATTCCGGGCAGATCGTCGATGCGGCATCGAAAGGCACCTGGGACATCACCTTCCTGCCGAAGGATCCCGAGAGGGAAGGGCGGATGTCGTTCGGCCCGATCTATGAGGTTGCTGACGCGACCTACATCGTCAAGCCGGGTTCGACGGTGACGAATTTTGCGACGCTGGATCAACCCGGCATCAAGGTCGCCGCGGTCAACAACACGACCACCATGCGCGGTGCGATCGCGCATCTGAAGAACGCCAAGGTCACGGGCTACCAGACCTATGACGAGATCTTCGGTCTGCTCAAGGCTGGCGAAATCGACGCGTTCGCGCTGTCGCGCGACCAGCTCAACGCCATGGCGAAGCAGATCCCGGGCACCCGCGTGCTGGAGGAAACCTTCAAGCAAACGGTCACGGCGGTCGCGGTGCCGCTCAATCATCCGCTGTCACTCGCGTTCGCGGTCAAGTTTTTGAACGAAGCGATCGCCAACGGCACGCTGCGCAAGGCCTATGACAATAACGGCCTGAAGGACCGGCCGGTGCGGACACAGACGAAGTAGGCCGTGTATCCATAAACTTGGTGACGTGACCCAACGAAGATCATGTCACGCTTTGCCCCGTGAGCGACCAAGCTCGCGGCGGCGCAATGGGCCGCGAAAGCGGACATGGGCAAACTTTTCGGAAATTGCTCAGTCAAGCCTTAATCACTTTCGACTAACAAGGTGGCTGTTACCATCTTAAAGCGAACCACAATGGACACGTTGACGCGTCCTGCAGCGACCACCGGCATCGTGTTCGGCGTTGTTGCCCTTCTCGCGGTGGGCCTCGGCATCTATTGGCTCTTCAATAAGCAAGCAAGGCTGAAACATTTGGCCGAGCTGCGGAAGAGGCTTGATGACCTCAGGCCTACCGATCCTGAATACGGCGCGGTTAGAGCACTTTACACGTCCATGGTTATAGATGCGCACCGCTGGGGCTTCTTTCATTCCGAGACTGGATCAGGCGACGGTAGCGGGAGCGCCCAGCACAGCGGCGACTATCAGGATAGTTCTGGCGGGGGCGGAGATCACTAATGAGTGTAACCGGACATGAGCACAGAATTACTCTGTCAAGCCATAGCAGCGCGGGAAATGGTGTCGTTCACGCATCGAGGCGAACGGTACAGCGTTGAGCCCTACTCGGTTGGATACGAGGAGCAGGATGAGCGCGGCCGGCCGCTCCTTCTCCGCGCATGGCATGAAGTCGGGTGGCGGGATTTCGAAGTCAAGTTCATGAGCCAAATCGAAATTGACGGACAACATTTTACTGCTGGCAGGCAGGGTCATGAGGGGATGACCATCGTCCTCTGCGATGTCCATGGACGTGGCCGGTACAACCGCCTTCCGTAGATTGACCTTCTGGTATGAAAAAGATCTACCAACTGATGCGGCCGAATGGTGTGACATGAAGATCGGGGATCTGGTTGAAGTAGTAGCGGTGCCGGCATCGCTGCCGTCCGGAATGGGCACTCAGGCGTTGTTCGAAGCTTGCGTAGGTCGCGTCTTTCCCATTGAGGGCATCGAAAACGGGCTTCTGGAGTTGCACGTGGGCGAAGTCGTCGGCGAGAAGAACTACATGCACTCCATCTGGATTGAACCGGAATGCGTTCGTCTGCGCCCCTGATGCGGACAATAAGCCGAGAGCGCACAATCATGACCCATGCACGATAGTCTTGTCGGCTGTGGTTTTTACGGCTTGCTGCCGTCCCGGAGATCATTGGCGCGTCTCATCTCCCGCGCAACGTCATCGAATACCTGTGCCAACGAACGACCGTCGTTGGCTGTCATGGCCTTCCGAACCTGTCGTCCGTGCCACGCGATAGTACCGATTATGATTAGGAACGGAAGCCAGGAGACAATCAAACTTACATACCAAGGCACGTCGTTAGTCATGCTCACAACTCCGCTGGCGACTTTCGTGAAAAACGAGGCGCCTTGTCACTTGTTTCGGATCACGGCAGACGGCGCCGGGTGAAGTTTCCATTCGCCTTGGTACTAGCATTCGCGGTCTACAAGAAAGTTAAGCTCGCGCATCAAGTTTTAAGGGGGCGCAATCACTCGTCCGCGTTGGGTCGTTCGGCCAGGACTATCGGCCTGGCTAATGTCCGCTTGGCCCCGTGAGCGACCAAGCTTGCGCGGTGGCGCAATAACTCGCGAAGGGCCACAGGAGAAAGGAGGTGATGCGCTATGCAGTCTTGCGTGGCGCCGCCGTTTTGGCATCGCCGGTATTTGGCGTTCCGGAAGGTTCGATGAGCAACAGGTGTACTTCCTCGCGGGCAACCGGGCGATGCTCGACGCCCTTTGGCACGATGTACATTTCGCCGGGGCCGATCGTGATTGTTCGGTCGCGCAGCTGGATGTCGAGAACGCCCTTCAGGACGAGAAAAAAATCGTCTGTGTCATCGTGTTTGTGCCAAACGAACTCGTCCTTCACCTTCACGACCATGACGTCATAGTTATTGAGTCGCGCAACGGTTCTTGGCGACCAATACTCATTGAACGTGGCCAGCTTGTCGGTCAGGTTGATCTTGTCTCTCATCGTTGAACCTTCCGATCCTTGAGGCAGGCTGACGGTCGAGGTCTGAGGATAGTCCTTACGTCATTCCGGGGCGATGCAAAGCATCGAACCCGAATCCATTGAGCCTCGAACGTACCGAATCGAATCCGGCCCACGCCGTGCGTGCCGCCTCGGAATGACTGATAAGGGCGGGCTGCGCGGCAGGCGCAACATCTGTGCAACTGCACAAATACAAGGCATCGGCCCCAATCGGGATATCCTGCGATAGGGCCATAACCACGTAAAAATGCGCGCTTTTTTAAGCCTTTGGCTCGATTTCGGGTTGGCACATCGATTGCTTAATCCCGTCTCAGTCAATGACGACTGCCGTCCGTTCGGATTGCCAAGGCCAGCGTTGGCCGAAGGCGTTGGGATCAAGCAGCCTCAAGTGAGGCGCTTCGAGCAGTCTTCGGGACCACCTCACGATAGCTCGCGCATCCCAAGTCCCTGATCGGCGTGACCTGCGTCGTTCCGTGCCGTTCAGAGGCGGCGCGGAATTCGTCGCGCATGAGGACGGTAAGATTTTTCACTCAATCGGTGCACGGCTGCGCAGCATCCGGCGCCCTTCAACGTTGTCTCGAAAAGGGGAACAGGAATGGCCTATCTCGCGCCTTCGGAATTCGTGACCAAGATGGTCGACGCCGGAGAATCCAAAATCTTCATGTCGACGCGCGATACGGTCATCCGCGCCTACATGGCCGGAGCGATCCTCGCGCTTGCCGCCGCGTTTGCGATCACCATCAACGTGCAGACAGGCGTGCCGATCGTCGGCGCCGCGCTGTTCCCGGTCGGCTTCTGCATGCTGTATCTGCTTGGCTTCGACCTGCTCACCGGCGTGTTCGTGCTGGCGCCGTTGGCGCTGATCGACAAGCGCCCGGGCGTGACGATCGGCGGCGTGCTGCGCAACTGGGGCCTCGTCTTCATCGGCAATTTCGCTGGCGCCTTCACGGTCGCCGTTATGATGGCGATCGTCTTTACCTTCGGCTGGTCGCAGCCACCGGACAAGGTCGGCCAGGTGATCGGCACGATCGGCGAGAGCCGCACCGTCGGCTATGCCAATCATGGCGCGGCTGGCATGCTGACGCTGTTCATCCGCGGCGTGCTCTGCAACTGGATGGTTTCCGCCGGCGTCGTCGGCGCGATGATCTCCACGCATGTCAGCGGCAAGGTGATCGCGATGTGGATGCCGATCATGCTGTTCTTCTTCATGACCTTCGAGCATTCCATCGTGAACATGTTCCTATTCCCGTCGGGTCTCCTGCTCGGCGGCAAGTTCACCTGGTGGGACTATCTGTTCTGGAACGAGATCCCGACCGTCGTCGGCAACCTCGTCGGCGGCCTCGCCTTCACCGGACTGACCCTGTACGCGACCCACGTCAGGACCGGCCCGTCACGCAGCGCGTCGGCTGCGGCATCTTCGCGGTCGTCTTCCCGCATTGCCGCTTGATCCCAGGATGAGGATGGGCCTCTCCTCGCAAGGGAGAGGCCCATTGTCGTGAAGGGTGGGAATGCCGCGCGAGCTGAAAATATCGGTCGGACAATTTTCCGATAAGGGAGCCAAGGAAACCAACCAGGATTTCCATGGCATCCTGATCCCGGACGAGCCGCTGCTCAGCCTCAAGGGCATAGCCGTCGTGCTGGCTGACGGCATCAGCACGAGCAAGGTCAGCCGGGTCGCCGCGGAATCGGCGGTCAAGGGGTTTTTGACCGACTATTACTGTACCTCGGAATCCTGGTCGGTGCGTACCTCGGCGCAGCGGGTGCTGGAGGCGACCAATTCCTGGCTGCATTCGCAGACGCGCAGCCAGTATGCCTATGACAAGGATCGCGGTTACGTCTGCACGCTCTCCGCCATGGTCATCAAGTCGACCACGGCGCATCTCTTTCACATCGGCGATTCCCGCATCTATCGTCTCTCCGGCAACACGCTGGAGCAACTGACCAACGATCACCGCATCGTCATCTCCTCGCAGCAGAGCTATCTCGGCCGGGCGCTCGGCGTAAATCCGCAAATCGAGATCGACTACCAGATGTTGCGGATCGAGCCGGGCGACGTCTTTGTGCTCGCAACCGACGGCATCTACGAGCATCTGAGCGCCCGTCGCATGGCAAAGGCGGTGAACGAGGGCGGCGGCGATCTCGACGCGGCCGCGAAGGGGATTGTCGACCAGGCCTTTGAAGCCGGCAGCACCGACAATCTCACCGTCCAGATCGTCCGCGTCGATCAAGTGCCCGACGGTGCCGCGGCCGAAGTGTTCGCGCAGCCGCATGAACTGCCGCTGCCGCCGCTTCTGGAGGCGAGGGCGGTCTTCGACGGCTACCGGATCGTCCGCGAGCTTCACGGCTCCAGCCGAAGCCACATCTATCTCGCCGTCGACATCGAGACCGACGCGGTCGTCACCATCAAGATTCCGTCGATCGATCTGCGCGACGATCCCGCTTACCTGAAGCGGTTCATGATGGAGGAGTGGGTGGCGCGGCGGATCGATAGCCCACATGTGCTGAAACCCTGCCTGCTGCAGCGCAAGCGCAACTTCCTCTATGTCGCGACCGAATACATCGACGGCCAGACGCTGACGCAGTGGATGATCGATAACCCGAAGCCGAGCCTTGAGACCGTGCGCGACATCGTCGAGCAGATCGCCAAGGGTCTGCGCGCCTTCCACCGCAAGGAAATGCTGCACCAGGACATCAGGCCCGACAACATCATGATCGACGCCACGGGAACGGTGAAGATCATCGATTTCGGCTCGACCAAGATCACGGGCGTCGTCGAGGCCGAGCCATCAGGCATGCGCAACGACATCCTCGGCACCCAGCAATATACCGCGCCGGAATATTTTCTCGGCGAGCCGGCGACAACGCGCTCGGACCTGTTTTCGCTCGGTGTCATCACCTACCAGATGATGACGGGAAAACTGCCCTACGGCGCGCAGATCGCGCAGGCGCGAACGCGGTCGCAATTCAACAAGCTGGTCTACCGTCCGGCATCGCATGGCGACCGCGACATACCGCAATGGATTGACGGCACGCTGGAAAAGGCCGTGCATCCCAATCCCCTCAAACGCTACGACAGTTTTTCGGAATTTTTGTTCGACCTGCGCCATCCCAATGCGAACTATCTCTCGACGTCGCGGACGCCGCTGATCGATCGCAATCCGCTGCTGTTCTGGAAAAGCACCACGATCGTGCTGGCGCTCGCCGTGATCGTGCTGCTCGCCATGCAGCACATGCATCGCTAGTTCCTGTCATGGCCCGCTTCAGGCGGGGCATCCAGCACTCCGCGTCGTCAGTTTTCCGCCACAACGCCGGCTGCGGCGTGCTGGATCGCCGATCAAGTCGGGCGATGACGGAAGGCTAATTCGTAGCCCCCGCCGCAATCGGGTCGAGCCCGCTCTTGACGATTTCGCCGCGCGCGGCGGGCGAGGCGAGGAACTTGATCAGCGCCTTGCCGGCGTCGGGCTCCTTGGAGACGCTGGCGATGCCGGCGGAAAACACCGTGATCTTCTGCAATTCGTCCGGCAGCGGGCCGACGATGTCGATGCCTTCCACCGGCTTCAATTCGCTCATCTGCTGGAAGCCGATCTCGGCCTCGCCGCGCGCGACGATCTCGCCGACGGGCGTGGCCGGAATCTTTCTGGCCTTGTCCTTCATTTCGTCGGCAATGCCGAGCTTGCCGAACATCTCGGTCGAGACATAGACGCCGCTGGCGCTGTCGGAATAAGCGACGGTCTTTACCGCCAGCAGCGCGCGCTTGAGTGCGTCGGGCGTGCTGATGTCCGGCTTCGGCGTGCCTGATTTCACGGCGACGCCGATTGGTGATTTGACGAGATCGACGCTGGTCCCGGCGGTCACCTTGCCCTTCTTGGCGAGATCCTCGAGCGCATAGCCGACCATAATGAGGACATCGGCCGGTTCGCCGCGCTCCAGCCGCACCGGAATGGCATTGGTCGTCGTGCCCATCGATGGCCCATAGGCGGTCAGCACCTTGTGGCCCGTGCTGCGTTCGAATTCCGGAACCAGCGCCTTGTAGGCGGCCGACAATCCGCCGGAGATCATCACCCGCACCTCGGCGGCGCCGGCCGTGACGGTCAGCAGGAATACGCTGAGTGTGGCGAGCGCGAATGCGCGAAGATTGGTTGAAAGACGCATGATGGTTTCTCCCCAAGACGACTCTTGAGCGGTCGGCCATGGAGGATGTTAGCGCGCGAAGGCAGAGGCGGCTAGAGCCACCACCTCGTCATTGCGAGGAGCGTAGCGACGAAGCAATCCATGCATCCGCGCGTGCGGAGGGATGGATTGCTTCGCTTCGCTCGCAATGACGGGGAGAGAGCAGCGCAAGAAGCCTTCACGCATTCACATGCACGAAATCGCGCAGCAGCGGATAGATCTCGTTGTTCCAGCGCTTGCCGGAGAACACGCCGTAATGGCCGACGCCGGCCTGCATGTGGTGCACCTTGCGATAGGCGCGCACGCCGGTGCAGAGGTCCTGCGCCGCCAGTGTCTGCCCGATGGAGCAGATGTCGTCCTTTTCGCCCTCGACCGTCATCAGGCCCATGCGCCGGATCGAGGCCGGGTTCACCGGCCGGCCGCGATGCATCAGTTTGCCTTGCGGCAACAGATGCTCCTGAAATACGTCGCGCACGGTTTCGATATAGAATTCGGCGGGCAGATCCATCACGGCGAAATATTCGTCGTAGAAGGTCTTGATGACTGCCGCCTTCTCCTTCTCGCCCTTCGCCAGATGATTGGCGAGGTCGATGTGCTGCTTGATGTGCCGCTCCAGGTTCATCGTGACGAAGGCGGTGAGCTGCACGAAGCCGGGATAGACTTTTCGGAACGCGCCCTTGCACTGCACCGGCACGTAATTGATCAGGTTCTTCTCGAACCAGTTGATCGGCTTGCTCTTGGCGAATTCGTTGACCTTGGTCGGCTGGATCCGCGTATCGATCGGACCGGCCATCAGGGTCAGCGTCGCCGGCCGGGCCGGGTGGTTGTCCTCCGACATCACGGCAGCCGCAGCCAGCGCTGAGACCGACGGCTGGCAGATCGCCACCATGTGCGCGCGCGGGCCGATCTTGTCGAGGAAGGTGATGAGGTGATCGGTGTAATCCTCCAGCCCGAACCGGCCGTGGCCAAGCGGAATGTCGCGCGGGTTATGCCAGTCGGTGATGTAGACGTCGTGGTCCTGCAGCAGCGTCCTCACCGTGCTGCGCAGCAGGGTGGCGAAATGGCCGGACATCGGCGCCACCAGCAACAGCCGCGGCTGCTCCGCCGCGTTCTCCTTCTTGAAGTGCAGCAGCGACCCGAACGGCGTGGCATAGGTGACCTCCTCGGTCACCTCCAGTTCCTGGTTGCCGACCAGCACCCGGTCGATACCATAGGCCGGCCGGTGATAGGTGAGGGAGGAGCGCGAGATCAGCTCGAGCGAGGCGGCGAGCCGTCCGAACAATTTGTCCGAGACGCCCTGCGGTACCAGATTGAGGTATTTCAGCGCCGCCGACGCCCCGGTCCGCCATGGCGACGTCAGGTCCATGTGGTTCTGATAGGCTTGGTACATCATTGACATCATTCACGTCAGCCCCTGTCCTGTGGGGCCATGCAATATCGACGCCAGAGCCGGGCCGATCGCCTGCAAAACTGGCACGTGGCTTGCTGCTAATTTGCTCGGCGCACAGGCATTGGGCGGCGGCGCGGCCGGCTGCCGATGCCTGTGCGGGGGTGTTTGAGGGAAAAGGCCAAATGGCGAAGACGACACTGACCATCTCCAGCAAGAACTACTCGTCCTGGTCGCTGCGGGGCTGGCTGCTGGCGAAATTCTCAGGACTTGAGTTCGAGGAGGTGGTCACCGCCCCGGACGATGCCTCGGCGCGGGCCGAAATCCTGCTGCTGTCGTCGTCGATCCTGGTGCCATGCCTGCGCCATGACGGCGCCACCATCTGGGATACGCTGGCGATCGCGGAATACCTCGACGAGGTCAGGCCGGACGCCGGCCTGCTGCCGGCCGACCGGATCCGGCGGGCGCATTGCCGCTCGATCTGCGGCGAAATCCATTCCGGCTTCACCACGCTGCGCGCCTCGCTGCCGGTCAACCTCAAGGGCCATTTCCCCGGCTTCAAGATCTGGTCGCGCGCGCAGGCCGATATCGACCGGGTTTGCACCATCTGGCGCGATTGCCTCAAGGTATCAGGCGGGCCGTTCCTGTTCGGCGAGCGCACCATGGCGGACGCCATGTACGCCCCCGTCGTCACCCGCTTCATGACCTATGACGTGAAGCTCGAACCCGCGCTCGCAGCCTACGCCAGCACCATCATGGCAATGCCCGAAATGCAGGAATGGATCGAGGCTGCCAAGGCCGAGCCCGCCGATATCGAAGAGCTCGAGGTTGAATATTAGGCAAGGCCGCGAGGCCTTGCCTGTTTGAACGGCTCAGGCAACGCGCAGGCCTTGCCCAAACCGGTGCCAGCCGCGAACGGCCTGCGCAATAGTCTCCGGCGTTTTGTGCCGGCCGCGGAAACCGAATTCCGTCCTCCACCCAATCGGTTCGCTGCACCGCTGCCATCCTCTCGCCGCAGTGCAGCGCGGCTGGCGCGGATTTCGCATAGCAACATGCAGCTGTGAACGCGACGATGCGAGGCTGCCGAAAATTTGGACGCTCTCCGCTTGGCCGCGATCCCGCCAACGCGAACCGTGGAGGCTTCAATGAACAAGCAGGCTGTCGTCAGCAAATTCTCCCACGTCAAACCCGGCGATACCGAATTCAAGGGCGGAGGTCTGCGCGACTTCTTCCTGTATCGCGATCTCGGCATTGCCGATGCCACCGGCGGGCAGGTGATCTGCCATCTGGTCAAGGCCAATCCCGACTTGCCGCCCGAGGAGGGCACCGGCTGGCACAAGCACGAATGCGAATTCCAGATCGTGATCATGACCAAGGGCTGGGCGCGCTTCATGTATGAGGACAAATCGACGCTGGTGCAGGCCGGCGACGTCGTGCACCAGCGGCCCGGCATCCCGCATTACCTCTACGACTACTCGGAGGACATGGAGTACCTTGAGATTGTCAGCCCCGCCGACTTCAAGACGATCGACGTGCCGCCTGCCGTCGACAAGGTGCCGCCGCCCACCCCCTGGAGCTGATCGCCATGTCGTCCCCGGAGGAATTAACGCTTGTCGTCGGCCGCTGGCTGCGGCCGGTTGTGATGGTGCTCTATGTTGTACGCTGGCTCGAATGGCGGCCGACATCTAGCCGTGAACAACGGAGTACAACGGCAAATCAGTGATTCGGGCGCGGTTCGTTCCGTCCGCGTTCCCTATGTTAACGCCGCGCGTGTTCCCGTCGCATTCTGGCACAATGCGCCGCTCGTCAGCCTCTGTCCGCGATGTTTTCAGGGCGGGCGCGCGGCAGCCGCCAGCCGACCACCGTGGCCTCGACCATGCCGCCGGTCCTGTCGTTGCGCCATTGACCATCGATCCAGCGGCAGGCGAAGGGCAGTTGATAGGTTCCGCTGTGATCCTCGCAAAGAACTTCCACCGGCTGGTTCGGCGGCGGGTCCCCGTTGCCGTCGAACTGCGCCAGCCGCTTTTCACGCGTTGCCATACACTCAATCTCCACTGCCGCGCCGGTGAACACCGGTTTGACGTTCGCGGCTAAATCCATCCATCGTTAAGGGGATGAAGCACAGCGCCTGAATGAGGTATCAGTATGGTATCTCTGAGGACGGGGACCTGCTTCGCGCAAATTGCCGTGATAGATGTTCCCTGCGTCAGATGCATTTGGAACGAGGATTTGATGATTGCTCCGAGGATCGCTTTCGCCGCTGTCGCGCTGCTGATGGCCTCAATGCCGGCGACCGTCCGCGCGCAGGACGTTCCCGGTATCGAGATCTGCACCGTCGAAAAAACCATGGAGCGTCGCACCTCCTGCCTGCAGAGCAATGTCGACTTCCTGCAGAAGACGATAATCAAGCTGACGACCGATCATCAGCAGAAATCGGATGCCGCCAACCGGCAGATCGAGGCGCTGAAGGGCGCGGTCGTTAACCTGCAGAAGGTCGTCAGCGATTTGCAGGCGGCACAGAACAAGGCGGCGGAGGATGCGAAGAAGACTGCTGCCCCCGCGGCGAAGGACGCGACGCCTGCTGCAAAGGATGCAGCGCCAGCAAAAGACGGCGCGAAGTAGCGGCCGTCCCGCGGGTCACGCCACGCGGTATTGCTCCATGACGGCCTTGTCGGGTTCATAACCGAGCCCCGACCCTTGCGGCACCTCGACGTTGCCATCGGCGTCGACATCGATGCGGCCGCGCCACAGGCATGCGGCGCGTTTCATGGAGAATACTTCGACGAAACTTGTATCGTCGCGTAACGACATCAGGTGCAGCGTCGCCAGGAAGCCCGGCCCGAAATACGGCGAGTGCGGCGAAAGCCTGACGCCGAGTTCGTCGGCCAACGCGACGACATCAAGATATTCGGTGATGCCGCCGACCTTGATGACGGAGGGTTGCGCATGGCTCACCGCGCCCGCCTTCATCATCTGCCTGAACTGGTGCACCGTGCAGGCATTCTCGCCCGCCGCCACATTGAGCCCGCCTTTGCTCCGCACTTCGGCCAACGTGGCAAAATCTTCCGGCGGCCAGACCGGCTCCTCCAGGAACATCGGCGCGGCGTCGCGGCAGGAATGCGCGAACGCGATCGCATCCTCACCATTGAGCGGACAATTCATGTCGACCATCAGCGGAATGCCGGCGCCGATCGCTTCGCGCGCGGCAAACACGGCAGGCGTCGTCGTCTCATGGAGCTTGATCGCCTTGTACCCCTGCCGCAGGGCAGTCTCGCATTCGCGTGCAATGAGTTCGGGCTTGCCGATCCGCAGCAGGCTCGCATAGGCGGGAATGTGCGTGCGCCTGGCCTCGCCGATCAGGCGATGCAGCGGCACGCCCTCGACCTTGGCGGCAAGGTCCCACAGCGCGATATCCAGCGCCGAGATCGCAAACATGGTGATGCCATAGCGGCCGAACAGATGCAGGTTGCGCTGGATCTGTTCCATGAAGGCTGGAATGCCTGCCGCGTCGGGGACTTCCTGTCCATGCGCCTGCGGCGCAATCATCTCCTCGATGGCGGCAAAGCTCGTTCGCGGGCAGACATAGGCAAAGGCATCGCCCCAGCCGGTGATGCCGACGTCGGTGGAAATTTCCACCATGACGATTTCCAGAGTCGATATCGAGGAAGCGCCCTGCTTGAAACTGGCCACCCCCGCGTCATAGGGAATGCGGATATGATGCGCCCGAACCTTCGTGATGAGCATGGAACCCCTCCCAAAGTTTCGCCTACAGTGTCAGTGGAGAGATTGGAGAGCAAGGACTGTCAAACGACGCGCGGCGCCATCGGTCATACTGCGGTCGCTTCGCATGAAA
Source organism: Bradyrhizobium sp. WYCCWR15520 (assembly GCF_056174665.1). Classification (NCBI taxonomy): domain Bacteria; kingdom Pseudomonadati; phylum Pseudomonadota; class Alphaproteobacteria; order Hyphomicrobiales; family Nitrobacteraceae; genus Bradyrhizobium; species Bradyrhizobium sp. WYCCWR15520. Next base: position 324,993 of record NZ_JBWBWM010000003.1, read on the forward strand.
GCTGTCAGTCATGAATCCGGCCCAGAAAGCGCTCTGGTACATTGAAAGCCATCTCGCCGAGCCACTGACGCTCGACGACATCGCTCGCGTTGCCGGCGTCTCGCGCTTTCACGTGGTGCGGGCGTTCGCCGCAGCTACCGGATTTTCGGTCATGCGCTATGTGCGTGCCCGCCGGCTCAGCAAGGCGGCGCAGGCGCTCGCGGCAGGCGCGCCTGACATTCTGAGCCTCGCGCTGGAGGCGGATTACAGCTCTCACGAAGCTTTCACCCGTGCGTTCCGCGACCATTTCGGCGTCACGCCCGAAGCGGTCCGCGCCGCAACGTGCCTCGATCGTCTCAAGCTTCAGGAGCCCATCGTCATGGATTCAACCCTGCTCGAGAATCTCAAGCCGCCACGTTTCGAAACCTCCAAGCCGCTGCTCATAGCCGGCATCGGCGAACGCTGCACGCATGAAAACGGCGGCGCCGGTATTCCCAACCAGTGGGAGCAGTTTCACCACAAGGTCGACGCCATTCCCGCGCGCATCGGCAAGGTCGCCTATGGCGTCTGCTGCAACGGCGACGACACTGGTTTCGACTACATCGCCGGCGTCGAGGTCGCCGACTTCTCCGACTTACCGCGCGAGTTTGCTCGCGTGCGGATTCCCGAAGCAAAATACGCGGTGTTCACCCACGCAGAGCACATCTCGACCATCCGCCGCACCGTCAACACGATCTGGAATCACTGGCTGCCGGCCTCCGGCATGAAAGCCGCCGACGCGCCGAATTTCGAGCGCTACGACGAAAACTTCGATCCTGCCACCGGCAATGGCGGGCTGGAGATCTGGGTGCCAGTGCGGGAATAGGAAAGGGTACTCGTAGGATGGGTGGAGCGCAGCGATACCCATCATCCCTTGCGGGCGCGATTTGATGGGTATCGCTTCGCTCCACCCATCCTACTGACGTCGGACCAGCCTGCCGCAATGCTGCCCTGCGCAGCGTAATAGCCCGTGGTTGCTTGGCAAGCGATATCGACTTTGCCATAACATCCGCAACGAAACTATTGCGCGTGCGGAGTCGAGCCTGAAATCCGCCTGCAGCCGAAAAGAGCCGGGAGGATTCATGGCCGATATCCGCGTTCTCGCCACCGATCTGGAGTTTCCGGAAGGGCCGGTGGTGATGCCCGACGGCTCGGTGGTACTGGTCGAGATTCGCGGCAAGCGGCTGACGCGGGTTTATCCCGACGGGCGGAAAGAGGTGGTCGCGCAGATTCCCGGCGGTCCCAATGGCGCGGCGCTGGGACCCGACGGCAAAATGTACATCTGCAACAATGGCGGCTTTAGCTGGATTCCGACCGGCAAGATGATCATGCCGGGCCCGCAGCCGGACGATTATCAGGGCGGCTCGATCCAGCGCGTCGATATGCAGAGCGGCAAGGTCGAAACCGTCGTCGACAGATGCGGCGAGCATGCGCTGCGCGGGCCGAACGATCTGGTGTTCGACAGGCATGGCGGGCTCTGGTTCTCCGATCTCGGCAAGCGCCGCGCCCGCGAGATGGATGTCGGCGCGTTCTACTATCTCAAGCCGGGCATGAAAGAGATTGTCGGGGCCGTGCACGGCGTGCTGCCGGCCAACGGCATCGGCCTGTCGCCGGACGAGAAGACGGTCTACATCGCGGAGACGCCGACGGCGCGGCTGTGGGCCTATGAAATCGCCGAGCCCGGCACCATCAAGCCGCGCGACGTGATTTATCGCGGTGAGCGCGGCAAGCCGATCGCGGGGCTCGGCGGCTACCAGATGTTCGATTCGATGGCGGTGGAGGCTAACGGCAATGTCTGCGTGGCGACGCTGGTCTCGGGATGCATCTCGGTGATCGCGCCCGATGGCACGCTGGTCGAGCAGGTGCCGACCGGCGACCGCGTGACTACCAACATTGCGTTTGGCGGGCCGGAACTGAAGACGGCCTATATCACGCTGTCGGGCAAGGGCGAACTGATCGCAATGGACTGGGCGCGGCCGGGCTTGGCGCTGAATTTTTTGAACAAGTGACGATTGCGCCAAAGCGCAAGCGTCATTCCGGGATGGTCCGAAGGACCAGACCCGGAATCTCGAGATTCCGGGTTCGATGCTTTGCATCGCCCCGGAATGACGGAGGATGGATCGCGGCCGCTTCGCAATGACGCGGCTGGCAGTGGAGAAACTAAATGGCCTTTCTTGAACCGGTTACCCTTCAGGGCGCGCATGCGCGGCTGGAGCCGTTGTCGCATGATCACGTTGACGGGCTGATGGACGCGGTGAGCGACGGCGAGCTGTGGAAGCTCTGGTACACCTTCATTCCGAGCGCCGAAAACATGAAGCAGGAAATCGACCGCCGCCTCGGCCTGTTCGCGGCCGGCACGATGCTGCCGTTCACGGTGTATGACGCCGACGGCAAGGTCGCGGGCATGACGACCTATATGAACATCGATGCCGCCAATCGCCGCGTCGAAATCGGCTCGACCTGGTACGCCAAACGCGTGCAGCGCAGCGCGCTCAACACCCAGTGCAAATTGCTGTTGCTGACGCATGCTTTCGAGACGCTCGACTGCATTGCGGTAGAGTTCCGCACGCATTTCTTCAATCACCAGAGCCGCCGCGGCATCGAGCGTCTGGGCGCCAAGCAGGACGGTATCCTGAGAAGCCATCAGATCGCGCCGAACGGCACGTTGCGCGACACCGTGGTTTACAGCATCATCGCCAGCGAATGGCCGACGGTGAAGGCACATCTCAACTATCAACTCAATGAAAAGACGCGGTAACAGGCCGCGCTAGAAACGATACGATGGAAACGTTCGATTACGTGATTGTCGGCGCGGGCTCTGCAGGCAGCGTGCTCGCCAACCGCCTCAGTGAAGATCCTGCGAGCCGCGTCTGTGTGCTGGAAGCGGGGCCGAGCGACTGGCACCCCTACATTCATCTGCCGGCCGGCTTCATCAAGACGTTCCACATGAAGAGCATCAACTGGGCCTACCAGCAGGAGCCCGGCCCGTGGACCGGCGGCCGCAGCATTTATGCCCCGCGCGGCAAGACGCTGGGCGGATCGTCGTCGATCAACGGCCATATCTACAACCGCGGCCAGCGCCAGGACTTCGATACCTGGGCGCAGCTCGGCAACCGCGGCTGGGGCTATCCGGATGTGCTGCCCTATTTCAAGCGGCTGGAGCGCCGCGTCGGTGAATGCGACGAGACCTATCGCGGGCGCGACGGCAGTCTCACCGTCACCACCATGGACTGGCAGGATCCGCTCTGCGAGGCCTTCATGGAAGGCGCTATGAGCCTCGGGATTCCGCGCAACCCCGATTACAACGGCGCGATCCAGGAGGGCGTGTCCTACTGCCAGCGCACCATCGAGAAGGGCCTGCGCATGAGCGCCGCGAAGGCGTTCCTGCATCCGGCGCGGAAGCGGGGCAATGTCGATGTGCGGACGCATGCGCATGTCACCAACCTCATCTTCGAGGGCAAGCGCGCGGTCGGCGTTTGCTACCTCAAAGGCGGCAAGGGCGGCACGCCCGTCGAGGTGCGCGCCAGCAAGGAAGTCATCCTGTCCGGCGGCGCCTATAACTCGCCGCAGGTGCTGCAATTGTCCGGCGTCGGCTCGCCGGAATTGTTGCAATCGCACGGCATCGAAGTCCGCCACGCGCTGCCGGGTGTCGGCGAGGGCCTGCAGGATCACTACGCGCCGCGTTCGGTCGCGCGCGTCAAGAACATCAGGACCATCAATGAACTGCGGCGCGGCTTGAGCCTCTGGGTCGAGGCGCTGAAATGGGCCACGACACGGCGCGGCCTGCTGTCGCTGTCGCCGACCATGGTCTATTGTTTCTGGCACTCCGGCGAGACCACCGAGAGCTCCGATTTGCAGCTCACCTTCACGCCGGCAAGCTACAAGGAAGGCGTGCAGGGCCAGCTCGAGGACGAGCCAGGCATGACGGTCGCCTCATGGCAGCAGCGGCCCGAAAGCCGCGGCTATGTCCGCATCCGCTCCGCCGACCCGTTCGCGGCGCCGATCATCCAGACCAATTATCTCGTCGAAGAGATCGATCGCCGCGTCGTCGTCGCCGGCATGAAGCTGGCGCGCCGGCTGCTGGCGTCCAAGCCGCTCGCGCCCTATTACGCCTACGAGGATTTCCCGGGACCGAAGGTGCAGAGCGACGATGAATTCCTGGCCGCCGCCACCGAGCGCGGCACCACCACATTCCATCCCGGCTGCACCTGCCGGATGGGCCCGGCGGATGCCAAATGGGCCGTGGTCGACGACGAGCTGCGCGTGCACGGGCTGCAGGGCCTGCGCGTGGTCGATGCCTCGATCATGCCGCGGATGATCTCGGCCAACCTCAACGCCTCAACACTGATGATCGCGGACAAGGCCTCCGACATGATCCGCGGCAAGACGGCGCTGGAGGCGGTGAAATTCCCCGTGTCTGCTGCGGTGTGATCACTCTAAATCGAAGCGCGGCGCTCGCTCTATCCCCGTCATTGCGAGCGTAGCGAAGCAATCCATCGCTCGGCAAGCGTAGACATGGATTGCTTCGCTTCGCTCGCAATGACGGAGCTGGATCGATTCACGACGATCGGGCTGACGTTACGTTGATCCGGTCCGTTACGCGATTTTCCAAGCGGCCTCCGGCCGATACAGCGTATCGATCGTCACCACGCCGATCGCGCGCGACACGCACGGACATATCTTGCGGTTCTCGCGCTTCTGCTGATCGCTGAAGAACACGTCGCGATGGTCGATCTCGCCATCGACGGCGACGACATCGACGGCGCAGACGCCGCATTCGCCGCGCTGGCAGTCCGATATCACCTCAAAGCCGGCGCCGTTCAGCGCGTCGAGCATCGAACTGTTTTGCGGCACGACGAGTTCGGTATTCGTATCCTTCAGCCGCACCCGGAATTCCGCCGTCGGCATCAGGCCGCTGGAGCCGAACGTCTCAAAGCGCAGATCGGCGGGCGCGCGTCCTGCCTCGTTCCAGGCGCGCCGCGCGGCCTCCAGCATCCGCATCGGCCCGCAGATGATGGCGATGGCATCATCGGGGAGCGCGTGGAAGGTGGCGTCCAGATTGAGCCGGGCGCCCTGGTCGGAGGCATGCACGATCAGTCGGTCGCCGAGAAGCGCCGTCAACTCATCGAGGAACGCCGCATCGCTGCGCGACTTCACGGCATAGTGCAGTGGAGCGTCGATGTTCCGGCGGCGCAGCGCGGCTGCGATACCTGTGATCGGCGTGATGCCGATGCCGCCGGCGATCAGGCAATAATTCTTCCTGGTCCAGTCGATCTCCAGCAGCGATGCCGGGTTCGAAGTCTCGATCCGCGCGCCAACTCGCAAATTCCACATGCTGCGCGAGCCGCCGCGGCTGTCCGGGGCCAGCCGCACTGCGATCCGATAGGTGTTGGGATCGCTGTTCTCCACCAGCGAATAGGAGCGCCGCGCGGGCTGTCCGTCGATCAGCACGGAGACGCCGATATGGCTGCCGGCCGGGTAGGGCGGCACGCGGCCGTTCTCGGGGCGCATTCTGAATTCGCGGATCGTCGGCGTCACGTCGCAGATGGCGTCGACCGTGCACCAGCTCCATTGTTCGGCAAAACGCATGGGCGATCCTATTCGGCTGACGATTTGAGCAGAGCGAGCGCAGGCATCAGTTCGAGATGCGTGCGGTTGCGGACCGCGAGCCGCAAATTGCGCGCGGCAAGTCGCGAATGCTCGCGCATCACGGCCTCGGCCCGAGCGCCCTCGCGGTTCTCGATGGCGTCGACCACGATGCGGTGATGATCCTGCGCGAGCAGCAGGATCTGATGCGCTTCCGGCAGCGCCGACTGCGCCATCACGAAAGCGCTTGGGGAGGCGAACGGCAGCGCGGAGACGCGGTCGATTTCGCGGATCAGCGGCGCGCTGGCGGATAGTTCATTGAGCATCGCGTGGAAGCGCGCGTTCATCGTCACATAGGCGGAAAAGGCTTCGACCGAAATCGGGTCCTGGCGAACCAGTTGGTCGAGATCGGCAAGGCATTCCTTGAGCGGCTCGAGGCTGCGCGCGCTGACGCCGCGCTCGGCGGCGAAGCGGGCGGCGAGGCCCTCCAGCGTGCCGCGCAGCTCGATCGAATCCAGGATGTCGCGCTCGGTGAAGGCTTTCACCATGAAGCCGCCGGAGGGGATCGCCTGCAGCAGGCCTTCATCCTCCAGCCGGACCAGCGCCAGCCGCACCGGCGTCCGCGACACGCCGGTGATATCGACCGCCTGCAATTCGCTGATGCGCTCGCCCGGGCGCAGCCGCCCGGACAGGATCATGTCGCGCAGCGCGAGTTGCGCGCGCACGGTCTGCGACACGGAGCGTTCGGCCTCTCGTTCGCTCATGACGTTACTCCGCGGCCTGTGCGTTTTGCGGCGCCCTCTCGCGCGCGACCATGCGGTCGATCACGCGCCGTGCCCACATCGCGCCGGCGTCGATGTTGAGATTGTAGAATGTGCGGTCCGGATTCTCGTCCATCGCGCGCTGCTGCGCTTCGAGGATGATTTCATCCTCGTGGAAGATGCCGGCAACGCCCTCGCGGATTTCGGTGGTCAGCTTCTGTTCGGTCGTTCGGTAGTTGCGGACGAAGGCCCAGAAATAGTGACAGGTGGTGTCGGTCTCCGGCGTCATGGTGTTGAGCACAAAGCCGTTGACGCCCTGCGAGCGATCGCCTTCCGGCGCGCCGGTGCCGGCGGGCGCCACGCCGACGTCGATATTGACGGTGCCGGGCGCCTGGAAATGGATGATCTGCCATCGGTCGACGGGGCCAGGCTTCTGCAACTGCGCGGCCCAGAACGGCGGCGCGTCGATGCCCTTCATCCAGCGCGTCACGGTCACGGTCTTGTCGCCATGGGTGACATCGAACGGGGCCTCGGCGACGTGGTCGTTGCCGATGCTGGAGCCGTGCACGAAGGTCTCGTGGGTCAGGTCCATCAGATTGTCGACCACGAGACGGTAGTCGCACTTCACATGGATGGTCTTGCCGTCGCCGGCCCACGCGGGATCATCGTTCCAGTGCATATCAGGCACTAGCGCAGGGTCGGCCAGCGCCGGATCGCCCATCCACAGCCAGATAAAGCGGTGACGCTCGACGACGGGGTAGGAGCGCACGCAGGCGGAGGGATTGATGGTGTCCTGCGAGGGCATGTAGGTGCAGCGGCCCTGCGCGTTGAACTTCAACCCGTGATAGCCGCAGACGACGGTGTCGCCGTCGAGCCGTCCCTTCGAGAGCGGCACCAGGCGGTGCCAGCAGGCGTCCTCCAGCGCGGAAACCCGTCCGTTGGATTGGCGGTACATCACGACATGCTTGCCGCAGATCGTGCGCGGAAACAGCGCGTGCTTGATATCGACGTCCCAGGCGGCGGCGTACCAGGCATTGAGCGGGAATGAGGACGGCATGGCTGCACTCCGGTATGAGTGCAGTCTGTATACAGGATAAGCCTAATCGAAGCAAATGCGCCGATATTCAGGTTATATAATACCTATTAGGTATACACGATCTGTGTGAATTGTTTCATTTCGCCGGCGCCAATTAGCCGTCACTTTGATCGCAAGCCGCATAGCGTCACGGACATGCATGCGTTCTCGGCGCGAATAACTCCCGGCCGCATCCAGTGGCGACCAATGCCGTGCCGCCGGTGCTGAACGGCGTGCGGCAAGCACGCGGGAAAATCGCATTCGAAAAATGCAACAGCATCACGGCAAAGGAGGCGCGATGTCATCGCAAGTATCGGCCCTCAGGCTTTTCGATCTCATACAGTCGCACCGCGTGACCGCAGTGATCTACGTGGCCGCCAGACTTGGGCTCGCCGAACTGTTGAGCTACGGTCCACAGACGCCTGGCAAGCTCGCAAAGGCAACCGGCGCGGATGAACGGGCGCTTGGACGTCTTCTCATCGCGCTCTCTACAATCGGCATATGCGAAAGGACCGGCGAGGATAGCTATGCGTTGACTGAAGTGGGCGCCTGCCTCGACAGCGCCGCCGACCAATCGCTCAAGGGCTGGGCGATCTTTGAAGCTGAGATGCTTTCAAAATCCTGGAGCGGAATGCTTGATTCCGTGATGACCGGCAAGACCGCTGCCGAATTGCAAGGCCTTGCCAACAGTTTCGATCTGATGGGTCGAACACCTGAAATCGTCGACAAATTCAACGTTGCAATGACCGAACTCACGCGACTTGTCACGCCGGATATCCTTCGCTCCTACGATTTCAGCGGGATATCCCACCTGATGGACGTCGGCGGCGGGTCCGGCGAACTGCTCGGCGCCATCGTGCAGCAAAACCCAAAACTGCGCGGCACTGTTTTCGACCTTCCGAGATGTGCCGAGGCCGCGAGCAAGCATCTCCGGCAGATCGGTGTCGATGACCGCGTGGAATTTTTGGCCGGCGATTTCTTCAAGACTGTGCCGGCGGTCGCCGACGCGATCATTCTCAAGAGCATCATCCATGATTGGAATGATGCGCGAAGCATCTCGATCCTGCGCAACTGTCATCAGGCGCTGCCGGGTGGCGGCAAGTTGCTGCTGGTTGAACGGCTGATGCCGGAATCGCCCGGCGTGACCAACGACGACAAGGCGCATGCGTTGAGCGACCTGAACATGATGCGCGGGCCCGGCGGCTGCGAGCGAACCAAAGGACAATACCGCGAACTGCTCGAGCAAAGCGGCTTCGCACTGGCTGCGGTTCATCCGGCCGGCCGCTTCAACGTGATCGAGGCGCGTACCGCTTGATGAATGCCGGGTGAGGGGATGCAACGCTCACCCGGCGTCAGGTCTCAGCCGTAAACGAACGCCTTGTCTTTGAGGTCGATCGCCGGGAATTCGTCCTTCTCCGCCCAGTAGTCCTGGTTGTGCTGCCATTCCGGCTTGTCGCCCCGCTTCGGCAACAGGTGCATGCCGCGCATCATGTAGCCGGGGTTGAAGTTCTCCGGATCGATCCAAGGCAGCAGCGGCATGTTGTGGTCTTCGGGGCGGAGCTCCGCCGTCACCTTTTTCGCCCCCGTCTGCTTCATATGATTCAGCAGCCGGCAGACGAAGTCGGCGACGAGATCGACGCGCAGCGTCCAGCTCGCGCGGAAATAGCCGAACACCCAGACGAGGTTCGGCACGCCGGTGAACATCATGCCGCGATAGGTCACGGTATCGGCGAAGTCGAGCGGCTTGCCGTCGATAGCAAACTCGATGTCGCCATTGGCGCAGAGGTTGAAGCCCGTCGCGGTCACGATGATATCGGCTTCCAGCTCCTTGCCGGATTTCAGCAGAATCCCTTTTTCCGTGAAGCGGTCGATCTCGTCGGTAACGACGGAGGCCTTGCCGGACTTGATGCCCTGGAACAGATCGCCGTCGGGAATGAAGGCGATGCGCTGCCGCCACGGCCGGTACTTTGGCGTGAAGTGGGTCGCGATGTCGTAGTCCTTGCCGAGATAGGCTTCGACGGCCGACAGCAGGTCCTTCTTGGCCGCTTCCGGCTCTGCAAAGGTCTTGCGGGTGAAGGCGTCCTGGTCGAACAGGATTTTTCGCCGCGTGATCTCGTGGATCCAGTGCTCGTCGACCTGCAGTTTCCGCAGCTCTTCGGCGATCTCGATCGCATTGCGCCCGGTGCGGAAATAAGTCGGCGAACGCTGCAGCATGGTGACATGCGCGCAGTCGTCAGCCATCGCCGGGATCAGCGTCGCGGCCGTCGCACCCGAGCCGATCACGATGACGCGCTTGTTCCTGTAGTCGAGGTCTTCTGGCCATTTCTGCGGATGGACGACCGGGCCCTTGAATTTGGCCATGTCCTTCCACTCCGGCGTATAGCCCTCGGTGTGGCGGTAATAGCCCTGGCACATCCAGAAGAAATTGGTGGTGAAGCGCCGTCTCTCGCCGGTGTCTGTACGCGTGGCCTCGATGGTCCAGAGATTTTCCTCGCTCGACCATTCGGCCGAGGTGATGGTGTGCTGATAGCGGATGTGAGGCGCGAGATCGTTCTCCTCGATCACCTCGCCCATGTATTTCAGGATTTCCTTAGCACTCGCGATCGGTGCCGTGGTCCACGGCTTGAAGCGATAGCCAAAGGTGTGCAGGTCGCTGTCGGAGCGGATGCCGGGATAGCGGTGGGTGGTCCAGGTGCCGCCGAACGTCTTCTGCGCCTCCAGCGCCACGAACGTCGTTCCCGGGCACTGCGTGGTGAGGTGATAGGCGGCGCCAACGCCGGAAATGCCGGCGCCGGCGATCAGGACGTCGAAATGCTCTGTGGTGCGCGGCGAAGCCTTGTCGATCTGGGTCTGGACGTTCATCTTCCCTGTTCTTTTTCGTTTGTTGCGTTCTGAAAAGCGAAACGCCAGAACCGTGAGGTTCTGGCGCCGTAGTCGTCAGCGAATTACACTTCGCGGCGGCTGAGGAAGGCCAGCCGCTCGAACAGGTGCACGTCCTGTTCGTTCTTGAGCAGGGCGCCGTGCAGCGGCGGGATCAGCTTGCGCGGGTCACGCTCCCTGAGCATTTCCGGCGTAATGTCCTCGTTGAGCAAGAGCTTGAGCCAGTCGAGCAGTTCTGACGTCGAGGGCTTCTTCTTCAGGCCCGGCACTTCGCGTACCTCGAAGAAGATGCGCAGCGCCTCTTCCACCAGCCGCTTCTTGATGCCAGGGAAGTGCACGTCGACGATCCGGCCCATGGTGTCGGCGTCGGGGAACTTGATGTAGTGGAAGAAACAGCGGCGCAGGAACGCGTCCGGCAGTTCCTTCTCGTTATTCGAGGTGATCATCACGATCGGGCGCAGGCTCGCCTTGATGTTCTCGCCGGTCTCGTAGACGAAGAACTCCATCCGATCGAGTTCGAGCAAGAGGTCGTTCGGGAATTCGATGTCGGCCTTGTCGATCTCGTCGATCAGAAGCACCGGGCGCTTGTCGTGGGTGAAGGCTTCCCACAATTTGCCGCGCTTGATGTAGTTCGAGATATCGGAGACGCGGGGATCGCCGAGCTGGCTGTCGCGCAGGCGCGACACCGCGTCGTATTCATAGAGGCCCTGCTGCGCCTTGGTGGTCGACTTGATGTGCCAGGTCAGCAGCGGCGCGCCGAGCGCCTTGGCGACTTCCTCCGCCAGCACGGTCTTGCCGGTGCCGGGCTCGCCCTTGATCAGCAGCGGGCGCTCGAGCACGATCGAGGCGTTGACGGCGACCTTGAGGTCGTCCGTGGCGACATAGTCCTTGGTGCCGGTAAATTTCATCTATCCGTCTGCCTTGTTGTTCGTCCGTAAGCCGCAATGGCCTGAACAGTAAACGACCGCCGATCCGGCGGTCGCTATTGGAGTAGCTAGCGGCTCCGTCAGCGTCTGATCAGCGACAGGATCACCAGAATGATCACCGCGCCGATCGTGGCGTTGATGATATCGCGAACCCAGCCGACGCCGAGGTTGACGCCCAGCTGCGGCAGCAGCCAGCCCGCCAGCAGCGCGCCGATGATGCCGACCACGATATTGCCGATCAGCCCGAAGCCTGCGCCGCGCACGATCAGCCCGGCAAGCCAGCCCGCAATACCGCCGATGATCAGCGCCGCAATGATACTCATTGAATTTCCCCTGCCGGAATAAGCCTTTTATGGTTCAATTGTAATTGAAAAAGCCTCCCGGTCTAGGCCTGACAGCTATGCGCCGGCCTTTGAGCATGCTCCGCACTTGACGTGCGCTGCCCGGCGGGCGATCTGTATGCCATGTTCCTGCAATTCTTCACTTCGCTTCGCGACGCGCAGGTCCCGGTGACCTTGCGCGAATATCTGACGCTGATGGAGGCGCTCGACGCTGACCTCGCCGATCAGACGGTGGAGAATTTCTATTACCTCTCCCGCGCCGCTCTGGTGAAGGACGAGCGCAACCTCGACAAGTTCGACCGCGTCTTCGGCACCGTGTTCAAGGGGCTGGAAAGCCTGCTCGACGCCATGGACAAGGCCGAGATCCCCGAGGAATGGCTGAAGAAGCTCGCGGAGAAATACCTCACCGAGGAAGAGAAGAAGCAGATCGAGGCGATGGGCTGGGACAAGCTCATGGAGACCTTGCGCAAGCGCCTCGAGGAACAGAAGGGTCGTCACCAGGGCGGCAACAAGTGGATCGGCACCGCAGGCACCTCGCCGTTCGGCGCCCATGGGTACAATCCCGAAGGCGTCAGGATCGGGCAGGAGAAGAACCGCAACAACCGCGCCGTGAAGGTGTGGGACAAGCGCGAGTTCAAGGATCTCGACGGCAATGTCGAGCTCGGCATCCGCAACATCAAGATCGCGCTGCGCCGCTTGCGCAAATTCGCCCGCACCGGCGCGCCCGACGAACTCGATTTGGACACCACGATCAGGGAGACCGCCAACCACGGCTATCTCGACGTGCACATGCGGCCCGAGCGTCGCAACGCGGTCAAGGTGTTGGTGTTCTTCGACATCGGCGGCTCGATGGATTCGCATATCGAACAGGTCGAGGAATTGTTCTCGGCGGCGAAGTCCGAGTTCAAGCACATGGAGTATTTCTACTTCCACAACTGCCTCTATGAAGGCGTCTGGAAGCAGAACAAGCGCCGCTTCACCGACCGCACGCCAACCTGGGATGTGCTGCATAAATATCCGCACGACTACAAGGTGGTGTTCGTCGGCGACGCCTCGATGTCGCCGTACGAGATCATGGTGCCGGGTGGCTCGGTCGAGCATGTCAACGAGGAGGCCGGTTCGGTGTGGCTGGAGCGCGTCACGCGCACCTATCCGCATACGGTGTGGCTCAATCCGGTGGCGCAGAAGCATTGGGACTATTCGGAATCCACCACCATCATCCGCCGGCTGCTTTCGGGCCGCATGTATCCGATCACGATCGAAGGCCTCGAAGGCGCGATGAAGGAACTGGTGCGGTAATCACCGTCATTCCGGGGCGCGCGCAGCGCGAACCCGGAATCTGGAGCTTATTTCACCCCGTCGAGATTCCGGGTTCGATGCTTCGCATCGCCCCGGAATGACAGGTCAAGGAAAACGAAAGGTGCAATCAATGCCCCAGACCATCCACCGAGGCATCAAATCCCTGATCGACGAAGCCAACGCCGAGATCGAGACCGTCAGCGCCACCGATGCCATCAAGGCCGCGCAGGACCCGGGCGTTGTGATCGTCGATATCCGCGATCCGCGCGAGATCGAGCGCGAGGGCAAGATCCCCGGCGCCTTCTCCTGCACCCGCGGCATGCTGGAATTCTGGATCGATCCGCAAAGTCCCTACGCCAAGCCGATCTTCCAGGAGGACAAGAAATTCATCTTCCACTGCGCCGGCGGCCTGCGCTCGGCGCTAGCCGCCAAGACCGCGCAGGATATGGGCCTGAAGCCGGTCGCCCATATGGGCGGCGGCTTCGCCGCCTGGCGCGACGCCGGCGGCCCGATCGAGAAGTGGGAGCCGAAGAAGAAGGGGTGAAGATTCGTCACACGCGGGCTTGACCCGCGTGTCCATCCCAAAATGAGTCCTTCGAAGAAGATGGATTGCCGGGTCAAGCCCGGCAATGACGATCTGAGAAATCCCGGAGACTGTATTCATGCCCGCTACCACCGACCCGCTCGTCTCCACCGAATGGCTCGCCGCACACCTGGGCGATCCCAACGTCAAAATCATCGACGCCTCGTTCAAGATGCCGGGCGTGCTGCCGCTGCCGAAGGACGATTATCTCGCCGCGCATCTTCCGGGCGCGGTGTTCTTTGACGTCGACGCGGTATCGGATCATTCTAACCCGCTGCCGCACATGTTTCCCTCCGCCGAACAGTTCGGCCGCGATGTCGGCGCACTGGGCATCGGCAATGACGACACCGTCGTGGTCTACGATTCCGGCGGCTGGGTCGCCGCGCCCCGGGCGTGGTGGATGTTCCTGTCGTTCGGCAAGGAGGTGCGGGTGCTCGATGGCGGCCTGAAAAAATGGGTCGCGGAAGGCCGCAAGACCGAGAAGGGCGAGGTTGTGCCGAAACCTTCGACGTTCAAGGCGACGTTCGATGCGCGGCGCGTGCGCAGCATGCAGCAGCTCGTTGCCAATCTCTCGAGCCGCGCCGAGCAGGTGATCGATGCCCGCGCCAACGAGCGCTATCAGGGCAAGGTCGCCGAACCGCGGCCGGGGCTGCGCTCCGGCCACATCCCCGGCAGCCTCAGCCTGCCCTACAACAATTTGTTCGATGCCGCGACCGGCACGATGAAGCCGCTCGATGCGTTGCGGGCGGTGTTCGCCGGCGCCGGCGTGAAGCTCGATGCGCCGATCGTGACGAGCTGCGGATCCGGCGTCAGTGCCGCGGTGCTGACGCTGGCGCTCTATCGTCTCGGCGTCGAGAACCCGGCGCTGTATGACGGCTCGTGGACCGAGTGGGGCGCCGCAGACGGCCCGCCGGTCGCAACCGGCCCGGCCTGATATCCAAATCTGAGATCAGCGCGTCACGCGCGGCGCCTGGAATTGCGTGAAGGGATTGGCCAGCAGTTGTTGCTGCTGTGCCGCCGCCTCACGTGCCAGGCGTGCGCGGCGCACGGCCAGCCGCCGACGTTCCTGGGCCCGCTCCGCGGCCCGCTTCTTGACGGTGCTGCGGTCCGGCTTCGCTTCCGTGGTCGCGCCCGATGTCTTTTCATTGATGACGACGGCGGGACCGCCGAGCGTCGCGATCCGGGGCGCGGTAGGGCTATCTTCGGGCGAAACAGCTGCCGTCGCCGGCTCGGCCGGGGACGGGGTTGCCATGGCCGAAGACCCCGGCGTTTCCGTGGTGGCGGCGAGCTTCTCTTCCGTCCTGGCCGTGGGCGCTTCAGGAGTGGCCGGAGCGGGCAGTGTCTCGGCGCTTGTCTCCTGCGCCGGAGGTGCCGGCTTTGCAGCTTCCATTACGGCTTCCTTGGCAGCTTCGGCCTGCACGGGCTCAGCCGTTGTCAGTGCAGCCAGTTTCTCGGGCTCGGCCGGGCTGGCGTCCGGCGTTTGCCCGACGTTCGTCGGGGCGTCCGTGGCCGCTTCCGGAACGGCGGCCGCCGCGACGTTCTCCGCCGGCGTGTCCGCGACCGGCGGATCGACGCGCAGCAGCGCCAGCGTCGGCAGCGAGTCGTCGGTCTGGCGGGCAAACATCGGCTCGGGCGCCGCCCGTCGCGAGGGAAGGTTGGCAAATTCCTCATGCGCCGCCCGCAACAGCGCGGCGGCGCCAAGGCCGAAAATCAGGACCGACATCGAGAGGATGATTGCAGTGAACAGAAAACGAAAGCCGGGAAGCATGGACGCGAGTTCCACCCCTCCTTGAGGGCCGGAGGGTTATTGATTGCCAAGGGAAACGCGGTGACCACTGTGCGGCTGAATTTCGCGGGAGGCGCCGCGCGCGAATCAGGCCGATATGAGAGTATCTCAACGCCCGGCAGCTTTTTGTTACAAAATCTGCGGTTTCGAGTCGCGCACCATGCGATATCGGCGATTTCCGGCGCGCTGAGGCATCTTTGCCGCAACTGGCGGCGATCACAAATGGCTGGCAGGACCCGAATTTCGGGGATTTGTCTTGAATGTGCCGCTATCTTCCGTCATCTGCCGTTAACCGTCCGGTGGGGCTTGGGGTCTATAAAAAAGGCGATGATGAACAACCGCATTCTGACGATTTGTGCCGCCATTGCCGCTGCCCTGGCGGGAACTTCGCTCGCCCATGCGCAGCAGGGCTATCCCGCCCAAGGCCAAGTCTATTCGACGGCTCCAGGCCCGTATGTGCAAGGTGGTTATGCGGTTCAAGAACGCCGCGGCCCCGGCGAGCCCGATTTCGACGCGCTGGACGATGATGACGACGAGGCTCCGAACGGGCAGAACTCGGCCGCGCTGCCGCCACCCGGCCCGGTGATGTCGCCCAGTGATCCCCGCTATGGCCGCCCGGCCGGTGCCCCCGTTTATTCAGACCGTGGCGCTCCGACGCCCACGGGTCCGATCCTTTCCCCCGACGATCCGCGTTATGGCCGCCCGGCCGGTCCGCCGCCGGTGATCTATGCGGACCGTCCACCCGCCTCGCAGCAGCAGGTCTATTCGGATCGCGGTGACAGCCGCATTCCCGGCGCCAGCATTGTCTATCCGAACGACGACCGCGCTGGCCTGCGCCCGCCGGGGGCCATCGGCGCCGCACCGGCGCAGGCACCCGCCGCCACCGGCGCG